>JBBSEY010000057.1:0-15487 GCA_038239265.1 Gemmatimonadales bacterium | reverse complement strand
GTCGTTCGACACCGTGAACCACCACCAATCCGTTGGATGCGCCACGGACTGCTTTTCAACGAAACAGCTGAAAGTGCGTCCGGCGTCTTCGAACTCGAACTCCTTCACACGCGTCTCCTGTATACAGTTCACTAACTTAACTGGTTTCACGCCCTTGGGGGTGCTGAGGCCGGTAAAAATCGTTACCGAGTGCGCTTGGGCGCGAACGACAGGCATCACGCGACGTTCGTTCAGCGATCGTCCGTGGGCGGCCCCACGGCGATCGATTCGCGAATCTCGGACTCGAGCGTTTGGCGCAGAACTTCGAGCTGCCGCCGACGCTTCCCCTTGATGATGCCGATGACCGTGCGCGCGATGCCGAACGTCGTCATCTCGACGGCAAGTCCAGCCGCGAGTGCCGGCACCCACGAGTGAGTCGCCTGGCCCACAGACACGAAGGCGAGCACTGCAAGACTCGACGTGCCGCCGACGACGCCGCCGTATAGTCCGCCGGCGAGCTGACCCAGGCGCTCGTCGATGCGGATGCGCGTATTGCCGCGCCGCGGGGATATCGTCACGCTGACGTTGCGTCCCTTCCGGCTCACCACCCGCGAGCTCCACGTGAGGGTGCGGCCGAGTGCGGTGACGGATCCTTCGTCGCCAAGAGTCTCGCGGATGCGCTCGACGATCATCTCGTAGTCGGCCGGAAGGACCTCGCCTGCCACTTCACTCTCTTCCTGTAAACGAAAGGGCGCAGCGAAGAGCGGCGTGAGGAGCGGCAGATTCACCACTGGAGCGAACGGTGGCTCCGGGCGAACGACACGGCGGCCAAGGCGCGGCGACAGACCGAGCTCCGATGCGGCGCGCTCGATGTGCTCCTCAGAGATCCCCGCTTCGACGGCGCTCTCCCGCACGCGCTCCATCGCAATCCCGCTGGTGACGCTCGGCGCTGCGCGCACGGGCAGCATACCGATGGGGGCGGCCGGATGCGACTCGGTCGCCTGCTGCAAATCCGCCGCGCGTTGCCAGACAGCCTGCGCCTGCGTCTCAGAGAGCAGCCTCCCCGCCGCTGCCTTCTGTCGCTCCCATGCCTTTTCGTCCCACGTCTGGTCGAGCGCGCTCGCGAGCGCATCGCCGGTCGCGTAGCGCGCGTCGGGAGACTTCGCGAGGCAGCGATCGATCACCGCCGCGATCGCCGCCGGCAGGTTCGGCGCCACCGAGAGCAGCGCGGGTGCGGGCTTCGTGACGTGCGCGACAATTACCGCCGACGCGCTCTCGTTGTCGAACGGCAACCGGCCGCTCAGCGCCTGAAAGCCGACGACGCCGAGCGAGTAGAGATCGCTGCGGCCATCGAGCTTGTCGCCGGAGACCTGCTCGGGGCTCATGTAGTGAACGGAGCCGAGCACCTGTCCCGTCATCGTGAGCGGCGCGGCTTCGGCGACGCGCGCGATCCCGAAGTCGGTCACCATCGCGCGACCGGTGCGCGCGTCGATGAGGATGTTCTCGGGCTTGATGTCGCGGTGGACGACGCCGCGCTCGTGCGCGTAGGAGAGTGCGAGCGCGACATCGCGGAGAATCGGGATGACGATCGCGGGGTCGAGCGGCCCCTCGCGTCGAAGGCGCTCGGCCAGCGACTCGCCGTCGACGAAGCCCATCACGAAGTAGACGCGCGAATCGATCTCGCCGGCGCCGTGGATGGCGACGATGTTCGGATGCGTGAGGCGGGCGGAGGTGCGTGCCTCGCGGAGGAAGCGCTCGCGCACGTCGGCGCTGCCGGCGAGCGTGGGCGGGAGCACCTTGATCGCGACCTGGCGCTCGAGCTTCACATCGTGCGCAAGGTAGACGATCCCCATCCCGCCGCGGCCAAGCTCGCGCTCGATGTCGTACTGGCCTGCGAGCGCGGCGGCGAGTGGTGCGATGTCGGGCTGAAGGGACGTCATTCGCGCGGGAGAGGGTGAAGGCTCACCCCAAATGCTATGTCGGCCCCGCCACTGCGAAAAGCCCGGCGCCTTCGTTGAGGCGCCGAGCCGAAGCTACTTGACCGTGACCGTTCCCGATTCGACGGTTCGCCCGTGGACCGTGCAGAAGAACGAGAAGATGCCGGCGCGCGGGAAGCGGACGGTATAGGAGCCGACCGACTGGATCGTCGATGGCGTGATGGTGCCGTCATCGAAAGTCACTCCGTGCGCGTTGTTGCCGGTCCAGACCCAGGTGACGGTGCCGCCCGGGGCGACGGAGACGCCGGTGGGGCTGTAGCCGTTGTCGAAAATGATGACGGAAGCCGTGTCGAGCGCGCCTGTGGAATCGGTACCGTTACCGCCGCCGCCCGTCCCGCCGGTCTGCGTCCCCGTATTCCCATAAGGATCTAATGTGGATTCGTTGAAACATCCGACGACGACGACTGTTACTAGCGCGAGAAATGCAAGCAGTGTACGGCGCATCGTGCCTCCTCGCGGAAAGCGCAGGGATATCGGAAAAACGGCCAAAAAAGAGGCCGGCATGGGCTTGACCTACCCCCCGTTGGGAGGCTACTAAGTCGTTGTACCAGAAAGGACGAACAGAACCGCGGTCGGAAACGTATATTGGGCAGGAACCGACGAAACTTTAGGAGCTTAATCGGTGTTAGGATAACAGCGATCCTTCCTAATTCTTTAAGTACTTCGCGCCTGGTGGCTATGCATGAGCCCGCCAGGACAGGGAGAGTTCATTGACCATGGCAACAGCACCCCGCACACGTTCCCGACGTCGTACGGCCACTCCGGCTGCAATTTCCGGCGCGCTTCGTGACGCTGATCTCATCGATCTCTACATCGCGGAAACCGGGAGAATGCCGGTCCTCGCTGCAGAGGATCAGAAGCAACTCGCGCGCCTGATGCGCGACGAGAAGCGGAGCCGCGCCGAGCGCGAGGCTGCGCGCGAGAAGCTGATCGAGGCGAATCTCCGCTTCGCATTCTCGGTTGCGAAGAAGTACCAGAATCGCGGCCTCGATCTCGAGGATCTCATCAGCGAAGCAAACGCCGGTCTCGTTCGCGCGGCCGACAAATACGATCCAAACGTTGGTGTGAATTTCATCAGCTACGCGGTGTGGTGGATTCGTCAGGCGGTGTTCGCGGCTATCGCGACGCATGGCCGCGCGATCCGCCTGCCGTTGAATCGCACCGGTGACCTGACACGCGTGACGCGTGCGCAGGCCGCGCTCCGCGATGCACTTCGTCGCGAGCCGACGCCGGATGAGATCGGAAAGGTCGCGCAGCTCGCGCCGGACGTGGTTCAGAGTCTGCTCGGCGTCGTCACGCCGGAGCGGTCGCTGGACGAGCCGCTCGGCGGCGCGCGTGGCGAGCGTGATGGGCAGACGCTCGCGAGTGTCGTTGCGTCGGAAGCATCGGGAGAGGGCTACGACGCACTCTCGAGCGCCGAGGACGAGTCGCGTCGCGCGGCGCTCTACCGCGCGCTCGAGCAGCTGCCGCCGCGTGATCGCCGTATTCTCGTCATGTACTACGGTCTCGAAGATGAGCCGATGACGCTGGATCAGATCTCGAAGCTCTTCGGTGTCACGCGCGAGCGTGTGCGTCAGCTTCGCGACCGTGCGCTCAAGTCGCTCCGCGCGCACGATGCGGCGGCGACGCTGCACGACGAGTGGGCCGCGTAAGCTCGCAGCCTGATCGGCGAAGCGAACCGACGACGCCCCCGGAAGCCCGCCTGGCTCCCGGGGGCGTTTTGCATCTTCTTGCTGCGCACGCTCGGCAGGGCGACATTCCCGAATGACACAACGAGCGCGTCGACCGCAGATCCACAAGTTCGGCGGGGCCTCACTGGCCGACGCGACCGCGGTACGACACGCGGTCGCATTGATTGTGAGCCATCGCGCCGAGCCGACGGTGGTCGTGCTCTCGGCGATGGCGGGGGTGACCGATGCGCTGCTCGAGATCGCGACGCGCGCGACGGCGGGGAACGTCGCGGGGGCGCTCAGGGAATCCGCGCGGCTGCGCGCACGGCACGTCGACGTCGCGCGCGCGGTGCTGCGCGGCGCGAGGCAGCGCGCGGAGGTCGTACGCGCGATGGACGAGTCGTTCCAGGAGCTCGACACCCTGGTGCGCGGACTCGACGCGGTGCGCGAGCTCACCCCGCGCACCACGGACCTCATCGTGGCGCGCGGGGAACGATTGAGTGCGACGATCGTCGCAGCCGCACTGCGCGCACATCGCGTGAAGGGGCGCTACGTCGACGCGACCCGCGTGATCCACACCGACGATGCGTTCGGCTCGGCGACGCCGAATCTCGCCGCCACCGATCGTGCGGCGCGCGCGGAGATCCGGCCGCTGCTCGCGCGCGGCGAGATCGCGATCGTCCCCGGCTTTCTTGGTGTCTCTCCCGGGGGTGCGGTCACGACGCTCGGCCGAGGGGGCTCGGATCTCTCAGCGACGCTCCTCGCGCGGGCGCTCAACGCCCGCGCGGTGTCGCTCTGGAAGGATGTGCCGGGGCTGCTCACGAGCGATCCTCGGCTCGTGCCTCACACGAGCGTGATCGCGCAGCTGCATCCGCGCGAGGCGGCGGAGCTCGCGTACTACGGCGCGAAGGTGCTGCATCCACGCGCGCTCATCCCGCTCACCCGGCGCGCGATGCCGCTGTACGTGCGCCCGTTCGCGAATCCGGAATCGATGGGCACGGAGGTGTCGACGCGTCGGATGGTGCAGCGCTTTCCGGTGAAGGCGCTCTCGATCTCGGCGGAGCTCGCGATGATCACGGTCGCGGGGAACGGAATGCTCGGCGAGCCGGGGATCGCGGCGCGCACCTTCGGCACGCTCCAGCGCGAAGGGATCTCGGTGTCGCTCATCTCGCAGGCGTCGTCGGAGCACTCGATCTGCTTCAGCGTTCCGGCGGTAGCGGCGGCGCGTGCGCGCGAGGGACTGTCGCACGAATTCCGTCACGAGATCGCGAATCGGGAGATCGACAGCGTGACGTCGCGCGACGACGTGGCGACGATCGCGATCGTGGGGCTGGGTATCGGCGACATTCCCGGCACTGCGTCGCGCGCGTTCGAGGCGCTGTCGAGCGCCGGGATCAACGTCGTCGCGCTCGCGCAGGGATCGTCGGAGCTCAACCTCTCGGTGGTGGTCGATGCCGCGCACGGCGTGCCCGCGCTGCGTCGCATCCACGCGGCGTTCCAGCTGGATCGCATCGGCGGCGGGGGCGCCACGGGCGGCGCGCACGTCGATGCGATTCTGCTCGGCTTCGGCGCAATCGGGCAGCGCGTCGCGGCGCACATCGCGCGCAGCGGGCGGAGGAGTGAGGGTCCGCGAGTGGTGGGCATCATCGATCGGAGCGGATATCTGTTCGATGCGGGGGGGATCTCGGCCGCGCGCCTCGCGAAGGCGAGCGCGGAGAAGCGCGCGGGGCGGAGCATTGCGACGCTCCCTGGCGCGCACCACGGCGGGGCGGCGGCGTCGCTCGCGCACATCGGGCGTCACGCACTGTCGCGCCCCGTGTGCATCGACCTCACCGCGGAGGAGACGACGCCGCTGCTCATGGATGCCATGCGCGCTGGGATGGACCTCGTGATGGCGAACAAGCGGCCGCTCTCCGGGTCGCGCGCGAGCGTGCGCGCACTGCGCGAGCTCGCGGAGGAGGAGGGGGTGCACATCCGGGCGGAGACGACCGTGGGCGCGGCGCTGCCGGTGCTCGACACTTACGCGAAGCTGGTGGAAGCGGGGGATCGCGTGCGGCGCATCGACTCCTGTCCGTCGGGGACGCTGGGCTTTCTCTTCGACGAGCTGGGTCGCGGGAGGACGTTCTCGGCGGTGCTTCGCGATGCGATGGCGCGCGGCTACACGGAGCCCGATCCGCGCGACGATCTCTCGGGGGTGGACGTGGCGCGCAAGGCGATCATTCTGGGGCGGCTGTTGGGCTTCGAGGGAGAGATGAGCGATGTGAAGGTGGAGTCGCTCGTGGCGCCGGAGGCGGTGCGCATGCCGCTCGTCAAATTCCTCAAGAAGCTCGAGAAGTTCGATGATGCGTGGAGCGCGCGCGTGGCGAAGGCGGCGGCGCGCGGCGGCGTGCTCCGCTACCAGGCGACATCGAGCGCCCGGAAGGTGCGCGTGGGGCTGGTGGTCGCGGGGCCATCGAGTCCGATGGCGTCGCTGCGCGGTACGGACAATCAGTTCGTATTCGTGAGCGATCGGTATCGCGAGAATTCCCTGGTGATCACCGGTCCGGGCGCGGGCCCGGATGTGACGGCGAGCGGGGTGTTGAACGATCTGCTGCAGATTGCGAGAGGGCGGTAGGACTAGCGCTTCGCGCGCTCATACTGCCTGGGCCACGGGACATCGACCCCAAGCTCCCTCGCCGCATGCAGCGGGAAGTACGGATCGCGCAGCAACTCGCGCGCGAGGAACACGAGGTCCGCCTTGCCTTCGCGGATGATGTCTTCGGCCTGCTGCGCCTCGGTGATGAGGCCCACGGCGCCCGTCGGAACTCCCGTTTCCTTCCGCACGCGCTCGGCGAACGGCACCTGATATCCCGGTCCGAGCGGGATGCGTACGTTCGCGACGTTGCCGCCGGACGAGCAGTCGATGAGGTCGACGCCGAGCGGTTGGAGGACGCGTGCGAGCGCGACGGAGTCATCGACGGTCCAGCCGCCTTCGATCCAGTCGGACGACGAGATGCGCACGAAGAGCGGAAAATGTTCCGGCCACACCGCGCGGACGGCCGCGACGATCTCGCGCAGGACGCGCGTGCGATTCTCGAACGAGCCGCCGTATTTGTCGGTGCGTGTGTTGCTGATCGGGTCGAGAAATTCGTTGATCAGATAGCCGTGCGCGCCGTGGAGCTCGATCACCTGGAAGCCGGCGCCGAGCGCGCGGCGGGCGGCGTGGGCGAAGGCGGAAATAATATCTTGAATTCCAGATAAATCGAGCGCGACCGGCACGGCGTAGCCGTCGTCGAACGGGATCGCGCTCGGCGCGACGGGCAACCAGCCGCAGTCCGCCGGGCTCACGAGCTTCCCGACCTTCCATGATGACGCCATGCTCGCCTTGCGCCCCGCGTGCGCGAGCTGGATCCCCGGTACCGAGCCGTGCTCGACGATGAAGGCGGTGATGCGCGAGAGCATCTCGATGTGCTCGTCCTTCCAGATGCCCAGATCGTCGGGCGAGATGCGTCCCTCGGGCACCACGGCGGTGGCCTCGGTGAGGATGAGCCCCGCGCCGCCGACGGCGCGCGAGCCGAGATGGACGAGATGCCAATCGTTGGCGAAGCCGTCGACGCTCGAGTACTCGCACATGGGCGAGACGGCGATGCGGTTCTTGAGCGTGATACCGCGAAGCGACAGCGGGGAGAAGAGGGTGTCTGCCATGGGGACGAACGGCGCACGCGCACGTCGCGTTCCCGATGCCGCGCGACAGCTGCATCAGAAATGCAATCCGAGCGCGAGTGCCTTTCCCCCGTTGATGGGAGCGATGAGTGCGTGCGACTGCGCGCTGCGCAGGAGCGCGGCGGGTGAGATCGGCGAGACACGTTCGAATCGCTCGCTCTTGTGCACCGCGCCCACCAGGCCGCCCAGCACACCACCCACCACCACGCCGGTCACGCCAAGGATGAGCGCACCGGCGCCGGGTCCCGCACCGAAGCACGTCCCACTGCACTGAGCGGCGGCGCCAGCCACGGCGCCCCCGACAACTCCAATGCCTCCGCCTACGAGTGCGCCGGTGAGCAGCCCGCGACCGAACGAAGCATGACGGCCGCGGCTCAATTCGAGCTTCGAGATGTCCGACATCGCGAGCATGACCGTATCGCCCGAGCCGTCGATGCGCAGGCCGAGGCTGTCGTTGCGCACGGCGTAGATGCTTCCCATGCGCTTCGATGGGACGAACCGGTGAGGAGCAGTGAGACGCACGCGAACATCGTTCGCGGCCTCCGCTGAGAGCGTAGTGTTCGCAGTCTGTGCCGCCAACGGGAGGGATTGCGCGATTGCGACCGTGACAATCAGCGCAGCGAGATACAGCGGGTTGCGAGGCATGGTGACGTCCGTTGCTCGGGGAAGTACGGCGATCCAAACGAAACGGATCAGCTACTGCCCAACGCTACGTTGTCAGCCCATGCGCCCTCCATACGCTCGATGCCGTACGATGCCCGTCCCCGCGCCGCACATTCGCGCGGACTCGGCCTGCATCGATACGGAGCCTGACGTACGCGCGCATGCCGAAGTCAGGCCGGCTGCTGCAGTCGTCCGCTGCGCACCAAATCCGTCAGCTCTCCGCGATCATGGATGCCAAGCAGTCGAAAAATGTTCTCGACGTGCGTGCGTACGGTGGCGGTGCTCAACTCGAGGCGCGTTGCGATTTCCTTGTTCGAGAGCCGCTGCGACACCAGCAGGGCAACCTCGTGCTGCCTGGCCGAGAGCACCCCGCCTCCTTTGGAGCGAGCGCGCACACGGGGCGGGCGCACGCCGATCTTCTCGAGGGCCTCGCGCGCACGCGCCAGGGGACGCTCGGCGCCGAGGGCAGAAAATGTCTGAAAGGCGCTCTTCAATACGCGCGTCGCGCCCTCGATGTCGTCGCAGCGAACACGCAAGCCCCCCACGACGAGCCTGAGCCGCGCGGCATCGAACACACATGGGAATGCCTCGAGCTGATCGGCGGCGGCCTCTACTCGCTCGACGCCCGCCAGCGTCAGGTCGCGCTGCACCTCGAGCAAGGCGTCGGCGGCCTCGCTCCAGGCGATGCCGAGCTTGTGGCCGACCCGCTCGGACTCATCCCTGAGCCGGCGACTGAGGGCCGGTACCGGCCCTGGCATCTCCATGCGCAAATAGGCTTCGATGGTCGCGGGCAGCAGCCGATAGATCGCCCAGATGGTCTGCCCCGTACGCTCGGCGATCGCCAGACCCTCGGTACCGATGCGTATCGCTTCGTCGTATCGCCCTATCGCCGTGTAATAGATCGCCATGCCGATATGCGAGCGGAGCATGCCGGTCACGTCGCGCGGGGCGTCGGTGTGGAGACCCGCTCCGGAGATCTCCCATGCTTCATCCAGATAGCTCTTGGCGCGCTCGAGATTGCCTCGGCCCACATACGTGATGGCGGTCCAGACGAGGAGACGGGGAAGGAGCGTGCGCTGACCGAACGCGCGGGCCAGCGTGATGCTGTGCTCCCCGATGGCAAGCGCGGTATCCCAATGGCCAAGGGCGGAGTGGAACTCAACCGCAATCTCGCAGTTCCAAATGCGTAGAATCGGCGAGCGCAGCTCATCAGCGATGCGATCGATCTCTACGAGATGACGTTCCGTCTCCGGCACATCGCCGGTCATGCCGCCAACAGCCGCGAGCGCCCAGTGTGCAGACCAGGATAGAGCGGGTTGTCGGCTGTGCTCACCGAGCGAGAGAGCGCGCGCGGCGTGCTCGCGCACACGCCGAACGTCGCACATCACCGTCGCGACGAGCAGCATCGACCGATGCGTTCGCGCCTGGAGACCGACGTCGCCGCTACGCTCCGCCTCAACGAGCGCCTGGCGCAGCGCATCCGTCGCACGCTCCTGCTGTCCCATCTCCATGAGACTGGCAGCTTGCGCGAGGCGAAGACTCACCGCGAGCCCATCGAGACCGGCGTCCAGTGCCAGCGACAATCCCGCTCCGTAATGTTCGAGAGCGATCGCGTGCATCCCGTGTGAGTAGTGCGCAAGGCCGATCCTGCGCTCCATCTCTGCTGCGCGCGCGATGTCGCCGCGACTCGCCGCGTCGTCGCGTGCGCGCGACCACAGCCGGAGCGACTCATCTCGCTCGCCGAGGCGCTGGCGTGCGGACGCGAGGTCGGCGATCAGCATGAGGTCGATGGCATCTGCGCCATCGTGCGTCGACATGCGATCGCATTGGAATAGCGCGGAGCTCAGATACGCAGCCGCTTCCTGGTCGGCATGCGTCGCGAGCGCGGAGCGTCCGGCCGTGATCAGATAGGTAACGGCTTTGGGAACCATCGCGCCATCTCCCGCACGCAGGAGATGATACGCGAGCTCACCGGCATGCTCCGTCGCCTGCGCACCGTAGAGTGCCTCCAGCGCCTCGGCAATCGTCGCGTGCAGCGTCCGCGCGCGCGCGAGCCCGAGCTCGGCGTAGAGCGTCTCGCGGATCATGGGATGAACGAAGTCGAAGACCACGTGCTCGCCCTCCGCGCGCTCGTCGAGCTCCCGCCGCTGCAGCAGCTCCTGGACCGCGGCGAGCAGCTCGTCTCTCGGAAGCGTGGAAATCGCGCGAAGGGCGGCGAGCGACACGCGCGCCCCGAGTGCGGCGGCGAGGTCCGCCGCGGCTCGAGCCGACGGCGAGAGCACCGCAAGCCGCGCGGACAGTGCATCGCGGATCGAAGGAGGCAGATCGAGCCCCTCGACGTTCCAGCCGCTCCAGATTCCGATGCTGCGCGAGAGTTGTCCGCTCGCGACCAGCGACTTTAAAACCTCTTCGAGAAAAAACGGATTGCCGCGGGTCCAGCCGAACAGCAGAGCGGCGAACTCCCGCGGTACGACGCCCGGCCCACCGAAGAGTTGATGCAGCAGCTCGAGCGTGTCCGCCGCGGTGAAGCGGCGTACGTCGTGGTATCCCGCGCCCGCCTGCGCGCGCAATGAATGCTCGATCGTTCGAAAGTTGGGCGCTGCTCCACGATCGAGCGGGATGTAGGTGCAGACGATCGCGAGAGGAACGTCTGTCACCTGGCGAGCAGTGAAATGCAAAAGCTCGAGCGACGCGGCGTCGGCGCAGTGCAGATTCTCCAGCACGAGCAGCAAGGGGCGCTTGCGCGCGAGACAGCTCACGAATTCCGCAAACGTCCACAGCATCCGCGCCTTGAACTCGGGCGCATTGCCGCCGTCTGCGGCGCTCCGATGCGCGCCGGCCACCAGCGTCGGGAACAGCTGCGCCATCTCCGCGATCCCTCCGCGCGACAGCGCCGAGACGGTGTTCGCATCCATTTGGCGCAGCAGCGGTACGAACGCGTCGGCGAAGAGCGCGTGCGGAACGCCCGACTCCGCCGAGTAGGCGGCGCCGATCGCGGTCACCCACTTTCGCGCGCGCGCCTGTTCGAGCGCTGCGTGCACGAGTCTCGTCTTGCCGACTCCCGCCTCGCCAGCGAGCAGCGTGATGGTGCTGCGCCCGGTCGCAGTCTGATCCAGGGCGAGGCGCAGCGCTTCGATTTCTCTCGCCCGCCCGACCAGAGGAAACGGGTTGGGGAGCGCCGCCGGACTCGCGGACATGGCGATTCCTCCGAACAGCCTGCTCGGGAAGCTGGATGAGGCTGGTTGAATTAGCAACAGCATTCCATCTTCGTCTTTCGTGCCACGCGGACTGTTCATGGCATCGCCATGTCGCCCATGGCGAGACTCGCCTCATCACGCTGAACATCCGCATCGGCGCGGTCCAGCCTAGGCCAGCGCGACAGGTCATCGGGCGCGAACGCACCGGCGATCGAGCCCATGCCTCCGTGCGACAGGACGCTGCCGGTGGGATTGTCGTATTCGGCCACGATCCGATAGCGATGTCCCGCCTCGAGGCGCAGCCCATCTTCGTGGAATCCGAAGTTGAATCGCGACACGCCGCGAATGTGTCCGTCCTCCGTGCGATGCGCGCGAAGACGCGCGAACACTTTGCCGCTCTCCGCATCCTCCAGGCGAAGGGCCGCACCGTAGTCGTGCATGTGTCCACCGATGCCGAGCAGCCGGCCGCTGATCGGCATCGTGAACACGGCGGACCGGACGGAGGTGCCCGGGGGCACATCGAATGCCGTCGTCCCGCCGATCTGGTTGTTGACATCGGCGTAGAAGGGAAGAACCTCGATGGGCCGATGCCGGTGCACACTCGTCCACGATAGCGTGAGGATGACGTATGCGTGCGCGATCACCGTGTCGGTGATGCCGTGCAGGCCGGCATAGACGCCGAGCGTATCGCCGCGGTGCAGCGGCACGCCGACCCCCGCGGGCAGCATCACGTTGTCGGTTTCACTTCCGACCGCCAGCAGCCGCTCGATCATCGGATAGACGAGCTGCCGGCGACTGAAGTTGGCGAGTCCCGCATGATGGACCATCGTGCGAGGGAGCGGCTCGTTTCCCGACGCATCGGCATCGCAGAGCACGATCTGATAGCCGCGCAGCCATCCTTCCACCGGCCAGACCGCGCGCAGCACGGTCGCGTCCATCGAGGCGTCGTGCGTATGGTGGCTCGTCGCTCCCTTGATGCGATACGGCCCCGCGATGATGCGAACCATGTCGCCCGCGGAGTCGACGGAGATCCGCGCTGCGGGGGCGCGCGAGTCGGCATTCGCGATGACCGAAGAAGGAGACACGGAGGTCAACGCTCCCGTCTCCATCGTCTCCTGGTCCCCTCGCATCTCGACCGGCGTCGGACAGCTGCGGGGACGGCCCTGTGCATCGGCGCGCGGTGTCGCAATCAGTGCTACGAGGCCTACTGCGATGCGTGCCACCCGACGGTATGTGAGTGTGCGCGGATCCGTAAACATCTGCATGTGCCGAGTCATAGCGCTCCCGGTGGTGGGGATCTCGCCCCGCGCGGGGTTCGCGCAGGTGCTTGCTCAGGAGGCTACTCGTCGCTGTCCGCGCCGGAGCTACGCTCGGTTACGTAGCGAGGGGATACGAACGACGTAGGCGTTTCCCTCTGGCGAGCATTGCGGCAAGCCCTAACTTCGACGCATGTCCGACACTCCAGACATCACCACCGCGCTCGGTGACCGCTACGTCATCGAGCGCGAGATCGGCTCGGGCGGCATGGCCGTCGTCTATCTCGCGCGCGACAGAAAGCTCGATCGCGAAGTCGCGCTCAAGGTGCTGCGCCCGGAGCTTGGCGCCGTGCTCGGCTCCGCGCGCTTTCTCGCCGAGATCAAGATCTCCGCGCGGCTCGATCATCCGCACATTCTCACGCTGATCGACTCCGGCGAGGCCGATGGACTGCTGTACTACGTGCTGCCCTACGTGCGCGGTGAATCGCTGCGTGCGAAGCTCGATCGCGAGCGACAGCTGGGGCTCGACGAGGCGCTGACGATCACGAAGCAGGTGGCGAGCGCGCTCGACTACGCGCACCGGCAGGGGCTCGTGCACCGCGACATCAAGCCAGAGAACATCCTGATCCAGGAGGGGGAGGCGATGCTCACGGACTTCGGCATCGCGCTCGCGGTGAAGGAAGCCGGCGGCAATCGCCTCACGCAGACGGGGCTCTCGCTCGGCACGCCGCAGTACATGAGCCCCGAGCAGGCGACGGGGGATCGCGGTATCGACGCGCGGAGCGACGTGTACTCGCTGGCGTCGGTGCTCTACGAGATGCTGGCGGGGGAGCCGCCGGTCACGGGCGCGAGCGCGCAGTCGATGATCGCGAAGCTGATGACGGAGCGGCCGACGCATCTGCGCGTGCTGCGCGACACGGTGCCGGTGAGCATCGACGAAGCGGTGGCGAAGGCGCTCGCGAAGACGCCGGCCGATCGATTTGCGAGTGCGGGGGAATTCTCGCGCGCGCTCGATGTGAAGGCGGCGACGGAGTCCGGACCGTCGGCGGTTCCGGTGGTGAAGTCGAGCCGGCGGGTCGCGATCATCGCGGCCGTGCTCGTACTCGCCGCGATCGTCGCGGGGGGCGCGTACGCGATGCGCGGTCGCGGCGCAGCGCCACACGCGAGCGCGAGCGCGGCGACGCTCGGACAGCGCACGCAGCTCACCACTGCGGGAGTCGTGCTCGTGCCGGCGATCTCGCCGGATGGAAAGCAGCTCGCGTACGTCACCAGAAAGTGCTCTGCCGGGCAGTGCGGCTATTCGATAGTCGTGCAGGACGTCGGAGGGAGCACGACGCGCTCGATTCTCGAGGGCGCCACCGCCGCGTACTATCTCGAATGGAGTCCCGACCGGCGCAACCTGATTTTCAACGGGACGTTCAGCGGCCGCATCGGTACGTATATGCTCTCGGCGCTCGGCGGAACGCCGCGATTCCTGACGTCGGG
Organism: Gemmatimonadales bacterium; assembly: GCA_038239265.1. Classification (GTDB taxonomy): domain Bacteria; phylum Gemmatimonadota; class Gemmatimonadetes; order Gemmatimonadales; family Gemmatimonadaceae; genus FEN-1250. The sequence continues at coordinate 1,538 of JBBSEY010000057.1, read as the reverse complement.
GGTCGCTACCTTCTTCGCGGGCGGCGACTCCCTCTTGATCGGACCGTCGTATCACGCCGACTCCGTGTACTGGATTCGGGTGACGGGGCTCGATGGCAGCATTCGAGACAGCATTCGAGTAGCGGGCCAGGGCCAAGGGCTCGCGGCGGTGTCTGCGATGCCCGGCACGGCGTGGATCGTCACGATGATCCTGCAACAGCCGCACGGATTGTGGCAGCTCATCGATCGCACGGGGACGGTCATCGATCACGTCATCAACGCGTGCACCTGCGGCGGCGTGGCGACGCGCGATGCGATGTGGCTCTCGCGCGCGGGCGATGGCGTGGGCGAGTCGATCGTGCGTATCGCGGTCGATCCGCTCACCGGGAGGCTCGCGACGCGCCAGGACACGATGGTGACGGGACTGTTCACGAACTTCTCGCTCACCGAGGATGGCGCGGGGATGGTCATGGATGAGGGGACGTACGAATTCAACGTATGGTCGCTCGACTTCGCCGATCTGCTCAAGGGAACGTATCCCGACAGTCGCCGCGTCGCGCACGCCTCGAGTCCCGTGAACGCATCCATCTCTCCCGACGGCATGCGACTGCTCGTGCGCAAGAGCGTGCCAGTGGGCGGCAACCATGTCGAGACGCGCTTCTCCATCATGCCATCTACCGGCGGCTCCGAATCCGCGATTGGCGGGGCCAATCCCGTCACCGCGTTCTGGAGCGACTCCGTGACGGTGGGACTCTCGCGCCAGACTCCCACCGGGCTGCACCTCGCCGAGATCGATGTGCGAACGAGTGCAGTTCGCAACGAGATGGATCTGCCCGACTCCGTGCTCACCTGGGCGCGTGCACTTCCCGACGGATGGGCGTGGATCCCGGCGGCGAACGACAGGATCGTCGTGCGCCGCGCCGGGAAGAGGCGCGAGTATGCGAAGCCGCCCTGGTACGCATTCCTCTTCATGCTGGATGTGGACCCGGCGCGAAACCGCCTGTTCATCGGCGGCAACGATCGCACGACGGGAGACACCCTGGGGCTGAGCGTGCTCAACCTCGCGGACGGATCCACTGCGATGTGGACTACGGCCTTCGCCGAGCTCGCGCGAACCTCGGTGCTCGCGGACGGCAGCGTCTTTCTACAGATCTCGCGCACCCAGGAGTCGCTCAGCTTCTACAAGGTGACTGGCCCCAACCAGCTCCAATCACTCGGCGACTCCCCACGCCCGATACGTCAGGTAAGCGTCTCGAGGGACATGAAGCACGCAACGGCGCTCGAGCGCGATTACCGCGCGGATGCGTGGATGAGCAAGGTCAACACGCACTAGTAGGTTGCGGCATTCTCGAGAGGCGATCACTCACAGACCGTCGCGCCGCCAGAGAAATCCTCCGGCAATTCGGTGTCGCAGCCTGCCTAGTGTCCTGTAACAGAAATTAGTTGACACATCGTGGGGAAGATGTATGTTGGTCCATCGCTTCCCTGGAGTGTGTCATGGCGTCTTCCTTGTTGGTGCCCGTGCACCTCAGCACGGCGGAGCGCGCGACGTTGGAGCG
>JBBSEY010000056.1:0-15511 GCA_038239265.1 Gemmatimonadales bacterium | reverse complement strand
CGATCAGCCAACCATCGCCGTACGGTGCCGCAGTCACGAGCTCCGGCTCCTTCGCGACCCGCTCGTTGATCGCGGTCACCTTCCCCGACGCGGGAGCAAAGAGCTCGCTCACGGACTTCACTGCCTCGATCACGCCGAACGAGGCGCCCGCCGTGACGGTGCTTCCCACCTTCGGCAGCTCCACGAACACGATGTCGCCGATATGCTCGGCCGCGTAGCCCGTGATGCCGACCCTCGCGCTCCGTCCGTTCACCGCGAGCCACTCGTGCTCGCTCGAATATTTCAAATTGTCGGGAATGTCCACGTGACTTCTCTTCCTCCTCAGTTCGACCGTTTGTAGAACGGCATCGGCACCAGTTCCGCGCTCGCGCGATGATCGCGAATGCCCACCTCAAGCACACCACCGACCGTGCCGCGATCGATGGGCACGTAACCCATTGCGATTCCGTATCCGAGCGTGGGCGACGAGGTACCACTCGTCACTTCGCCGCACGGAGCGTCCGCGGCGGGAAGATATACGGGGTACCCGATGCGTGCGATGCGCGGACCCGCGAGCTTCATCGCCACGAGCATCTTGCGGCGATTGTCCTTGGCTCGCTCGAGTGCGTCGCGCCCCACGAAGTCTCCCGGCTTCGCGAAACTCACCAGGCGCCCGAGCCCCGCCTCGAATGGCGTCGTCTCGCGATTCAGCTCCTGCCCGTAGAGCGGCATCCCGGCTTCGAGCCGCAACGTGTCGCGCGCGCCAAGCCCTGCCGGCACGAGCCCGTGCCCCGAGCCCGCCTCGAGGAGGGTGTCCCACACTCGCACCGCATCCCCCCAGGCCACGAAGAGCTCGAAGCCATCCTCACCCGTGTACCCGGTGCGCGCCAAAATCGCCGGCACGCCACACGCGCGCGTCTCCGTTCCCGAGTAGTACCTGATCGTGCTCAGATCGACGTCCACGAACGGCTGCAGGATCCCGGCAGCACGCGGTCCCTGTATCGCCACGAGCGACGTACGCATCGATGCATCGTCCAGCTTCGCGCCGAAGCCCGCGAGCCGCTGCTCGAGCGCCGCCGACACGGTCGCCGCATTCGATGCGTTCGGCACGACCATGTAGCGCGTCTCGCCGAGGCGATACACGATCAGATCGTCGAGGATGCCGCCGCTCGCATCGCAGATCATGGAATAGTGCGCGCGCCCCACGGCAAGCTTGCCCGGCGCCGTCACGAGCGCATAATCGAGCGCGGCGGCAGCGTCGGGCCCCTCGATGTATAGCTCGCCCATGTGCGACAGGTCGAACAGCCCCGCGGCACTGCGCACCGCAAGATGCTCTTCGACCAGTCCCTTGTACTGCACCGGCATGTCCCACCCAGCGAATGGAATCATCCGCGCGCCGAGCGCGCGGTGCCGTCCATCAAGCGCGGTTTTCATGTGCTCTCGACTCTCCGATCACGAGCTGTCTGCCCTGAAACTAACTGCCGTCCAGCACCACCGCGCCCGCAGTGGTGTCACGGTTCGCAGTCCCCTCGCCGTGCCGCGGCCGCCAACACCGCCTCGGCCAGCACGTGCGCCACGCGCGCGGAGCCCGCATCCGTGAAGTGCACGAAATCGACGAAGTTGCTGCCGTCGGCGCTTGCGAACATCGCATGCACGTCCGCGACGACGATCCCCGAGTCCGCCCCGGCCTTGAGCGTCGCTACGCGCGCGCTGTCATCGAAGCGGATGATCGTGTTCCCACTCGCCCGAGGGTAGAAGCGCTCCCAGGACTGCGCCATCTCTGCGCTGTCGGCGCGATGACGCTCGAACGCGGTGGCGTGCGTCGCGAGCACCGGCTCTGCTCCCTGCGCGCGAACGACGCCGATCAGCGAGCGCAGATCCGCGTCGAACTCCGCCATCCGCTCCGGAGGAATCGATGCGAACACCCAGCCCGCCGGATGCCTGCTCCGCTCTTCGGACGCCGCGCGCTCACGAAACCACTTGAGCAGCAGCTGCGGTGCGAGCTGCCGCAGCTCGTCTCGCAGGGCGTCGAGCGACCGCGGATGCAGCGCCCGGAGCGCCGAGCCCTCGACGCTGCGCTTCGGCACGGACGAGTCGGGGGGCGTCGCGAACGGCAGCCTGTCCTCGAGATACTGCGCGGGTGACGGATAGTACACAATGACATCGGGAGCGAAGCGCACGAGCCGCGTGCGGATGTCCTGGCGAGTCGTGGGCAGCGACATTCCGGGCAGCGCATCGTTCAGCACCTCGAAGCGACGAGCCTTCGCCGCTGCGCATGCGCCCTTCGCCACCCGCTCGTTGAGCGTGTCCTCGAGCTCGCGCGCATATTCCTTGTTCGGCGATTCGTAAAGGCCGAACGTCTCCGACGCGCCGGCGACGATCACCCGCACGGTCCCCTGCGCGCTGTGCACCGGAACCTCGGGCCCGCGAAAGCCGAGACTGTCCATCGCCCACTTCTTGAATTGCGCATGCGGCCGCCCGTGCGCACCATCGCGGTCGCGCATCATGAGCTCCTCCTCGCTCGTCACCGTCGACAGGAATGGCATCCGGTAGCGCACCCAGTCCTGCGCGCGCGTCATGAGCTCGAAGCTGAGCGCGCATACCAGCAACAGTCCGAACGCGCTCGCGGCTCTCCTCATGCGTTCGACACTAGAACTGGAAATAGAGGAAAGGCGAGAATGGCGAGCCGATGATCACCGCCAGCGACGCGCCGAACGCCGCCGTCAGCGCGACTCGCCGCGGCGCCGTCGGCTCGAGATTCAGCTCGTACACGTTGGGACCGATCATCGCCCACCACGCGGCGATGCACAGCACGAGCGTTGCCAGCACCGGCTGCTCGACGAGCGCACCCTTCGTCGGCACGAACATGCTGCGATAGATGGACATCGCCATCGAGAAGGTCGTCGCGCGGAAGAGCACCCAGCCGATCAGCACGAGCAGGAACATGCCAATCTGTCGCACCCCCGCATTGAGCCCGTCCCACCCCCACCCGAACGCGCGGTGCAGCGACAGCAGCGCGCCGTGGTACGCCCCCCAGATCACGAACGTCCACGACGCGCCGTGCCACAGCCCGCCGATCAGCATCGTGAGCATCAGGTTGCGGTACGTCTGCGCCTGCCCATGACGGTTGCCGCCAAGCGGAATGTAGAGGTAGTCGCGCAGGCATGTCGACAGCGAGATGTGCCAGCGGCTCCAGAACTCCTGCGGATCCTTGGCCTTGTACGGCGAGTTGAAGTTCTGCGGAATGCGCAGCCCGAACAGCAGCCCGAGTCCGACCGCCATCGTGCTGTAGCCCGAGAAGTCGAAGTACAGCTGGAAGGTGTAGCCGAGCATCGCCAGCCACGTTCCCGCCGTCGACAGGAAGTCGTAGTGCGCCAGCGCCGGATCCACGAACGCCGCAATGGTATCCGCGACGATCACCTTTTCGACGAGCCCTACGATGAAAAATGCAATTCCCCGTTCGAGCCACTTCGTACGGCTCGTCTCGCCGAGTGCCTCGAGATCGGCCTCGAGCGTGCGAAAGCGCACGATGGGGCCGGCCACGAGCTGCGAGAAGAGCGACACGTAGGCGGCGAACTCCGGAAAGCTCCGCGTCGGCTTGATGGTGCCGCGATAGCTGTCGACGATGTAGCTGATCGTGTGAAACGTGTAGAACGAGATGCCGATCGGCAGCACGATGTCGAGGTGCGGCAGCGTCACGCTCTGCCCCAGCAGATGCAGCGTCGCCTCGGCGGTGTCGAGCCCGAAGTTCGCGTACTTGAAAAAGCCCAGCAGCGCGAGGTCGGTGGCGACCGGGATCACGAGGCACAGCTTGCGTCGACGCGGATCGGTCCAGCGGAGAAAGCCGAGACCGGCGAAGTAGCTGACGAGCGTGGAAAAGAGCATCAGCAGCGTGAACCACGGATTCCAGTACCCGTAGAACACGTATCCCGTGATCGCGAGCCAGATGTGCCGCGCGCGGGTGCTCCGCAGGCTCCAGAACACAACGTAGGCGATCGGGAGAAAGCCGAACAGAAACACAACGCTGTTGAAGAGCATCCGTTACGCGCGCGACCTCTCGGCGACCTGCGTGAGCTGACCTATGCGACTCGGTTGAAACCCACGCGAAAAGTACACGAACAGCTGCGCGGCACTCAGTGGAACGTTTCATTCCCCGCGATCGCATGCTCCGACGTCCCGACGATCTCCCTCGCCCGGGCGAGCGCGACGTCGATGGTGTCCACGACGTTCTCGCGCCCTATCTCCTCGATCGCTGCGGAATCGGTCAGCGCCGCCAGTGGCTGCATGTGCACCCCGGACAGGATGACGACCGTCCCCTCCTTGCGCGACCGCTGAATGACGTCGAGGAGCGCGTGCATCCCGCTCGAGTCCATCAGCGGAACATTGCGCATGCGCAGGATGAGCACCTTCGGCCGTCCATAGACCTGCCCAATCGCATCCTTGAACGACTGCGCGGCACCGAAGAAGAATGGACCGTTGATCTCGTACACCTCCACGCCGACGGGCACGGCCTTCGGATCGATGAGCTCCTCTTCGTCCCCTTCCGACGAGAGCCCCTGGTGCAGCTCGCGGGTGATCACGCTCACATTCGACACCGTCGCCATCCGTCGAATGAAGAGGAATGCCGCCAGCACCATGCCGACCTCGATCGCAACGGTCAGATCGACGAGCACCGTCAGCAGAAAGGTGGTGAGCATCACGGCCACATCGCTCTTCGGCGAGCGGAGCTCGGCAACGAATGAGCGCCACTCGCTCATGTGATACGCGACCACGACGAGAATCGCGGCCAGCGTCGCCATCGGGATGTACGCGGCCCACCTTCCCGCCGCCACGGTGATCAGGAGCAGCGTAACAGCGTGGACGATCCCGGCAACCGGCGTGCGCCCTCCGTTCTTGACGTTCGTTGCCGTACGCGCGATTGCGCCGGTAGCGGGGATCCCGCCGAAGAGCGGCGACGCGATGTTCGCGATCCCCTGCGCAACCAGCTCCATGTTCGATCGATGCGCTCCGCCGATCATACCATCGGCCACCACGGCCGAGAGGAGCGACTCCACCGCCGCCAGCAGCGCGATGGTGAACGCGGGGCCGACCAGCGCGGTTACCTGTTCCAGCGAGAGGTGCGGCACGCGCGGATGCGGAACCGAGGCGGCGATCGCGCCGAAGCGCGACCCGATCGTCTCCACCGGAAGGTGCAGCAGATACGCGCCGACGGTCGTGACGACGAGTGCGACGAACGGTCCCGGAACGCGCCGGCTCACGCGCGGCCACAGGAGAATGATCGCGAGCGCGCCGAGCGACACCGCGATCGCGGCCGGCGAGAGTGTCGCGATCGCCTCGGCATATGCGCCCCACTTCGCGAGGAATGGCGCGGGCACCGCACCCATCTGCAGACCGAGAAAATCCTTGACCTCGCCGGAGAAGATGATGACCGCGATGGCGCTCGTGAAGCCGATGACCAGTGGGTGCGGAATGAACTTGATCGCGCTCCCGAATTTCGCGAGCCCCATGGCGACCAGAATGACGCCGGCCATGAGTGTCGCAACGGCGAGTCCGTCGACGCCGTATTTCTGCACGATCGCGTAGACGATGACCACGAACGCGCCCGTTGGACCGCCGATCTGAACCCGCGAGCCGCCGAACGCGGAGATGAGCAATCCCGCGACGATCGCGGTCCACAGCCCGCGATCCGGCGTTACCCCGCTCGCGATGGCGAAGGCGATGGCGAGCGGCAGCGCGACGACGCCCACGATCACGCCAGCGATCGCATCGCTGGCGAATTGCGCGCGGTCGTACGATCGGATGGTGGTGAAGAGCTTCGGAACGAGCGATTCGCGGCTGTTCGCGCGAGTCGCCTCCCTTTCGTCGGCCATGCGGCGCCCCCTGAGGACGCCGAAGTCTACCTGCGTCGCACCGTACCCGGCCGGCTCCCATCCCGGACGTGCACCGGCGGCGGCGCAGCGCGGAGCGGCGTGCTCGCGCCGCCCGTCACTCCGAATTGCGGGGCCACCGGCAGCGTCGAGTCGTGCGTGTTGAAGGCGAGCCCGAAGGTCCGCTCTCCCGATGCAACGCGGAGCGTGCGCGCGGGAAGCGTCAGATCGCCGCTCAGGAGCTGCGCCGGTGAGTACATCGCGACGTCAGTGGATTCCGTCGCCGCCCACAGATTGCCGCTGTTGTCGAATGCGACGCCGTCGACGGAGTACGAGGCGCGCGCCTGCTGCGCGAAGGTCGGAGCGCCGTGCGACGAAGCGCCGAGCTGCGTGGCCGTGAAGCCGACGATGTACCCCGCCTCCGTGCCCTCCCACAGATTCCCCGCGCGATCGAAGGCGAGCCCCGACCCATGATCGAGATACGGAGACTCGAGGCTGTCCGTCGCCGAAATCGTATCGCCCGCTGCGGCCGCGCCAATCGTGCTCGCCGAAAACTTGTACGTCACCGACACGTCGAAACCCGCGGCCCACAAGCTTCCATCATGATCGAACGCGATTCCGAGCGGACCGTTCGGCGACCGCACCGTGAGTGCCGGCGCGGGATCGGTGAGTGCACCGCTCCACGACTGCACCGTCCCCGCGGCGTACTCGAGCACGTCGTTACCATTGTAAAAGCCGACCCAGAGATTCCCCCGCGCGTCGAACGCGATTCCCCACGGCTCCTTCGACGTCGAGATCGATACGAGCGGGGTCGACCCGCCACTCGCGAGCTGCGCCGGCGAGAACTCGAGAATCTTCTGATTGATGTAGTCCGTCACCCACAGATTGCCGGCCGAGTCGAAGGCGGTGCCCGAGATGGTGGCGGCGGCCGCGGCGGTGCCGATCGTGTCGGCCGCGCCGAGCGTCCCGCCGCTCGCGAGCTGCGCCGAGGTGAAGCCTTCGGCCAGATGTACGCGTCCCCACTTGCCGATCCAGAGCGCACCGGAGCCGCCTCGAACGGTGTAGGTCGCGGTGACGGAGCTCAACGTATCGACCTGGACCATCACGGGGCTCGCCGAGACGACGCCGGTGAGCACGGGGCTCACGAGCGAGTCCGACGCCGCAACCGTGTTTGCGCGCACCTCGTACGGTCCGGGGACGAGGCCATGAAGCGTGTCCGTGACGGAGACGATCGTGTGCGCGGCAGCGCCCTGGATCGCAACGGCACCCGCCCGCGCGATCGGCGTGTTGACGATGACCTCGAGCGCCGCGGCTCCCGGATCCGTTCCAACCTCGCGATTGCCGCATGCGGTGATCGTCAGCGCGGTCGCGAGTGCGACGGCGGTACGCGCGGATGAGCGGAGCTTCATGTAGACCTCGATCACGGGGTTGGGCGTCGCGGAGCACCGGATCGGCGTCCATTGAATCCACCTTGGAAACAGACGATTGGGAGCACTCAAAGCCACCGCCACGCCCGCCATCCGTATTAAAATCCGGTGTCCCCCCAACCCCGCCGCCATGCCCGGAAAACGCTCCCTCCCCGCCCCCCTCGACCGGCTCCGCACGATCTGCCTCGCGCTCCCCGAGTCGCATGAAGTGGAAGCGTGGAGCGAGCCGACCTTTCGTGTGAAAAACAAGATCTTCGCGATGTACGCCGACTCCGACAATCATCATGGCGCCGGCCGCCCGTGCGTGTGGCTCAAGTCCACGCACCTCATTCAGGATATGCTGATCCACGAGGACTCTGACCGATACTTCGCGCCGCCGTACGTGGGCCCCAAGGGCTGGCTGGGAATCCGCCTGGATCGCCGGCCCAGCTGGACGACGGTCGAGGAGCTGGTGCGCGACGCCTACGTCCTCACCGCGCCCAAGCGCATCTCGGCGAAGGTGGCAAAGGGGTAGATGCACGAAGGCCGCCCGGCGGGCGGCCTTCATCCTTCGCGAGCGTGACCCCGCTACTACGCCTGCTTCACCGCTTCGACCTCGAGAGAGATCTTCACGTCGTGGCCGATCACCACGCCTCCTGCCTCGATCGCCTGATTATACGTGAGGCCGAAGTCGCGACGATCGATCTTCGTCTTCGCGCTGAAGCCGATGCGCTCGCCCCCCCACGGATCCTTTCCGGTACCCTCGTTCGTGGCATCGAGCGTGATCTCCTTGGTCACGCCGCTGATCGTCAGATTGCCGATGACCGTGAACTCGGTGTCGCCACCCGAGATCTTCGTGCTCTCGAAGGTGATCTCGGGAAATTTCGAGACGTCGAGGAAGTCTGCGCTGCGGAGGTGATCGTCGCGCTGCCCGGTGCGCGTGTCGATGGTGGCGGTCTTGATCACCGCTTTCACCGAGGACGCCGCGGGATTTCCAGCGACAATGACGATATCTCCTTCGACGTCGGCGAACCGTCCCTTCACGGTACTGATCATGAGATGCTTGACGGCGAACTCGACGTGCGTGTGGGCGGGGTCGATCTTCCAGGTGGTGGTTGCCGCGGGTGCCTGCGTGGTGGGCATTGGGACGCTCCTGTGACGTGAAGTAATAATCTCTTGAATTCAAGAGATCTCACGCCCCTTTGGTTCCCGCCCCTCCCGCCAGCGCCGCGTGGAGCCCCATTTTCCTGAGAAGCTTGATCGCCGTCCGCTTCTCCGCAGCCGACAGCCCGCCGGTGGCCACTTCGATCACCGCCGCGTGGCCGGGCCAGATGCGCTTCATCAACGCCTTCCCGGAAGTCGTAAGCCTGAGATATCTGAGCCGCCGGTCCGTCTCGCACTCACGCCGAGCGATCAGCCCTCGCTCCACGAGCTTGTCGATCACATAGGTGAGACTTCCGCTCTGCAACAGCACCCGGTCGCTCACCTGTCCGGCGGTGAGATCGCCCTTGTGGTAGAGCACCTCGATCACCGCGAACTCCGTGAGCGAGAGCTCGCCCCGCTCGATGTCGAGCTTCGCCAGCGCCGCCACTGCGCGGTGCGCTCGACTGAGCACCACCCACAGCTTGAGGGCGGTTGCTTCGTCCGATTCCTGTTTCCTTGCCGTAGGTGTCATGATGGCAGTCAACATAGCGAGAGTTTTGCGCCTTCCGCCAATCTGCCCCCCGCGCGCACCCTCTCACTCGAGCCCGCTGGCTGAGAACGTGCATAGCCCTGAGCCATGACTGTACGCGCTCCGCTCGAACACGAAGACGAGACGATCCCGCCCGACGCCCGCGTGTCGGCCTCCGTCGGAGATCCCGGGCTGATCGAGAAGCCCAATCTCGCGACACTCGAGGGCGCTATCGAGTCGCAGCCGGCCGTCCGCTCGCTCGCGGCCACCGGGCTCGTCATCATTGCGACATTCTACACGCTGTACTTCGCACGCGCGTTCTTTCTGCCGGTCACCTTCGGACTGCTCCTCAATCTCCTGCTCAGCCCCGCCGTGCGCGCGCTCAAGCGCGCACGCATCCCTTATCCCGCCGGCGCCGCGATCGTGGTGCTCTCGATCGTCGCAGCCGTCGCGGTTGGGGGATACTTCCTCTCCGAACCGGCGCAGACGTGGATCACCAAGGCGCCGCAGTCGGTCGCCGTAGCGAACACGAAGCTCCGCAAGCTGCGCAAGCCCATGGACCAGGTCACGAAGTCCGCCGACCAGATGGCGCGCGCCGCGACCACGAGCACGAGCGGCGCGCCTCGCCCGCAGGAAGTCACGCTCGCGGGCCCCACGCTCATGGATCGCTTTGTTCAGACCTCGGCGTCCTTCCTGGCCGGAGTATTCGAGACGCTAGTGCTCCTCTACTTTCTGCTCGCTTCCGGCGATCTCTTTCTGCAGAAGCTCACGAAGATGCTGCCGGAGTTTCGCGACAAGAAGAAGGCAGTGGCGATCGCGCGAGAGACCGAGACATCGATCTCGATGTATCTGACCACGGTCGCGCTCATCAACGTCCTCGAAGGCGGCGGCGTCACCCTCGTGATGTGGGCGCTCGGCATGCCCAACCCCGTGCTCTGGGGCGTGCTCGCGCTCTTCCTCGAGTTTATCCCCTACCTTGGCGCGCTCGTGATGGTCGGCGTGCTCGCACTCGCGGCGATCGCCACCTTCGACACCGTTGGCCACATCGTCGCGGTACCCGCGAGCTTTCTAGGCATCAATCTCATCCAGGCCTACGTCGTCACGCCGCTCCTGCTCGGCAGGCGGCTGACGCTCAACCCCGTTGCGATCCTCATCGGGCTGATCCTCTGGTGGGAGATCTGGGGCGTCGCCGGCGCGTTCATCGCCGTGCCGCTCCTGGCCACGCTCAAGATCCTCTGCGACCACATCGAGACGCTCGCGCCGGTGGGCGAGTTTCTCGGCGACTGACCGCTACAGCCGGCTCTTCTTCACGAGAATCGCTGCCTCGACGTTCCGCAGCGTGATGCTGGTGACGGGCAATCCGAGCGTGCCGTCCGCGTTGAGCGGCAGCCACTGGTCCGTAGAGGGGAGCGGAATCGTCACCGCCGTTCCGTCCACGTAGCTGTGCGCGCCCCACCCCTGATTGATGCGCATGACGACGAGCGCGCGGTCCATGTCGCGAGTGTACACCGCGTACGTCTGGCCGAGCGGATCGGTTCCGCGCGATGCCTGCACGCGCGCGCCCAGCGGATGTCCGACGTTCGCTTCCTGCGCGCGCAGCCAGAGCGATGAGTAGGGAAGACTCCACGAGTTCTCGAGCTGCAGCGTGACCGACGACGGGTCCGTCGGCACCACCATGTAATAGCTCGCGAGCTCCCACATTTTCATGCGACCTGCTCCCGTCGCGGAATTGCCGTGCGGGAAGGACGTCGGAATGGAGTTCGCATATGTCGACGTATAGAGCGTGACGAAGTCGACGAGCACGTTCTGGTTCGCGAGCCCTTCCACCCACTGCCAGATCTGCGGGATCCCCGAGTGAAAAGCGTTGTTCATCCCCTCGAGATGTACCGCTCCCGCCGCAAGCGCATTCGCACGATCGAACGCCGTCGTGTACTCGGCGGTGTTGAGCATGAGCATCTTGCCGCCGAGCCCCTGCTTGATGGCCGCGAACGTCGCGGTCTGCGGCGCCTGAAAGTCCGTTTTGTTCGGGAACTCGAGTGAAGCGGGAAAATAGTTCAGAATCCCGGCGCACTCGTCGACGAATGCGCCATTCTCTCCCGACGTGAAGCGCTGGAACCGGTCGACCTGATAGCTGCGCGCGCCACCGTCCGCCGGATTCACCACCCAGCGCCCCGAGCCCCAGATGGTAATAACGATGCGCGACGCGGAATCGCGCGCGCCGCCCGCGGCGTGCAGAAACGCGCTCTCGAGCGAATACGATGGGTGCGCTGCGTACCACGCGACCATGTCGTGGTAGTAGACCGTCTGCACATTGTCGCGCTGAGAAGGCCCCGGAATGATCGTCGTCCACACGAGCGCGTACGGAATGTGGCCGACCGAAGTGTTCACCGTACGCCATTCGCTCCCCGAGCCCGACATCGAATAGTCGTAGTGCCGCCCCGCCCACGTGCGCTCGGCGCTCGTCCATCCGTAGTAGAAGTCCGTCATCATCGTGCGAATGTGCGGCCAGTGCGGCGATGTGGCGCTGTATCCGCTATAAAGCGATCCGGCCGCGGGCGGCGGCTGCACCGGCGGCGGTGGCGGTGGCGCGGGCGCCGCAACGGTGCTCGCCGCAACCACATGCAGCTGCGCGATCGCCTGGTTTGTACCGGCGTGCACGACGATGTTCACCGATCCGGCAGCGATGCCGGTGACGGCACCGCTCGTGTCGACCGTCGCAAGCGCATTGTTGGAGCTGGCCCACGTGACAGCCTCGTTCGAGACGAGACGCCCCTGCGCATCCGTGACCGAGGCGAAAAGCGCCATCGTCGACTTCACAGAGACCTGCGCGGTCGCGGGGGTCACCGACACCCAGCGGGGCGCGGGCGGCGCGTTCGAGACGGTGAGATCGGCATACGCGCTCTGCAGTCCCGAGGCGACGAATATCTTCGCGGAGCCGAGCGCGTGAGCGGTCACGACGCCATCAGTCGCGACGGTCGCGATCGTCGAGTCGCTCGTGCTCCACACTTCCGGCTGTCCGGTGATGTCGCGGCCGGATGCGTCCTGCATCTCGACGCCGAGTGCGAGTGTGGTGCCGGGAGCGATGGTGGGAGTCGCGGGGGACACGATCACCCACTTCGCGAGCGATCGTGGCGTACTCGTTGATGCCGCGGGGTCCGTCATTGCCGAGCACGCGCAGAGCGCGGCGCAGCTCACGAGCGTGAGCGTCGTGCGAGTAATCGACATGGTCCAAAGTCCTTACAGGCTCTTCGGGCAACCCGACCGACATAGTGCGCGCTGCGCACCGTAGTCTCGTTGGCTTTGCGTCCCCGTCTTTCGGCGGGTTTGCCTTTGTCGCTGGGCTCGGGCCGGGCTCGAACCCCTAGCGATCCTGCCGTACTATGGGTTAGTAGGATGATCGTACTAGCTTGACGCGTCCGAGATTTGAGAAGCAACCCGAATCTACATTGTCATTCCCTCATCCGCAGCAGGCAATATCGTCCCGGGAGAAGTAGAAAGAAGCGATCACCGCGCTGCGGTGACCGCTGGCTTCCTCGGATGGACACTCGATGCATTCGATTTCTTCATCGTTGTCGTCACCCTGACCGCGATTGGAAAGGAATTTCACGTCTCCGATGCGGAGATGGCAAAGACCATTGCAGTGACGTTGGCCTTTCGGCCAGTGGGCGCATTCATCTTCGGAATGCTCGCCGATCGCTTCGGCCGACGAATCCCACTCATGATCAATCTCGTATTCTACTCCGCACTCGAAGTCGCATCGGGGCTTGCGACATCGTACACGATGTTCTTCTGGTTGCGCGCGATGTTCGGCATCGGCATGGGCGGCGAGTGGGGAGTGGGCGCGTCGCTCGTGATGGAAAAGAGTCCGGTCAAGCATCGCGGCGTTCTCTCGGGGCTCCTGCAGGAGGGATACGCGACGGGAAATCTTCTCGCGTCCGTCGCCTACTTCCTCATCTTCCCCCACTACGGCTGGCGCCCCCTCTTCTTCATTGGAGGGCTCCCCGCGCTCCTCGCAATCTTCGTTCGCATGAAGGTGAAGGAGTCGGAGGTATGGAAGCGCACGCGGCACCACGATTTCAGGTCGCTCTTCCGCGCGATCCTCACGCAGTGGCGCCTTTTCCTGTATCTCACGCTGCTCATGGCGCTCATGAACTGCGTGTCGCACGGAACGCAGGATATGTATCCGACCTTTCTGCAACGTGACTGGGGAATGTCTCCGCGCATGCGGTCTGCGCTCAACGCGTTCGCCGCGGTCGGCGCGATCATCGGCGGAATAGCCTTCGGCTATCTCTCCGATCGAATCGGGCGTCGGAAATCGATCGTGCTCGCGCTCTCACTCGCCGTGTTCATGATCCCGCTCTGGGCATTCGCGCCGAGCATCGTACTGCTCGTCGTCGGAGCGTTCCTGATGCAGTTCATGGTGCAGGGTGCGTGGGGCGTCATTCCGGTGCACATCAACGAGCTCGCGCCCGACTCCGTGCGCGGTTTCATCCCTGGCTTCGCCTATCAGTGCGGGGTACTCATCGCGGGGTCGGTCGTGTACATCGAGGCGACACTGGCCGGACACATGTCGTATGCGAAGGCGATGGCGATCACCGCACTCACCGTCTTCATTCTCGCCGCTGTGGTCGCCGCTCTGGGCCGGGAGAATCACCGGGTGCCCTTTGGCACGGCACCGTAGCCCCTGGCGCGCCTATTCGCGGACTGGCGGCGCCTGCTATACCTTTATGACAGGTATGTCCTTTCTCGAGTTGTACCAATCGCAGCAGGGTGCGCGCCCCCCCCGTGCGTCGCGCGTAAGCCGCCCGCACCGTCGTTCAGCGGCGTGGATGAGCCTCGCGTGCGCGGCAGCGCTCGCGGCGTGTGCGCCCGCGCGCGCGCAGAACTCCAATGCGCCCGTGGCGCCTCCCGCTCCCGACCCGGCGCTCTCCTCTCCGCGCGCTGCTGTGACCGCGGCCTTCGATGCGATGTCGCGCAAACAGTGGGATCGCGTCGCCGCACTTTCCGACTCCGCGTTCCTGAGCCAGTGGCGCGACCAGCAGCTCGTGTACGCCGATGCGGATCAGATCGAGCGCGACAACAAGAAGAAGCACCAGAAACAGTACGGGCTTCCCAACTGCGTGCAGAAGTACTTCGAATCGCAGGAGTCGCACTACAGCGACACCTTCCTCAAGGGCTTCGCCGGCGCCAAGTCTATCACCCAGCTCGAGACGCTGACCCCGGAAAAAATGTTCGCGAGCTGGCTCGCCGGCGGCGATCAGGTGAGGTCGAACTCGCGCACCACCACGCGCACGATCCTCGGCGACATCCCCGAGAACGACTATCTCGTGCACGTCGTGTATCGCATGATGCCCACGCCGCCGGGCACCAGCGACGATGGCGTCGAGCGAATCACCGTTCGCCGCTACAATGGCGCCTGGCACGTCGTGCCCAACGACGACATTCGCCTCGCGGGACGCTCCTACTCCTGGCAATCGAGCAAGTGACCGGTCGCGCGTGCCGATGAGGCGGCGGAGCGAGGCAATTGGTCCGCTCCCGTGGGTCGGCGTCATCATGGGGAGCAAGAGTGATCTCGAGTACCTCGCGCCGGCCGTCGAAATTCTCACCGAGCTCCAGATTCCGCACGAGGTTCGCACCGTCTCCGCGCACCGCACGCCGGTCTGGATGGCGGAGTATGCGACGAGCGCCGAGTCGCGCGGGCTGGAGGTCGTGATCGCCGCAGCGGGCGGCGCCGCGCACCTCCCGGGAATGGTTGCCGCCCACACCATTCTCCCGGTGCTCGGCGTTCCGGTTCCCGCGACGATGCTCAATGGCATCGACTCCCTGCTCTCGATCGTGCAGATGCCGCGCGGTGTTCCGGTCGGCACGCTGGCGATCGGAAAGCCGGGGGCCGCGAACGCCGCCCTGCTCGCCGCCGCGATCTGCTCGGCGAAGCGTCCCGATCTCCGCGAGCGACTCCGCGCATGGCGCGCGGCGCGCACCGCCGAGGTGATGGAGGAGGAGCGCTCTCGGTGACACCGGTTCTTCCCGGCGCCACGATCGGCATCTTCGGCGGTGGGCAACTCGGACGCATGATGACGCTCGCCGCGCGCGTGCTCGGCTATCACGTCATCATCCTCGACCCCGATCCGCATTGCGCTGCCGGCGCCGTCGCCGATCGAGTCATCGCCGCGCGCTTCGACGATGTCGCAGCCGCCACCGAGCTCGCGAACGCCTGCGACGTGATCACGGTGGAGATCGAGAAGATCGGCGCCGAGGCGATGGCCGCGGCGAGCGCGATCGTGCCCGTGCGTCCCGGCGGCGGAGTGCTGCACATCATTCAGGATCGCGCGCGCCAGAAGCGGTGGCTCGACGAGCACGAGTTTCCCCTCGGACCATTCTGGGTCGCGACCACCGCGAGCGAGCTCGCGATCGCGATGAAGAGCGCCGGCCCGAACGCCTTCGTGAAGTCGTCGTTTGGCGGCTACGATGGACGCGGCCAGGCGCGCACGGGCCCTCGCGACGACGCCGACGCGGTGTGGAGCTCGCTCGGCTCATCGACGTGTGTCGTCGAGAAAGGGCTCGATCTCGACGGCGAAATCTCGGTG
>JBBSEY010000055.1:0-15600 GCA_038239265.1 Gemmatimonadales bacterium | reverse complement strand
GCGCGACCAGCTCGGACTGCATGCCGAGCGCGTCGATGCGCCACACCGCGATGCGCTGGGTCAGCACCTCCTCGGGGCCCGGGCCCTCGTCACCGATGACGTCGCCGCCCGTCGGTGATCGCGGTGCCGGCGCGGGCGCAGGATTCGCACCCGCCGCCCGTTTCGGCGCCGGCTGCGCTCGCGCCATCGCCGAAGCGGGCCAGGTCATCCGCGAGGGCACGTGTCGCCGCGCGAGTGCCTAGCGGTGGGTATGCGCGAACGATGTGCCCGCGCTGATGCACCACCCCTTTCCCCACGAGGCACGAGAAGCTGGAGCTGTTGACGAAGGCTGCGAACTCTTCTTCGATCTGTTGTTCGCCAAACATGATGACGGTCCTTCCGGTGCGATCTTCGGTTGGCTGCTCCTTCACGCCCCTAACGGGAGCGGATCACCTGCTAATGCAGGATGAAGGCCGCCGGAACTCCGTGCGTGGCGAGAGCGATCCCTTGACCGTCCTTGATGAATAGGACCGCCGCTACTCAGCCCGCTACCGAACCAACGAATGAGCGACATCACCCCCACCTCGCCGTTGAAAGGCTACATCCCCACCCTCGACGGCTGGCGTGCGGTCGCCATCATCGCCGTCATGGCGAGCCATGCCGGACACAGCTATTCCGCACCACGGGGTCAGGACTCCTTCTTCGACCGCATCGCCAGCGGCACCCACGGCGTCAATCTCTTCTTCGCGATCAGCGGTCTCCTCATCACCTCGCGACTGCTCGAGGAATGGGACACCGCCGGCCACGTCTCGCTCAAGCGATTCTACATCCGCCGCGCCTTCCGCATCCTTCCGCCCGCGCTCCTCTACCTCGGCGTCGTAGCCCTGCTCGGCGCGCTGGGCCTGCTCCCCGTGGTGCGCGAGGAGCTCGTCGCGGCCGCACTGTTCTTCCGCAACTATCTCCCCGCGATCCTCGGCCCCAACGGCGCCGGCTTCTTTACGTCCCACTACTGGTCGCTCGGAGTCGAAGAGCACTTCTATCTCTTCTGGCCGGCACTGTTGATCTTCGCGGGGCGCAAGCGCGCGCTCCCAGTCGCGATCGCGCTCGCCAGTCTCGTAGCGGTGTGGCGGCACATCGAGGCGTGGCGCGAGATCATGCTCTACAACGCGATCCAGCCGAACTACTTCGTGCGCTCCGACACCCGCATCGATGCGATCATGTGGGGCGTCGTCGCGGCGCACGCGCTTTCGCGCCCGGAGATCCGGGCTGCAATCGAGAGATATCTTAGCACTATGGTAATTGTCGCGCTATTCGCGCTATATGGTGCGATCGTCTATCGCTACGGCACCCGCCCGACGTTCTGGGAGGCGACGATCGTCCCCGCCATCGTCGCCGGCACCGTGCTCCGCCCGCGGAGCATCCTCGGGCGCGTGCTCGAGAGTCCGGTGATGCGCTGGATCGGAAGGCTCTCGTACAGCCTCTACCTCTGGGAATTCTTCTTCGTCTACTACCACGACGTGCCGATCACGCTCGGGATCTGGCAGACGTTCCCCGTAAATCTCATCGCGGCCATCGTGTGCGCCGCCGCGAGCTACTATCTGGTCGAGCGCCCGCTGGTGCGCATCGGACATCGCCTCGCCCCCGCGATGCCGCGCGACGCGATGGACCGCGCGAGTGCGGCGCCGGTGGTGGTGGCAGCGTAGTTCATCGTGGCGCGAGCGCCCGCACCGCCGCTGCCAACCCTTCTTTCGCGCTCGGCCACCTCGGCGACCATCCCGTCGCCGCTTTCAACTTCGCATTGCTCATGCGCTGCGAGCGCGCGAGACACTCCACGGATGCGCCGCCGAGTTCGGCGAGCAAGCGCGGAATGGGGCGCGGAGCCTTCTCGATCCCCGCAGCGTTCGCGAGCGCGGCCGCCCACGCGCCGCGCGCAATCGGCGTATCGTCGCTCACGTTGTAGACGCCAGCCGGCGCGCCGATGAGCGCGACCACGGCGCTCGCCGCATCCTCGTGCGCGATCGAGGACCAGAACGTCGACGGCGATCCGGGAAGCGGTGACCATCCCTTTGTGAGCATATCGATCGCATCGCGCAGGAATTGGTCGGGACCGTAGAAGCCAGCGCGCAGCACGACTCCCTCTCCACCCTGCTCGGTGTAGCTCAGCGCCGAGCGCTCGGCGTCGAGCGTGGTGCGATTGTAGGGGGCGGTGCGCTGACGCCAGCTCTCATCGATCCACTCGCTGCCGTTGTCCTCGTAGATCGGCGCGAACGACTCCTGCATGAAGCGACGAACACCTACATCGCGCGCAGCATGCGCGAGCGCTGCGGAGCCCTCGCGCCGGACGACATCGTTCTCGCGCCACTTCCACGGAAGCAGCATCTGCAATGCGGTATCGGGCATGTGCGTCGCGAGATTCATAACGATGTGGTGCCCATCGAGCGCGGTGCGCGTCGTGGCTTCATCGAAGACATCGAGCTCGACTGCGTGCGCACCGAGCGACTCGAGTCTCGCGCGCTTCTCGGCGGAGCGTCCAACGGCGGTGACGTCATGTCCCTGCGCGATGAGCATTGGAACGACATGCGCGCCGACGACGCCCGTCGCGCCGGTGACGAAGATGCGTTTCGGCGAGCTGATATTATCGAGGATCATCTACTTCGCTCCGAGGCCCAGCCCTCTCTCCGACAAGTAGCTCCGGAGCCCCAGTGCACCGCCGTCGGCATCCGCCAGCGCCACATAGCCATCGGGGCGCACGAGGTAGAGCGCCGAGCGCGCGAGCCCCGCGCGCTCGGCCTCCGCGCTCCATGCGAACGTGTGCAGCGGAAGTCGCAGCTCCGCGCAGTTGGCCTGCGCGCCCGCTTTGGGCTCCCCATACACGTGCGCCTGCCACGCCATCGATGTGAGCGGTGCGAAGTTGTCACTCGCGCCAATCGGCACCCACGGCAGACGGTCCCGCCGTGCACCTGGCCGGCGCTGCCAACGCTCAGGGTGCTCTCCCGGTATCTGATTCCGATCTGCGACACGGTGAGAAACATCAGCGTCCGCATCCGCGCGCTACGGGCGAGCAGCGGCACAACGAGCGGCATGACCTTCGTCCGCACGAACGCGGCGAGGCTCCCGCGCTTCGACACGAGCGTGAACGCGCGATCGGTGGTCGACACGAGTTGTCGCGCGAAGGCGATGCGCTCGGGCTCGAAGGAATCGAGAAGCGTCGCCGGCGCTTCGCCTTTCGACACGGCAGCCAGCTTCCAGGCGAGGTTGATCGCATCGCCGATCCCGGTGTTCATCCCCTGCGCGCCAACGGGGCTGTGGACGTGCGCGGCGTCGCCGAGAATGAACGCGCGGCCCTTTCGGAAGGACTCGGCCACGCGGTGGTGCACTCGATACGTCGAAAACCAGTTCACCTTGTCAATCGTGATCTTCAGGTTGTTCATAGCCTGATCGCCGACGTCGTCGAAGGTGAGGTCCCTCCTTTCGGAGTCGTTCACGTTGACCGCGCCGATCAGTCGCACGCGTCCGTCGGTGCGCATGGGAAAGACCGCGAGGAAATCGGACGAATCAAAGTCGACGTGCACCTCCTTATTGGCGACGGGGCCCGACACGTCCGCATCGGCGACGTAGAAGAGCGCGTCGTAGGTACCGCCGGTAAAAGCTATCGCCAACCCTGCGCGCACGGCCGAGTGCGCCCCATCGCAGCCGGCGAGGTAGGACGCTTCGCACTCTTCTTCGCTTCCATCTTCATGCGCAAGCGTGGAGCGAACGACGGTGCCATCGTCCGAGAAACGAAGCAGCTCGGTGTTGCGCTCGACGGTGACGCCAAGCTCGAGCAGCCTGGCGATCAGCATGCGCTCGTGCGCGTCCTGCTGGTAGCACACCAAACCAGCGAATGGGCTCAGTCCCTTCCCTGCGTCGGCGAGACCGATGCGTGCCACGCGCCTCCCCGCCACCCAGAAATTGGCGCCGCCGACGTCGACACCGCCGGCCAACACGGCGTCGGCGATCCCCATTTGATCGTAGAGCTCGAGTGTGCGTGCCTGTACGCCGAGTGCGCGCGAGCTCGTTCCGGCGTCGGCAGCCTTGTCGATGATGCGGACGGCGACTCCTGACTTCGTGAGCCAGAGCGCGAGCACGAGACCGGTCGGGCCTGCGCCGGCTATCAGGACCGTGAACGCCGCAGGCACGGCGTGCGTACCATGCGGGTCGCTCTCACGCCATTCCGGAGAAGTCATCGATGAAGAAGATGCCGCTGGCCGCGTTTTTCGCTACGTCCATTCTCGGGGCGTCCGGGGCAACCAACTCCAGGCGCTGGAGCAGTACCCGCACGTGACCGTCGTCCCGACATGTGCATGGGTGACGAAGCCGACGGTGTGGCTGTGCGCGCGAAGAGCCAGCTCTAACCCCGTTGGCTACTTGTCGATCTCGAGCTGTCGCCCGTCGGGACCGGCAACGAGCACCCATGCGGTGTCCGTCTTCTCGGAGTAGAAGAGCCGGATCATGAAGTCACCCGGACCGTGCTTGAAGGCGAAGTGATACTTGAAGGTCACATCCAGACTGCGCGCGGCGACGCCGGCGACGAACGCACCGTAGAACTCCTTCACTCGCGTGCATGGCGCCACGTCCACGAAGAAGTGCCGGCCGAGCTGCCGCTTCTGATCGAGCGTCGAGATCCGGGCCTCAGTGGAGTTGTAGCGGAGCACGCGCCCTGCCGTGTCCAGCTGGATCATTCCATAGGGGAGCTCGTCCAGCTCTTCCTCGGTGAGGTAGTCGATGCGGAAGATCAGCGACTGGCCGATCTGCTCATCGGGCGCCCGTGTGAGCTCGGCGTCTGACTTGATCATGCTCGTACCTCTTCAATTGTCAGCGCATCGGCATTCGCATCGAGCACATCGCGAATGGCGTGCGCGAGCTGTTCCACGGCGAACGGCTTGGGAAAGACGTCGAGCGCCTGGAACGCCTCGACCATCGGCGAGCGCTCCGCCTCGGGGATCGACACGTCCATGTGTCCCGACATGAACAGCACCTTCGCTGCGGGATACGACTCGCGGATTTGTGCCGCGGCTCGATAGCCGCTGGCGCCCGGGAGATGCACGTCGCACAAGAGCAGATCGATGCCGGCGTCGAACGCCCTCGCGATTCTGAGCGCTTCGGATGCGTCGCGCGCGGCGAGGACGGCGTAGCCGAGCCGCACGAGCACGTGGCGCGTGAGCGTGCGCACCGATTCATCGTCCTCGATGACGAGCACGGTCTCACTGCCACCCTCGACCGCACGTGCCTCTCCACCATCCCCCGCCAGCACATCGTCGATCCGATGCGGGAGATAGACGCTGAAGCGTGAACCCTCACCGGGCACACTGGAGACGACGAGCCTCCCGCCGCACTGCTGTACGATGCCATAGACGGTCGAGAGGCCGAGCCCGGTGCCGTAGCCGGCGGCCTTCGTCGTGAAGAACGGCTCGAAGATGTGCGCGATAGTCGCCGCATCCATCCCCGTCCCGGTGTCGCGCACCTCGAGCAGCACGTAGTCACCCGCAAACACCACCGAAGGAACCGTGTCGCGCGTGGCCTCCTCGAGATGCACATCGCGGGTCATGACCGTGATGCGACCGCCATTGGGCATCGCATCGCGCGCGTTGACGACGAGGTTCATGATCACCTGCTCGATCTGCCCCTTGTCGCCTTCGACCTGAGCGGTCGCCGATGCGACGTCGACGATCAGCTCGGCGCTCGTGCCGATGAGTCGCTGCAGCATGCGCTCCATCTCGGTCACGATCCCGTCGACGCGCAGGCTCTGCCAGTGCTGCGCCTGTTTTCTGCTGAACGCGAGGAGCTGTTTCGTGAGAGTCGCAGCGCGATCTGCCGCAGCCACGACCTCGGTGAGATCTTCGTGATTGGCTGTCGACGGATCGAGCGTCTCCAGCACCATCTGCGAGTAGGATCTGATGACGGTGAGCAGATTGTTGAAGTCGTGCGCCACACCTCCGGCGAGCTGGCCGAGTGCTTCCATCTTCTGAGCCTGGAGGAGCTGGGCTTCGGCGGAGAGGAGCGCACTCTGGGCGTTGCGCCGTTCAGTGACGTCGAGCGCCTGAACCACGTAGTAGCGGGGGCGCGCCTCGCCATCGTGGATCACGGATTCGGACTCGATCACCCATCGCGGGTCGCCTCCCGCTCGCTGGTAGCGGCGCTCACGGCGCCTGGGCTCGGCGCCCGGGCTCGTGAGGTTCGCGGGAGCGTCCCCCGTAGCGTTCGCAGCATCCGCGAGCTGGATATCGGCGAGTTTCATTTCGAGCAGCTTGGCGATTGGTAGCCCAACGATCTCCGAGAATTCCCGATTGACTTCGAGGAAGTCTCCGTCGAGGCCGACCATCGCGATTCCCGTCGCCGCATCCTCGAATGCCGCCCGGAATCGCTCCGCGCCCTCTGCCCGGCGCTCTTCCTGCTCGCGCCGATCGGTGATGTCGGATAGCACCCCCGCGATCGCGATCGGCTGACGCGCGCCATCGCGCTCGATCTGCGCAACCTCGCGAAGCCACCGCTCGCGTCCATCCCCCATCAATACCCGGTAGCTGCACTCGTACGTGATGGCGAGCGGGTCGCCCTGCATCAGGTCGCGATAGCCGACGAGCCACGCGCGATCCGCCGGGTGCACGATCGACAGCCAGAGGGAGCTCGCGTCCACCGCCGCATCCGGCAAACGACCGAGCAGCGACGCGATCGGCGCGCCGGCATGGGCGAGATCGAGCGTGCGAAGGTCGAAATGCCAGGTGGCCAGCCCGATTGCGGCGAGCGCTTTCTCCAGGGGGTTGGCCGCGAGCGTGGGGGTGGGGGTCTCGAGCCATCCGTCGTAGCGCGAACGAACGATTCCCTTGGTTGGAGGCAACGGACCCTCATGAGAGTAGGCGACACGGGCTGTACGCACCGGTGCGATACGCGCGCTGTCAGCTAGTCTCGGGACCCGGCGCGCCGACTGAAGCGACTGCTAGAGCAGCCTCCCCTCCTCCGGGACGCCCGGCGTCCCCCAACGCGCTATGTAGGACGCCACGTCGTACTTGGACCGGGCGCGCTCGAGCGACATCGGCCGGATCGTCCCCCACACCGGCCGCTCGGGGAATGGACGGTCGAAGCGCCCAAAGCACCACTGAATCCCGGAAAATCCGTTTGGATCGCGTCCGTCGATTGCGTACTTGTCATTGAGGTACAGCAGGACCCGCAGCGCATCTCCGTATTTGCGTGTCCACAGAAGCACCGACTTTCCCCAGAGCTGCCGCACCGCGTTGTGCATCGTCCCCGATTGCACAAGCTCCTGCTGCGACGCATTCCACAGCTCGGAACCGGTCGTTCCTTCTTCGAGCTGCTTCAACGAGTAGATGGTCGCGCGCTCGTCATCCTTGTGCGCGGCCATGGACTTCTGCGCCCATGCGGGGGCGGCGCGCAACTTCATGAAGTCGCTCCGGCGGAGGCAGAAGTTGAGCGAGAGCTCGCGCCAGACGACGATCTCGTTGAGGAACGAGTCGAGCGCCGGCTCCGGTGCGTGTGCGCGCGTGGCGCGCACGACTTCGGCGGACGCGATCATCCCGAAGTGCAGCCAGCGTGACATGCGGCTCGAGCCGCCCTCGTCGGACGGCTCGCGCCGCCGCTCGTCGTAGGCGTCGAGGCCATCGCGCACGAAGTCATCGAGACGGGCGCGCGCCGAACGCAGCCCGCCGGTGACGCCGGCCACCGCGCCCACGCCATGATCGATCTCGCAGCGGGCGACTTCCTTCGCAATGTCGATGCGCGAGAGGTCGAGCCAGTCGGCTTCGACGGAGCGGAGCAGCGAGTCCTTGAGCGCGCGCCCCGGCGGGCGATCTGCTACTTCCTCGAGATGAGTCTCGAGCCCCTTCAGCAGTCGCGCGCGCATCTGATAGGCGGCGATCTGTTCGCGCGGGAACTCCGCCGCCGGCGCGATCCCCACGCTGTCGACCATCACCACGCGGCACGCTACCCGCTCGGCGAAGCGCATCGTGCGCTCGAGTACGCCGGCGGTCGGGAAGAGATCCGTGACCACGAGGGCGGCGCGCGAGGCGATGCGATCGACGACGCGGCGATCGTCGTCACGCGTGCGGCGCAGGGCGAAGCGGTAGCTGAGCCCGAGCTCGCGCGCGCGCGCGGCGAGCTCCCGCGCGCCCTGGAGCACGAAGGTGTGCACGCGATCCGACGCGTATGGATACGACGGGTCGAGACCGTGGTGGATGAGGAGGGGAAGGCCAAGCCGGTCTGCCTCGAGCGTCGCATAGCGGAGCGCCCAGTTTTCCTCGAAGCGCTGCGTGCTCGCCATCCAGTACAGCACGTAGTCGCCCGGCACGGGCGCGCGCTTGGCGAGCGGCACGGCGCGCAACTCGAGCTGCTCGCGAACGAACTCCGATTCCAGGGTGTGTGGCATCGCCTGAGAGATAGCACGGATGGCGCCACGCGGCGCCTGATCCCTCGCGCGAATCGGGGCGCGGCTGCATTCTCATATCGTCCGGGCGGCAGCGACATCAACGCGAGCGGAGAGCGCGATCATGCCGGAAGTCGAAAGCGGGGGCGCACGGATCTGGTATACGATCGACGGGCGCGACGACGCGCCTGCAGTGCTGCTCCTGCACTCGCTCGGCACGAGCCACGCGCTGTGGGACCAGCAGCTACCGACGCTCGTCGACCGCTTCCGGCTCATTCGCTACGATGCGCGCGGCCATGGGAAGTCCACTGCGCCTCCGGGGGACTTCACCATCGAACAGCTCGGCGCAGATGCCCTCGCGGTGCTCGATGCTGCTCGCGCGCAGACGGCCGCGATATGCGGAATCTCGATCGGCGGGCTCACGAGCATCTGGCTCGGACAGAATGCGGGGAAGCGCGTGAGCCGGCTCATACTCGCAAACACGGCCGCGCGGATCGGTACACGGGCGATCTGGAGCGAGCGCATCGACTTCGTGCGCGAGCACGGTATTGCGGTGGCGGCCGACCAGGCAATGTCGCGGTGGTTCACGGAGGCTTTTCTCGCGGAGCATCCGGCGCTCGCCGCGCGCTTTCTCGCGATCGCGCGAGCGTGTCCGCTCGAGAGCTATCTCGGGGCGTGCGCGGCGCTGCGCGACACCGATTTGCGGCGCGATCTGCACCACGTCACCGCGCCCACGCTAGTGGTGGCGGGAAGTCACGATTTGTCGACGACGGTTGGAGATGGAACGTGGCTCCGCGACAACATTCCGGACGCGCGCATGGAGGTGCTGGACGCAGCGCATCTGTCGAACGTGGAGCGCCCGGACGAATTCGCTGCATTGATGGAAGACTTCCTGCCCCATTAGCATCCCGATAAGGCCCGTAAGTCCCCTATTGACATTACGTGAGTACTATCTTACGATATATCGTGAGTGTTTTCGTACGATATATCGGAGGAGTTTATGTGCAACAAACGGGATGATTGGGGCTTCGGCCCGGGATTTCCTTTCGGCGGCCCCGGCGGTTGGTCGGGCGCCTGGGGGGGTCGCGGCCGCGGCGGACCAGGGCGCGGCGGACGCCGCCGCAGCCAGATGTTCGAGTCGGGGGAGGTGAAGTTCGTGATTCTCCGCCTGCTCAACGAGAAGCCGCGCCACGGCTACGAAGTGATTCGCGCGCTCGAGGAAAAGTTCGGCGGGCTCTATACGCCGTCGCCCGGCACCGTGTATCCCACGCTGCAGCTGCTCGAGGACGAAGGGTACGTGAAGGTGATCGAGGAAGAGGGGAAGAAGGTCTATCATGTGACCCCCGAGGGCGCGAAGTACCTCGAGGAACACCGCGGCGTGCTCGATGAGATCTTCGACCGCGTGCGGGAGACGGTGCGCGAGTTCACCGGTGGCTCGAGCGGCGACATGCATCAGGCGTTCGCGCATCTGGCCGCAGTCACCTTCAAGCGCGCGTGGCGCCGCGGCCCGGAAGATCCTGCGCTCGCGCGCGTGGCCGAGATTCTTCGCAAGGCCGCAGCAGACATCGAGGAAGCGTTCGATCCAAAACCCACCCCCAACAGCTCGACCTGACGATCGACGGAGGGACAGATGTTCAGATTTCACCCGATGTTCTGGTTGATGGTCGCGCTGGCCTGGCTGTTCGCATCGAATCGGCGCAGATGGATGCGCCGCCGCGCGATGGCGCTCTCGCACTACGGCCCGGTTGGTTGGGGTCCCGCAGGGTGGTCGCCCTTCTGGGCGCCACGCGGCGACGTACGCAACCAGGAATGGGCGCAGGGCCCGCACGCCCCCGCGACGCCGCAGTCACTCGCCCAGCCCGAACGCACGCTGGTCGAGGCGCTCGAGACTCGGATAGCTGAGCTCGAGACGCGCCTGGAGTTCGCCGAGCGGTTGATGGCGAAGAAGGTCGAGTAGCGTTCGGGGAGTGCGACGCAGAAAACAGGCGCGCGGGCGAAATGCTCGCGCGCCTATTTTCTTCCTGCCGCGCTCACGCTGTTCGTGGGATCCGAGCCATCCCACTTCACATCCGCCGTCGGTCCGTACGTCGGCGGCACGCTGCGATCCATCATGCGCAGGTACACCGTGAGCTGCGTGCGATGATGCGCGGTGTGCAACAGGCGCCGCCAGAATATCCAGATGCGCTCGCGCTCGACTTCGAAAAACGGCACGCGTGTGAGCCACCACTCGGAGCCTCGCGGCGCAATCTGTGCGAGTCGCGCGACTGCGAGCTCCGCGAGGCGATCGATCGCGGTGCTTACCGTCAACACCGCGGGAAGCACATCCCCGGGCGCGGGTTCATCAGTGCCGATGAATTCTCCGAAGAAGCGCCGCTCCGAGAGCAGTTGATGCTTGAAGATGTCGCCGACGCTCGTCGAGCGGGGGTGCGGGCGAAAGCCGAGGTCATCATCGCGGAGCTCGCGCCACGCGCTGGCGACCTTGTTCGTCTCGCTCGCATACGTATCGAGCAGGTGCTGAAAGTGCGCCTCGCTCGCCCTTGGAACTCTGTCGTCGGCGATCGCGACGAACGGATAGTACATTGGCTCGATCACTCCTCACCTCCGCGCGGTACCGGCGGAATATCGCCGCGCCAAACGCCGTTCGTAACGTGTCGGCCGCCGTAACCTCCCCGTAACGCTCGAATAACCGCCCCGCACGAATGTATCCGCGTGAGCCGCCCTCGCGGCCAGGCAGTCCATTCAGCGGAGGAACGTCCGATGTCGATCGATCGCGTTGGTCGCGCAGCAGCCCTTGTCGCACTCGGCGTTCCAGCGGCGATACTCGCGTCGTGCAACAAGGCGGACGACACTGCTCACCGGGACTGCTCAGCCGGAACGGGACGCTCGGCAGCGCCGTCGCGAGCGCCACTGGCCATGCGCTGCCTGATCCCTGCACGATGCTCTCGGCGAACGAGGCCGAGGTGTATGTGGGCGTGCTGGTAGCGCCGCCGTATCGCACGACGGATGACGGCATTCCGGATGCGAGCGGCGAAACGTGCATGTATCGTGGCTCCGACGCGCGACGGGGATGGACCTACAGTCCGCCGATTACGAAAAGGCGAAGGCGCTAATGGCAGCGATCTGCTCGAGGTTGTAACGGGAGACACGACTCCTGGGTTATGTTCTGGGCGCATAGCGAACGAGCTCGGTTTTTCGCGTCATTGGATGAGCCGGCGCGCCAGATTTTGCGTATGCTTGTACACGGCTCAACCGGGAGAACGATCCGTGAATACGGAGCAGGTACTCGAGCGACTCGATAAGGCGTGGAAGGAATTCGAAGCCTCCTACGAAGGGCTGACCGAGGAGCAGCTGATGATTGCGAACGTCACGGGCAAATGGTCCGTGCGCGACATCATCGCGCACGTCACCTGGTGGGATGAGGAGGCGCTCAAGCATTTGCCGGTGCTTCTCGAGGGCGGCAAGCCCGAGCGCTACTCCGACAAGTACGGCGGCATCGACGACTTCAACGCGATCATGACGGTGAAGCGGAGCCATCTCACGCTGGCCGAGGTGCTTCGGCAGCACGCTGAGGTGCACGCGTCGCTCGTGGAGTACGTTCGGAATGCGCCGGAAGATTTATTCGCGAGCGAGACGCGCTTCCGGCGGCGGCTTCGGCTCGACACCTTCGGCCACTATCCCGTCCACACGCAGGCGATCAAGCGGTGGCGCGAGACGCTCGATCAGAACGCCGACGGAAACGCGTAGACGGGAATCGTGTCGGGAATCGTTCCGACGATCAGCGTGATCTGCTGTCGCTCCTGGAACGCGAGCGTGCTCAAGTCGCCATCGAAGCGAGTGCTGTCGACGAAGGCAACGACAGGGCCCTGAAAGCCGGTGACGTTCGAGCGAGTGAGTGGCTCCCCCCAGATCGCGAACAGCTCCCCCATGGTGAACGGAGTCGAGAGGGGGGCTTCGACATGAACGATGCCGGTGGCGTCGTGCGTGTGCAGCCAGTAAAAGCAGCGCGCATCCACGACGAAGTTGCTGATCACTTCCGTTCCCACCGCGCCGACCGCGAGAGGGATCGCGCGCTGCACGCCGTTCGCGATGATCGTCAGGTGCGCGTGGATGTGCTGTATGGGCACTGATCCGTCGCAAGCGATCCCCTGAACCGTTTGCCCCTGCCCACCCGCCGCGCTATCGCCCGCAGCGAACGTGGATGCGCCGATCGTCTGACCGATTGCGATCGGTATCGGCGCGCTGAATGCGGGCCCCTTCGATCCACCGGGATCGGACGGAGCCCTTGCGTCGCTCGAGCACGCGACCGAAGTCGCGCACGCTGTGAGGAGACCCCACAGCGTGCGGCGATTTCGAAGCATTGTCGTAGAGCTCAGGCCACGATGAATGGACCAGCAATCGCGAGCACCGTCGCCTTGTCGAGCGGCTCGTCGAATGCGGCGCTGAGCGGGTCAGTTCCGTAGCCCGTCACGCTCGTGAGATTCACCCCACCCTGCACGATGTTATCCTCGGCGGGATAGTCGCTGGCGGGATTCCCTGCGCCGTACACAGCGGCGTTCACTGCGGCCGGAAGGTTGCCGATCTTCTGAATGATCCAGCCATCGAGGCCGCGCAAACGGCGCACTTCCGCCGCGTGACGCGCTTCGACGCTGTGAATCCGGAGTGCCGCCGTGAGAATGTCGGGCTGCGACATGAGATTCGTCGCCTGTCCCTTGTACGCCCGCACGCCGGTATCCTCGAACGCCTGCGATACCGCCTTGAAGGTCTCGTAGTTCGTGAACACATCGGTGAACATTCCGCCGGCCGTGAAGTCGAACATCGGCTTCGCGACGGCAGCGGCGCCAAGCGCGGCGAGGAGATACGCAACGTGCGCGTTCTCGTGCTTCTGGATCTGCTGGAACACCGGCATGTCGCTGGCGGGAATGAGTCCGCTCGTGCCGACGCCGACGTTGTAGAACGTCGACTCCAGATACTCGAGCGTGAGCGCGAAGTTCAGAACATCGACGATGTCCTGCGGAAGCGGGGTGGCTGCGAAGGCATCCTTCGCAAGAGCGGCGAGGGCGATGGGCACGGAGGCGAGCGCGAGTCCGGCCGCGACCTTGCTCGAGGTGGACGCACCCTGGCGAATCGCGTCGCGACGCGATACCAGCCGTTCAGTGAGCTCGGGGTCGATGCCGCCGAGCACAGTCGTGTTGGTCATTGTGAAATAATCTCCGGCTGGCGGCTAGGCGCTGATCGGCGTGACGATGAATGGAGCGACGAGGGGAAGAACCGCGGCGGGCGCGAGCGCCTGATCGAGTCCGTTCGCATCGACGACATCATCGCCTGCGAAATCCATGGACTTCGGATTCAGTATGTCGCGAATGGTCGCCGCGTGACGAGCTTCGACCGAAACGATCTTACCCGCGAGCACGAGATACGCGGGCGTGTGAATCAGTTTCCCCGCGCCGTTGTACGCCGCGACACCCGTGTCCTCGAACATCTTCGCGGTCTGGAAGACGACGTCGCGCTTGGTGAGATCGAGGGCGCTGAAGTTCACCTGCAGCGTCGGAATCGCATTGGAGCCCAGCGCCGCCTTGAGGAACTCGCGGTGCGTAATCTCGTGCTGGCCGATCTGGAGGAGCGCGTGGAGCTCGGCCTGCGTGCACCCCGAGATGATGTGCTTGAGCGCCTCTTCGTAGAACGCGGCCTCGAGCTGCTCGAGCGCATAGGCGTAGTTCAGGATGCCAATGTCGGTGGACAAGTCGAGCGTAACTCCGGCATTCGTTCCGGGTGCAGTGCTCGTGTTATCGGTGCAGGCTGCGAACATCGTCGGCATGAGGACGATCGCGCTTCCCACTCCGAGCATGCGCAGAAACTCTCGACGACTTCCCGCCGTGAGTGGTCGATCGACCACGAGCGTTGCGCTCGTGGAGAGACGAGGATCGGGCATTTTCAATTCTCCGTCGCCAGTATGGTGAAGGAACTCGCGGCACTGGCATTCGCGGTATCCGCTCGCATGCTGCGAGCGACGGAGGGTAAAGCACGCCAGTGGCCAGTGATCCAAATCACCGGCAACTGCGTTCGCAGCAGAGGAGAAAACTGTTTCTGAAGCCGTTGGCTAGAGCGTTTTCACGGGTGCGCAACGAAACAGAGCGGACTCGTCAGCGTTGCCTGCCGGATCAGAGGGCGCACATAATGCATTTGTAGGAGCACCGTGACTGAACGTGACGAGAAATTCGAGGATGGCCGACCATCCGTCCTACAACTGTTGCGGCATCGCATCGCGCGGGATCTCGGGAGTGGCGAGCTCGAGCACGGCGATCGACTGCCCAGCGTTCGCGAAGTGGGCGATGAGCTCGGCGCCGATCCGAGAACAGTGCTCTCGGCGTACCAGCAGCTCGTCGAGGAAGGGTTGGTCGAGATCCGATCGCGCTCCGGCGTTTTCGCCACCGGTGCCTTCACCTGCACCGGCAGTGCGCTGGGCGTTCCCCGCCGGTGGATGCTCGAGACGCTCCTCGGCGCGATAGAGCGCGGCATTCCAGCGGGATGGCTGGCCGAGCGGGTATGCAGTGTGCTGGTAACGAAGCGCGCGCGCGTGGCGCTGATAGAATGCAATAACGACCAGCTCGTCTCGATGCGCGAGGAGCTCACCGTCTACTTCGGGCTCGATGTGCTCACGCTTCCGCTCGAGGATGCGCTGTCGCGTGCCGGTGGTCGCGAGCTCCGCTCCGTGGACTTCCTCGTATCCGCGGGGCACAGCAACGAAATCGCGCGAGTGGCCACGGATGCGCGCAAACCATTCGTCATCACGCAGGTGCGCCCCGCGCTGCTCAACCGCCTCTCCAGGCTGCTCAGCCATGGCGCGGTCTACTTTCTCGTGGCCGATCCGCGCTTTGGCACGAAGATGCGGCGCCTCGTCGCGCCCATGCCGCGCTCGGAGAATCTGCACGTGCTCGTGGTGGGGCAGGACGACCTGCGGGTCATTCCCGAGGGCGCACCCACGTACGTGATGCAAAGCGTGCAGCCGGCGCTCGCGCCCCTGACGCATCGAGGGCGCGAGATCCCGCCGCAGCGAATTTTCGCCGAGGAAACGATCCGGGAAATCCTCTCACGCGTGCTCGCCCTCTCGGCGAGCGACGCCGGAGTCAGGGGGGGGTGGGTCGGGGGGGGGGGCGGCCCCCCCGGGGAGACCCCCCCCGCGCCGAGACGGCGCACCCCCCCCGGTGGGG
>JBBSEY010000054.1:0-15618 GCA_038239265.1 Gemmatimonadales bacterium | reverse complement strand
GCAGGTGCGCGACTCGCGCGCACCGGCGCCTCGTCCTCGAGCACGATCTCGCTCACCGGCTCTGCCACCACCGCCTCATCCTCCGGCTCCTCGATCGCAGCGCTCGCACGCTGCTCGAGCTCCTCCTTGAGCTCGGCCAGCGGAACGACGCGCGTGTCCCCCTCCGGCCCGCGCAGCGTCACGCGATCGCCGAAGATGTCGTTGGCGAGCACCTTCTCCTCGCCAAGCGATGTGATGAGGATGCGCCCTTCCTTGGGGAAACGCTTTCGGCTCTGCACGTAGTAGTCGTGCTCGTAGCGCAGGCAGCACATGAGGCGTCCGCATGCCCCCGAGATCTGCGATGGGTTGAGCGAGAGATGCTGATCCTTCGCAACCTGCAGATTCACCGGACGAAGCTCGGGGAGCCACGACGCCGAGCAGTACTCGCGCCCGCAGCGCCCGATGCCGCCGAGCCGCTTGGCTTCGTCGCGCACACCGATCTGCTTGAGCTCGATGCGCGTGCGAAATGCCGCCGCGAGGTCGCGTACGAGCGCGCGAAAGTCGACGCGCTTCTCCGCCGTGAAGTACAACGTGAGCTTCTTCCGGTCCCACTGCCACTCGGCGTCCGACACCTTCATCACGAGCGCGTGCGCCTTCACGCGCTCCGTCGCCTTGCGGCGCGCGAGCTCGTCCTCGTCGGGGAGCTCGCCGGCGCGGCGCTGGTCCTCGGGGCTCGCGGCACGAAGCACCTTGCGCTCGGGGGCCGCTGTGCCGCAGCCATGCGCGCAGCCGCCGCACCGCGCGGCGGCACGCTCGCCGATCGCGTGCACGAGACCGAAGTCCTCGCCGCGATCCACTTCGACGATGACGGGAGACTCGACGCGAGGGGGATCCTCACCATCCCAGAGGAAGAACTCCCTGCGCTTCCCCTTGAACGCGACCTCGACGAGATGCGGGGCAACGGTCACTCCGTGAACTCTCCCATCGCGAGAAACTTCTCGCGGCGCCGCCGCACGAGCTTCTCGGGACGGAAGCGGCGCAGCTCCTCGAGGTTGCGCACGAGCGCCTCCTGCAGCGCGCGCGCGGATGCCTCGTGATTCACGTGCGCGCCGCCCACGGGCTCCGGCACGATCTCGTCGATGACGCCGAGCCCCTTGAGCTCGGGCGCCGTAATGCGCAGCGCCTTCGCTGCGCGCTCCTTCATCTCCGTGCTCTTGCCGTCCTTCCAGAGAATCGCAGCGCACCCCTCGACGGTGATCACCGAGTACACCGCATTCTCCAGCATCAGCACGCGATCCGCCACGCCGAGCGCAAGCGCGCCCCCCGAGCCGCCCTCGCCGATCACCGTGGCGACGACAGGCACTTCGAGCCGGCTCATTTCGAACAGATTCCGCGCGATCGCCTCCGACTGTCCCCGCTCCTCCGCGCCGAGCCCCGCCCACGCGCCCGGGGTATCGATCAGCGTGATGATCGGGATCTTGTACTTCTCGGCGAGCTTCATCAGGCGGAGCGCCTTGCGATATCCCTCCGGGTGCGGCATGCCGAAGTTGCGCTTGAGATTTTCCTTGGTGTCGCGGCCGCGCTGATGCCCGATGACCATCACCGTGTCGCCATCCAGTCGCGCCCATCCGCCTACGATCGCCGCGTCGTCGCGGTAGAGGCGATCGCCGTGCAGCTCGATGAAGTCGGTGAATGCGAGCTGCAGGTAGTCGAGGGTGAACGGGCGCCGCGCATTGCGCGCGACTTGCACCCGCTGCAGCGGCGTGAGGCTCGTGTACACCGTGCGCCGAAGCTCGTCGAGCTTGCGCTCGAGCGGCACGATCTCCTCTTCCATACTGAGCTGCCGCTTCTCGGCCGTACGCCGCAGCTCGTCGATCTGCTTCTCGAGCTCAACGATCGGCTTCTCGAACTCCATAATCGACGTGCTCATACATCAACTCCCGCGGACGAGTCGGACGCGCTCGGCGCCGAGCAGGGCGCGCAAATCCGTAAGTGCGGCATTGGTCACCGCTATTCTGAGCGACTTCGAGCGCAATCTCGCGCTGGTACCATTGCCATCGTTCCACCGGAGCTCGATCGGCGCCGAGCCGGCGTGTGCGTCGACCATCTCGCGAACATCGTGCAGCACATCGGCCGTCACCGGCGCGCCGGCCGCCAGCTCGATCGATACCGCGACGTTCCCCGTCGCGCGCAGCTCCGTGAAGGGAGTGACCGACTCGACGATGAACGTCGGATTGTCGACTTCCTGATCACGCTTCGAATAGCCGCCCTTGAACAGTACGGGAATATCGGGCTTGATGCGATCTCCCAGCAGCGCCCAGGCCTCCGGGAAGACCAGCACCTCGGAAGATCCCGAAAAATCCTCTACTGTCAACCGCGCGAACTCGGAGCCGCTCCGCTTGCTCACCTGCTTCTTGATCGCCGTCACGACGACGCCGAGGAACATCGGCGTCTCCACCCATTTGCCGAGCGCTGACACGCTGTGTGTCGCGAAGATTTCTACTTCGGTGCGAAACGGCTCGAGCGGATGCCCGGAGATGTAGAAGCCGAGAATTTCCTTTTCCTTCGCGAGCCGCTCGCTGTCGCTCCACGCCGACACGTTCGGCAGCGTGCGCGCGAGCTGCGGGCGCGGCGCCTCGTCGGCGTTCGCGAGGCCGAAGAGCGAGCCCTGTCCGCTCGCGGCCTCGTCCTGCTTGAGCCCCGCCTCCTGCAGCGCCGAGTCGAGCGCCGAGAGGAATTGCGCGCGGTGACCGCCGAGCGAGTCGAGGGCGCCGGATGCAATCAGCGCTTCGAAGACGCGCTTGTTGCACATGCGGAGATCCACGCGCTCGCAGAGATCGAAGAGCGATGTGAACGGTTTCTCGGTGCGGGCGACAAGGATCGAGTCGATCGCGGCGCGGCCCACGTTGCGGATCGCGCCGAGGCCGAAGCGCACGCGCTTGTCGCCGACCACCGTGAACTTGTAGCCGGACTCGTTGACGTCGGGCGGGAGCACCTCGATCGAGAGCTCGCGCGCCTCGTTGATGTACTTCACCACCGAGTCCGCATCGCCGATCTGCGACGAGAGCAGCGCCGCCATGAACTCGGCCGGCCAGTGCGTCTTGAGCCACGCGGTGTGGTACGAGATGATCGAGTACGCGACCGAGTGCGACTTGTTGAAGCCGTAGCGGCCGAACGTCTTGATCTGCCCCGCGATCTCCTCGATCACCGCGGGCTTGTGCCCCAGCGCGATCGCCTTGCTCGAGAACTTCGTGAGCTCGGCTTCGATGAGCGCCGCATCCTTTTTGCCGACGGCTTTGCGGAGCACGTCTGCCTCGGCGAGCGAGATCCCGGCGAGGAGCTGCGCGATCCGCATCACCTGCTCCTGATACGTGATCACGCCGTACGTCGGCGCGAGCACCTCGGCGAGCTCGGGAAGCGGATAGGTGACCGCCTCCTCGCCGCGCTTGCGCGCGATGTACACGCGATGCATGCCGGCGTCGAGCGGGCCCGGGCGCATCAGCGCATTCGATGCGACGAGATCGTCGAAGCGATCGCAGCGCATACTCTTGAGCATGTCGGTGGCGAGCGCGGACTCGAACTGGAAGACGCCGGCGGTGCGCCCCGCGCGCAGCTGCCGGTAGGTCTCCGGATCATCGAGCGGGAGCTCCTCGAGATTCGGGCGCGTGCCGGAGGTCGCCTCGATGAGGCCGAGCGCGTCGTGGATGACGGTGAGCGTCGTGAGGCCGAGGAAGTCCATCTTGAGCATCCCCGTCTTCTCGAGCGCGTTCATGTCGTACTGCGTGACGACGATCGCCTCGTCGTCGCGCGAGCCGCCGGCGCCCTTCGAGCTCTGCGTGCACACCGGCACGTACTCGTCGAGCGGGCCCGGTGCGATGACGATGCCGGCCGCGTGCACGCCGGCGTGGCGCGACAGTCCCTCGAGTGCGATCGCGTAGTCGAGCAGCTGCTTGTACCGCGGATCGTTCCGATAGAGCTGCTTCACCTCGGCGATCTGCGTCGTTGCTTCCTTCACCGTCAGCGAGAAGTTCGGCTGATTCGGGATGAGCTTCGCGAGCGTGTCGGTTTCCGCGGGGGTGAAGCCGAGCACGCGTCCGACATCCTTGATGACGGCGCGCGACTTCATGGTGCCGAAAGTGATGATCTGGCCAACGGACTCGCGCCCATACTTCTGCCGCACATACTCGATCACCTCGCCTCGGCGCTCGAAGCAGAAGTCGACGTCGATGTCCGGCATCGAGACGCGCTCGGGATTGAGGAAGCGCTCGAAGAGGAGATCGAACTTGAGCGGGCAGACATCCGTGATGCGGAGCGCGTACGCGACGAGCGAGCCGGCCGCGGATCCTCGCCCCGGTCCCACGGGGATCCCCTTGTCGCGTGCGGCCTTGATGAAGTCGTAGGTGATGAGGAAGTAGCCGGCGTAGCCGGTCTTCGTAATGACGCCGAGCTCGAAATCGAGCCGCTCGCGGACGTTCGTGGGCAGCGGATCGCCGTAGCGCACTTTCGCGCCCTCTTCGGAAAGGCGCACGAGCAGCTCGTTCTCGGTCTCGACGCCCGACGGCAGCGGGAACGAGGGGACGTGGTACGTCTTCGAGAACGAGACGGAGATCTCGTCCGCGATCTTGAGCGTGTTCTCGAGCACATCGGGGCGCCCCGGGAAACGGGAAGCGATTTCCGGCGCGCTCTTGAAGTACAGCCCGTTGTCGTACTTCATCCGATCGTGATCGCTGCGATCCTTCCCGAGGCCGATGCAGAGGAGCACGTCGTGTGCGTCGTGATCGGTGTCGCGCAGGAAGTGCGCGTCGTTCGTCGCGATCACGGGAATGCCGGATGCGGCGGACAGATCGAGCACCAGCGAGTTGAGCTTCGACTGAATGCCGCCGGAATCGTGCGCCTGGACCTCGAGGTAATAGCGATCCGGGAAGGTGTCGGCGTACCAGAGTGCGACGCTCTTCGCCTCCTCGAGCCGCCCCTCGAGCAGATGTGTCGCGACCTCGCCGGCGATGCACGCCGAGGAGACGATCAGCCCTTCGGAGTATTTGGCGAGGAGCTCGCGGTCGACGCGGGGCTTGGTGTAAAAGCCCTCAGTATAGGCCAGCGAAGAAAGCTTTACGAGATTTCTATACCCGAGGGCATCCCGGGCGAGTAGCACGAGGTGGTAGTAGGGCTTTCCGCCGTTCCGAGGGCGGGACTTTTCACGCCGGTCCCCCGGGGAGACGTACGCCTCCATGCCGATGATCGGCTTGATTCCTGCCTTCTTCGCCTTTTCCTGGAAGTCCCAGGCGCCGTGGAGATTCCCGTGATCGGTAATGGCGAGCGCAGGCTGCTCGAGCTCCTGCGCCCGGCTGATGAGATCGCCGATGCGGTTGGCTCCGTCCAGCAGCGAATACTCGGAGTGACAGTGGAGATGGACGAATGACATCAGGCGCCGGAAGGGGCAAAACAGGGCGTCCGCGCGGCATGGATCGCGCTGGACGACGGCTCTCGCGAGGGATCGGCGGAGGGGTGAGCACTGGCCCGCATCCAGTCGACATTTGCCTCGAATAATATGCTGCCGGGGCATCGTTGCCTATCCGTTCGGCAGCCTCGCTTCTACAATTCGGCTGGAACCATACAGTAGTAGAAGCATAACATCTGTTTCCGATTCGCCCGCGAGGAGAGATGCGCTCCCGGGCCCCTTTTTACGTTGAAGGCCAATGCGCAAACTCTTCCCCTCGCTGATGCTCGGAAGCGGTCTTCTGGTGTACGTCGCGGCCTGCTCCGATTCGTCGGGACCCAATCCGCCGTCGGGCAACTGTAGCGGTTCGGCGTTCACGCTCGGATCGCTCGAAGGGCGAACGGTGTCGGCGGCGGATCTCGCCTGTCTCACCATCGCACCGGACGGCGGCACGTATCTGATCGTCCCGCAATTCGCGACGGCGGATGCGCCGGTATCCCCCGTCGCCTTCTCGCTCAAGGCGGGAACGGCGGCTGCCACGGCGAGCGTCGTGCTCGCGTCGCGCCGCGCGCTGCCCGCCGCGCGGGGAGAGAGCGCCGACCTCGGCCAGCTGCAGCGGCAGTTCGAGGGAATGCTGCGCCGCCGGGAGCACTCGTTGTCGGCGCTGGCGCGTGCGAGTGGCAGGTCTGGCGGTCCGCTCGCGAGCCGAGTACTCGCCGATGTCGCTCCGCCGGTGGTAGGCAGCACGAGGGCGTTCAAAGTGCGCAACTCGCTTTCGGGCAGCGGCACCACGCTCGACACGGCGGTTCTCAAGTACGCCGGCACGCATCTGCTCATCTATCAGTCCCAGAACGCCCCGGGACCCGCGGACGGAACCCATGGATTCACGACCGCGCAGTTCAATGCCTTCGGCAATACCTTCGATCTCGACCTGTACACGATCGACGTCGCAACCTTCGGCGCGCCCACCGATATAGATGGAAATGGACGCGTGATCGTGCTATTGTCGCCGCTCATCAACAAGCTCACCGATCGTAGCATCTGCACCACGCAGGGGTACATCGCCGGCTTCTTCGATGCAACCGATTTGCTCCCGATAAACTTCCCCGCTGCGTCGAATGACGCGGAGCTCTTTTACGCGCTCGTGCCCGATCCGGGGGCGACCGTCAGCTGTGCGCACCCGGTGGACGCCGTCGAACAGCTCACGCCGTCGACGTTCATCCACGAATTTCAGCACATGATCTCCTTTGGCCAGCACTCGATCCTGCGCATGGGCAACGAGGAAGATCCATGGCTCAACGAAGGGCTGAGCCATCTCGCGGAAGAGCTGGGCTCGCGCTATTACGAAAATCGTTTTCCGCCGCCGACGGGGCGCACGGATGCGGGGCAGGCGTTCCCGGATTCGTCGCAGGGGTTCATCTCGGGGGATCTCTACAACTCCTACCACTACTTGCTGAAGACGGCGAGTACAGACACGACGGACGCACCCTCGGTGAGCAACTGGGGGAACGGCGACGGCACGCTCGTGCAGCGCGGCGGCGCGTGGCTCTTCCTTCGCTGGCTCGGCGATCA
Source organism: Gemmatimonadales bacterium (assembly GCA_038239265.1). Lineage (GTDB taxonomy): Bacteria > Gemmatimonadota > Gemmatimonadetes > Gemmatimonadales > Gemmatimonadaceae > FEN-1250. Next base: position 8,630 of record JBBSEY010000054.1, on the reverse strand, counting down.
GCAGGACAGTCTGGTCTACGGCAGACTCGATCAGACGTCGAGCACCGGCGTGGCGAACATTCAGGCGGCATCAGGAACGTCGTTTCCGACGTTGTTCGGTGAGTTCTCGCTCGCGCTCTACACCGACAGTCTCCCGGGCGTGCCGCGCAGCTCGATCCCGTCCGCCTACCGCTTCACGTCGCGCAATCTGCGGGCGCTGTTCGCGAAGCAGGCGCAGCGCAATCCGTCGAACTTCCAATTCTCGTTCCCCATCGAGGCGCTGCCGCTCGCTGCGGGCTCCACGAGAACCGAGTCCATGTTCCCGGGGTCGATGGATTTCTTCATTCTCACCGCGCCGACGAGTGGCAGCAACACGGTGCTCACGTTCGCGCCCGCGACGGGATCGTTCCCCAGCTCGCTCGGCGCGCAGGTGAGCGTCTTCCGCTGCCCGAGCGCTGCGGCCTGTCCGCTCTCGGTGCCGTAACCGAAGAGATTCACGGCATGAAGACCGGTCGTGCGCTACGGAGGACGGCGGGGGCTCTGACCCTCGCCGTCCTCGCTTTTTTCGCGCTGGTGCCCACCGGGCGCTATCTCGTGCGCGCCGCCTGGGCGGAAGCGGGAATTCTCTGGCGCGCGCGCGCGATCGCGGCGATCGTGCGCGACTCGTCCACGAGCGCGCCGACGCGACAGAAACTCGAGCTCGTGCTCGCCGCGCGCGCGTTCGCGGCGGATTCGGTGAAGCTCGCCGCGAAGCGGAGCTTCACGACCTACAGCCGCATCGAGCACGACACGCTCGTGGTCGTGCTCTCGGCCGCCTACCGCGACCGGCTGGAGTACAGGACGTGGTGGTTCCCGATCGTCGGGAGTGTGCCGTACAAGGGCTACTTCGATGTGCGGGACGCGAGGCGCGCGGCGGCTGACTTGTCACGCGGTGGCTTCGACGCCTATCTCCGCCCCGCGTCCGCATTCAGTACGCTCGGCTATCTCGACGATCCGCTTCTCTCGACAACGCTGGATGAGGACAGTGTGTCGCTCGTGAACACGGTGATTCACGAGCTCACGCACAACACCTTTTATGCGTCGGGGCAGGCGGTGTTCAACGAGTCGTTCGCGAACTTCGTTGGCGCGCATGGCTCGGAGTGGTTTTACGCGACGCACGCGGACAGCGCGCGCGTGCGACTCGCGCGCGCGGACTGGGCGCGGCAGAAGGCGCTCGGGCGCTTCTGGAGCGCGGTGTACAACAGCGTCGACTCGGCGTTCAAGGCGCATCCTGCGAGCAGGGATGAGCGGTTGGCGGCGCGAGAGATCGTCTTCGCCGGCGCGCGCGCGCGCTTCGCGCGAGAGATCGAGCCGGAGCTGCCGGGCTATGATCCGCGGAAGCCCATCGCGCTCCATCTCGACAACGCGGCGCTCATGTCGCGGCGCATGTATCGCACGGGGCTCGACGACTTCGATGCGATCTTCGCGAGGGAGGGGGAGCGACTGCCTCGGGCGATCGAGCGCATCATCGCGATCGCGAAGGGGCACCCGAAGGACCCGTACGCCGCGCTGCGCGCGTACGTGGCATCAGGGAGCGCCGAAGCGCCCTCGAAGTAGCGCGCGCAGATCGAGCGGCGTGCCGGGGGGCAGCTCCGGCGCGAGGACCGGCGCGGGGGCAGGGTACGCTGCCATGCGGCGCATGCGGTCGCGCACGCCGACGTCGATGAAGCGCGAGAGCTGATCGATCGTGTACTCGCTCCCCCATCGCGAGCCGTAGCTGTTGAGCGGATAGAGCACCGCGAGGTGATGGCGCGCGCGCGTCATGGCGACGTACATGAGGCGGCGCTCTTCTTCCATCTCCTCATCACCGCGTAGCGCGCGCGAGGAGGGAAACCAGCCATCGACGGCCCAGATGACGAAGACGGCGTCCCACTCGCGTCCCTTGGCGCTGTGCGCGGTGCTGAGGATGAGCGCATCGTCGTCGGTGCTGCTGGCGGTCGCGAGATCCTGCGTGGCGGAGGGCGGCTCGAGCGCGAGCTCGGAGAGAAACGCGGCGCGCGAGGGAAATTTCCCCGCTATGATCTCGAGCTGATCCAGATCGGCGAGACGCGGCTCGACGCGATCGTAGCGCTCGCGGAGGATCGCGTCGTACATCCGGCGGAGGGCGGCGATCTCGGTTGGTACGGCGCGATCGACGTTGCCGTCGCGGAGCGCCGCAAAGAGCTGCACGAGCTGCGTGTAGGCCTCGCGGGCGCGCGGGGGCGGCGTGAGGTCGGTGAGCGCCTCCGGATCCCAGCGACGCGCCTGCAGCAGGTCGATCGCAGTGCGCGCCGTCGCATCCCCAATGCCGGGCAGGAGGAGGAGCACGCGGAACCAGCTCACCTCGTCGCGCGGATTCTCGAGGATGCGGAGAAAGGCCAGCACGTCCTTGACGTGCGCGGCCTCGAGGAACTTGAGGCCGCCCCACTTCTCGAATGGAATCTTGCGATTGGTGAGCTCGATCTCGAGATCCGCGGACATGTACCCCGCGCGGAAGAGCACCGCCATTTCGCGAAGCGGCGTCCCCTGCTCGTGCAGCTCGAGGATGCGGTCGACAACCCAGCTCGTCTGCTCGTGTTCATCCCTCGCTGCGACGAGCGCGGGCGCCTCGCCACCGGTGCGCAGCGTGAAGAGACTCTTCGTGAAGCGCTGCCGCGCGCGCGAGATCACCGTATTGGTGACGTCGAGGATCGGCTGCGTCGAGCGGTAATTGTGCTCGAGGGCGACGACCGTCGTCCCCTCGAACTGCTTCGGGAAGTCGAGCATGTTGCGCACGTTCGCACCGCGGAACGCGTAAATGCTCTGCGCGTCGTCGCCGACCACGGTGAGGTTGCGGTGAGTCGCCGCCATCGCGCGCAGGATGCGCGCCTGGAGCGCGTTCGTGTCCTGATACTCGTCGACGAGCACGTGGTCGTAGAGCGATGCGATGCGTGCGCCGAGCTCGGGGGAACCCTCGAGCATCGCGACCCAGAAGAGAAGCAGGTCGTCGTAGTCGACGAGGTTCCGCTCTTCCTTGCGCGTGGTGTATCCGGCGAAAACCTTCTTGATGTCGATGGCGAGATCGCTGAACTGAGGGAGATCGTCGCGGAGGATTTCCTCGACGGAGATCTCCGTATTCACGTGCCGCGAATAGATGTGATGCAGCGTCTCTTTCTTCGGGAACCGCGACTTGCGCTGGCCGAAGCCCAGCGCCGCGCGCGACATCCCCATCAGATCCTCGGCGTCGCCCTGATCGAGAATCGTAAAGTCCTTCGCGAGCCCGGCGGCGGGTCCATACGCGCGGAGCAATCGGTGGGCGGTCGCGTGGAAGGTGCCGCCATGCACGCGCGCACTCGAGCCGCCGGCGAGCCGCGCGACGCGGCCGAGCATCTCCTGCGCCGCGCGGCGCGTGAAGGTCAGGAGGAGGATGCGGTGCGGGGGGACACCGCGTCCGAGGAGATGCGCGACGCGATAGACGAGTGCGCGCGTCTTTCCCGTGCCTGCTCCCGCGACGACGAGCAGCGGCCCGTTGCCGAACGTCGCCGCGGCGAGCTGCTGCGGGTTGAGCTCCGCGGCGAAGTCGATCGCGTCAGGCATCCGGTGCGTCGAAGACGATGCTCAGGCACGTCGGCCCGCCCTCGGCCTTCTGCAGCTCGGAGAGATCGACCGGGAAGACGGCAAAGCCGCGGCTCTCGAGCTTCGCGCGCGTGCGCGGGAAGGAGGCCGCCATGACCAGCGAGTCGTTGATCGCCAGAACGCTCCCGCCCCACGGCTCCCGCTCATCGACCGGAAGGATCTCGACATCCGTGAAGACGTTCGTCGCTGCCCACTCGGGGTTTGCGAGAACAATCCCGCGGCCCGCGTAAGTGCATGCCGTCTTGAGATGCAGCGCGCCCGCGACCTCGACGCCGAGCGCCGTGTACCCGAGTGGTGACAACAGTGCGCCAAGCTGGTCGATGCCGGCCTGATTGGTTCGGCTGGAGAGGCCGACGTAGAGCGTCTTCCCGATGCGAACGACGTCGCCGCCGTCGAGGGTGGCGGGCGCCGAGAGATGTTTGACCGGGCGATACCTCCCGACGGCGCGCGCCATGCTCTCGGCCTCGCCGACGCGTGAGGCGGCGCCAGGCGCGGTGACGACGGCGATCTCGTCGAGAATGAGCGCGACGTCCTCGACGAAGACGGCGTCGGGGTACGAGTCCTCGGCGGGGAGGTGATCGATTCGCACGCCGAGCGAGATGAGCGCCTGCTCGTAGCGCTCGTGCTGGCGGCGCGCGAGCGCGATGTCGATCGTCGCGCGGTCGCGGAAGGTGAGCTCGCCGTGGGCGAGGGTCTCGCTCACGCCGCGGGTGATGGCGGTCAGCATGTGCGGCGGGTCGGGGGGCGGGGGAGGGAGAACAGGACCCGAAATATAGTGCTGGAAAAGTTGCGGTGGAGCGGTCGCGCCGAGTGCTCAGCCGTCGCCGGCCGGCAGTCGCAACATGAAGCGCGAACCCTCGCCCGGCGTACTCTCCGCAGTGAGATCGCCGTGCATTCCGCGCGCGAGGTCGCGGCTGATCGCGAGTCCCAGCCCCGTGCCCTCGTGCGGGCTCCACAGGGTGCGCTCCCAGGCGCCCATCTCGCCGGCCTCGAGGGCGAGGCGCAGCCGTTCCTCGAATACGTCATGTCCGGTGACCTTCCGGGCAGTCGTTTCCGTGGACGGCTGCTCGGAGTGATGCGCTGTGTCGTGCAATTCACGCGACGTCGCTGTCACAGATCCTCCGCAGGTGCGGACCTATGTTTCCGGACGCAGCAGCCGAGACGAATTACAGCGCTGCACACCAGAGCCCCGGCACCATCCCGGTAAGGGCTTGGCAATCGAGCTCCCGGGGAGCGACCGCGAAGATTGTGCCGAACGAGGCGGCGACGACGGCCGCCACCGCCGCGAGATCCGGCGCGCCGGTACCAAGCTCCCTTTCCACGGAGGTCATCGTCACCCCCGCCAATCCGCACGGCACCATCAGGTCGAAGTAGGAGAGATCCGTCGAAACGTTGAGCGCGAAGCCGTGCCACGTCACCCAGTCTCGCGCGTGCACGCCGATCGACGCGATCTTTCTCCCGCTGGTCCAGACGCCGGTGCGCCCATCGCTGCGCTCTGCGGAAATCCCTATGGACTGGAGCGCGTGCATGAGCACCGCTTCGAGCTGGCGCAAATACCAGTGCAGGTCCATTTTGTGTCCGCGCAGATTCACGATCGGATAGCCGACGAGCTGTCCGGGCCCATGGAAGGTGACGTCGCCGCCGCGCTCCGCCTCGAACAGCTCAACGCCACGCGCTCCCAGGAGCGCGGGCGATGCGACGAGATTCTGTGCCTTCGCGCTGCGCCCGAGCGTGACCACGGGAGGATGCTCGAGCAGCAGCAATACGTCGTGCGCGATCTCCCCGCTGATCCGCGCGCGCGCAATGGCGCGCTGGAGCTCGAGCCCGCGCGCGTACGGGACGAGGCCGAGATTCACGACGTGCAGGGGGGCGATCGCTGCAGGCGACTCGGCCGTCGCCGCGCTCCGCGTCGCGGCAACCACCGTCTCAAGCATGCAGCGCGCGCCCCATCGAATCGAGAATCGCCTCCGCGATCGCCTCCGACAGCGTCGGATGCGCGTGGATCGCGAGATCGACCTCCTCGACCGTGAACTCGTTCTCACGCGCGACTATCAGCTCGTGGATGAGCTCCGTCGCATGCGCGCCGATGATGTGCGCGCCGAGGATCTCGCCGTACTTCGCGTCGCGGATGATCTTCACGAAACCCTCCGTCTCCCCCGACGTGCGCGCGCGTCCGTTCGCGGAGAAGTTATAGCGCCCGACCTTGTACTCGATCTTCCTGTCCTTCACCTGCTGCTCCGTCATGCCGATCGACGCGACTTCCGGGTGGCAGTAGGTGCAACTCGGGATGTTGCCGTAATTCATCTTGTGCTCGCTCTTTCCCGCGATCACCTCGGCCACGACCATCCCCTCGCGCTCGCCCTTGTGCGCGAGCATCGGTGGGCCGGCGACATCGCCGGCCGCGTAGATCCCCTCGACATTCGTCTTCATCTGGTCATCGATCCTGATGAAGCCGCGATCCGTGAGCTTGATGCCAAGCGCCTCGAGCCCGATCCCCTCGATGTTCGGGGCGCGGCCCGCAGCAACGAGCACCTTCTCGAAGGTGAGCTCCTTCTTCTCCGGTCCGCTGAGCGAAAGGGTGACGGAGCCGTTGCCGATCTTCGTGCCGTCGATCTTCGCATTGAGGACGACCTCGATGCCGCGCTTCTTGAAGCTCTTCGCCAGCTCGGCCGCGACATCCGCGTCTTCCACCGGCAGCATCGTCGACTGTGTCTCGAGCATCGTGACCTTCGTCCCGAATTCGGCGAAGACGTCGGCGAACTCGACGCCGACCGCGCCGCAGCCGATGATCGCCATGGTCGCGGGCGCCCTCTCGAGCACGAGTGCCTCGTCCGACGAGAGGATGTTCTTCTTGTCGAGCGCGAGGCCGATCGAGGGAATCCCCTTCACGCGCGAGCCGGTGGAGATGACGATCGCCTTCTTCGCGTCGTGCGTGGTCACGGCGCCTTTCGCGTCGGTCACCGACACGGTCTTCTTGCCGGCGAGCGTGCCTGTGCCGAGCAGCCACGTGATCTTGTTCTTCTTGAAGAGGAACTCGACACCCTTGGAGTTCTGCGTGCTCACGGCGCGAGAGCGCTTCATCGCGACGCCGTAGTCCGTCGTGATGTCGCCCACGTTGACGCCGAAGCTCTTCGCCTCGCGCGCCCGGTGCGCGATCGCCGCGCTCTCGAGCAACGCCTTCGCGGGGATGCATCCCCAGAGCACGCAGGTGCCGCCGAGTCCTTCGCGCTCGACGACGCCGACGGTGAGCCCGAGCTGGGCGCAGCGAATCGCGCCCACGTAGCCGGCGGGTCCGCCGCCAAGGAAGATCACGTCGAAGGAAGCCATGGTCAGTTCGATCCTGTAATGAAGGCGGTCATTTGCTCAGAACACGAGCATGAGTGGATTTTCGATCAGGCGCCGGAGCGTCTGCATGAACTTCGCACCGGTCGCGCCGTCGACGGCGCGATGGTCGCAGCTCATCGTGATGCGGACGCGCGTGCGCACCGCGAGCGCGCCATCGATCACGACGGGCACATCCCCCACCGCACCGATCGCGAAGATCGCGACCTCGGGCGGATTGATGATCGCGGTGAACTCGTCGATGCCGAACATGCCAAGGTTGGAAACGGTTGCCGTGGCGCCCGTGTATTCCTCGGGAGTGAGCTTGCGCTCGCGCGCGCGCTTCGCGAGCTCGCGCGACTCGCGCCCGATCTCGCTGATGCGCTTCGTGTCCGCATCGGCGATGATCGGCGTGATGAGCCCATCCTCCACCGCGACGGCCATGCCAAGATGCACGCGATGATGCCGACGAATCGAATCGCCGAGCCAGTGTGCATTCACTTCGGGGTGTTGGCGCAACGCCGTCGCGACGGCCTTGAGGATGATGTCGTTGTAGGAAACCTTGAACTCGTCGCCCATCGCGATCATCTGCGCGCGCAGCTCGCGGACGCTGGTGAGATCGAAGTCGGCGGTGAGGAAGAAGGTCGGGATCGGTCCGTTCGACTCGGAGAGTCGCCGCGCGATGGTCTTGCGAATGAGCGTGAGTGGAACGTCCTCGAAGTCACCGGCGGCTGCTGTGCGCGGCGCGGCTGGCGTTGCGCGCGCGGCGGGCGTGACCGACGGGTCGATGCGATTCGCATCGGGCGCGAGCTCCTTGCTCGCGGCAGCTTCGATGTCGCGTCGGATGACGCGGCCGCCGGGGCCGCTGCCCGGCACCGCGGAGACGTCGAGCCCGCGCTCGGTGGCGAGTCGGCGAGCGAGTGGCGACGAGCGCGCGCGTCCGCCCTCATTCTCGGCCGCGGGGGCGGAGGGTGCCGCGGGGGCGGAGGGTGCCTGAGGCGCGGGCGGAGCAACGGGCGCGGGCGGAGTGACGTTGGCGGCGGGAGCATTCGGCGCCGCCGGCGCACTCGGTGCAGCTGCGGGTGCCGCAACAGCAGCCGCGGGCGCCTTCTTCAGCAGCGCATCGATGTTCTCGTCAGCCGCCGCGATCACCGCCAGCAGATCACCCACCGGGCGCGTCTCGCCCTCCGCCGCGAGTCTCGCGCGCAGCACACCATCGCCGCGCGCCGTCAGCTCCATCACCGCCTTGTCGGTCTCCACTTCCGCGAGGAGGTCCCCCTTCGCGACGCTGTCGCCCTCGTTCTTCAGCCATTTGACGAGACGCCCCTCCTCCATCGTCGGAGAGAGCGCTTCCATCGTCACCTTCGTTGCCATCACATCCTCCCGTTACACCGCGGCTAGTCGAGGTAGAGTACTTGCCGCACTGCGGCGACGGTTTTCTGCGCGTCCGGCTTCGCCGCGCGCTCGAGATTCTTGGCGTACGGCATCGGCACGTCCACCTGATGCACGCGCAGTACCGGTGCATCGAGGTCGTCGAAGCAATCGCGCTGCACGTAGTCCACGATCTGGGCGCCCATGCCGCAGATCTCCCACCCCTCCTCGACCACCACGGCGCGATTCGTCTTCTTCACCGACGCGACGATCGTTTCCGTATCGATCGGACGCAGGGTGAGCAGGTCGATCACCTCGGCCCGAAT
>JBBSEY010000053.1:0-15688 GCA_038239265.1 Gemmatimonadales bacterium | reverse complement strand
TCGACGGAGCCCATCTGCAGGTTGAAATGCCCGAGGCGCTCCGCCGAGTCGATACCGGGGGTGGAGAAGGATTCGGATCGCGACTGCCAAATTGGAACGGTGAGCACTTGCGCGACACGCTCGACGCCCGCGATCGTCGCCGCTTCCGCCGCGAGCCTGCTTCGAAGCATCCGATCCTGATCCTTCGAAAGATGCTGGCCGCGCATGTTGACGCTTACGTAGAGCAACGGCTCCACGTCGTAGCCGAGATGAATCGACGCGACATTGTGCAGACTGCGCACGAACAGCCCGGCCCCCACGAGCAGGAAGACCGAGAGCGCGCCCTGCGCGAGGAGCAGCACACTCCTCGTGCGGGAGCGCCGCGCCCCTCCCTCGCGCACGCCGGACTTGAGCGAAGTGGTGAGATCGGTGCGCCCGGATTGCAGCGCTGGCGCGAGCGCGGTGAGCACGCCGGCGAGGAGCGCGGCGAGGCATGCGAACAGGATCGTGCGCGGATCGTGGAGCACGCCCACGGCCGAGGCCTTTGGCAGGAACAGCTTACGCAGCACGACCTGTCCAACCTCGCCGATCAGCACTCCCGCGGAGCCGGCCAGGAGCGCGAGCAGCAGACTTTCGGTGAGCAGCTGCGCGATCAACCGCCCTCGCGTGACGCCGAGTGCGAGTCGGACGGCGATCTCGCGGCGACGACGGAAGGCGCGCCCGAGCAGGAGGTTGGCAACGTTGGCGCAGGCGATGAGAAGGACGATCGCCGCGACGCCGCAGATCCAGAGTACGATCGGCGCATCGCGCCCGCCGTCGGGGCCGCGCAGGCTTTGAATCGGTGAGACGATCGCATTCGGGTGCGCCTGGGCCGACGGGGACGGGCGCGGCTGGGCGGCCTGCTCCGCGTCCCAGCTACGGATGTACGCGTGCGTGAGATCCGCGGTGGCAAGCGCGATGGATGCGCCGGGCTTTCGCCGGACGAGCATCTGCATCCATCCCCCGCTGTAGTCCGCCGCGTAGTCGGGGGAGATGGCATTGCCGTACGCGGTGATCGGGACGAACGCGACCACAGGCTCGGCCGGATCCGCGCCAACGAAGCCATCGGGCGCGACACCGACGATCGTGGCATTAATCGAGCCGATCTGAAGCTGCTGACCGAGGGCGTCGGGACGTGACCCGAATCGTGTTTTCCAGAGCGTGCTGCCGATGACGACGACGGGCGATCCGGCGGGAGCGACATCCTCGGTGCCGTCGAAGAAGCGTCCGAGCAGTGGTCTGGCGTCGAAGAGCCGAAAGAAGGTGGCGCTCACCGCGGCGACCCGCATCTCGCGTGCACTCTCCCCCGCACCGACCGCCATCTTCTCGCTGTAGAACGCGGCTCCCAGGCCAACCGTGCTCGAGCCCCGCATCAGATCGAGATAGCGCTTGTACTCGATCGACCCGTTGGTGACCGGTTCACCACGGAAGGTGTAGTGCAGGTTGATTCGATTTACGCTCCCCGGATCACGCAGATACGCGGGCGGCCGGAACATGAGTCGATCGACGACGCCGAACATGGCGGTGTTGGCGCCGATGCCCAAGGCGAGCGTCGCGACCACGGCGAGCGTGAAGCCGGGGTGCGTGCGGAGCCCGCGCGCGGCGTAGCGGAGGTCGCGCGCGAGCGTCTCGAGCGGGCGAACGCCGCGCGCGTCGCGCGCATCTTCCTTGAAGCGGTCGACACCGCCGAACTCGATGCGAGCGCGGCGCGCGGCCTCCGCCGCATCGAGCCCTCGATGCGCGTTCTTTTCGGTTTCGCGATCGAGATGGTAGCGCATCTCGTCGTCGAGCTCGCGTTCGACGGTCGCGCGCTGGAAGATCGCGCGAAGGCGGTAGCGCAGATCGCTGAGCAGGTCGGCCAGCATGTCGGGGCCGCTCATCGCATTTCGAGGACGATGCGTACCGCGATGGTGAGCCGACGCCAGGCGTCGGTCTCCGTGTCGAGCTGATGGCGCCCCGTACGTGTGAGCTCGTAAAACTTCGCGCGGCGGTTGTTCTCGGACTCGCCCCACTTCGCCTTGATCCACCCGCGGCGCTCGAGGCGGTGGAGCGCCGGGTAGAGCGAGCCCTGCGGGATCTGCAGCGCGGCACTCGAGACTTGCCGGATGCGCTCGGAGATCGCCCATCCGTGCTGGGCCTCGAGCGAGAGCGCCTTGAGGATGAGGAGATCGAGCGTGCCCTGTGGGAGCTCGAGCTTGCCTGGTTCGGAGCTGTCGGTCATGCGCTTCCCTGTTGGCTTCTACAGGAGAGGATAGGCGGTCACTTGTAGAAGCGCAAGGGGAGCGAGGGGAGGCGCGCCGGCCACTCCGGTCCCTTCACCGTTCCCAAGGATTTGCCGCCGCGATAGGTTGTACGATGCCTTCGAACAGATCATGGATGCGCGCGGGCGCTGCGCTCGCCCTCGCCTCGAGCGTCGCTCGCCCTCTCGCCGCGCAGCAGGCGGACGTGTCCTCCGCGATGCACTGGCGCTCGATCGGCCCCATCCGCGCCGGGCGCGCACGCGCGCTCGCAGGAGTGCCGAGTCAGCCGAACGTCTTCTACGCCGGCTTCGACAACGGCGGCGTGTGGCGCTCCACCGACTACGGCTCGACATGGGTACCGCTCTTCGACGAGCAACCTACCGGATCGATCGGCGCGATCGCCGTCGCGCCATCGGACTCGAACGTCGTCTATGTGGGCTCGGGCGCAGGGATCATCCGTCCCGATCTCGCAGTGGGCAACGGCGTCTACAAGTCGACGGACGCGGGAAAGACGTGGACGCACCTCGGTCTGCGCGACAGCCAGATGATCGCACAGATCGACGTCGATCCTTCCGATCCGAATCGCCTCTTCGTTGCCGCGCTCGGGCATCCATATGGCCCGAACGAGGAGCGCGGAGTCTTTCGCTCCACGGATGGAGGGAAGACGTTCGAGAAGGTGCTCTACAAGGATGCGTACACGAGCGCCAACGATGTGCGCATCGATCCGAACGACCCGAAGATCGTGTACGCGGCGCTCTGGCAGCAGCAGCAGAGCTTCGTAGAGGGGAGCTCGTTCGGCGGCGCGTCGGGAGGAATCTTCAAGTCGACGGATGGCGGGAGCAGCTGGAAGCCACTGGTCGATGGGCTGCCGGGCGTACTGCAGGCGAATCTCGCCATCGCTCCGTCGAACACGAAGGTGCTCTACGCGATGGTCGCGGGAACGCCTCCCCCCGATGTGGCTGCGCGAGGCGAGGACGAAGTGCTCGGCCTCTACAAGTCCGTGGATGCCGGCGAGCACTGGTATCTCGCCGTGCACGATCCGAAGGCGATGAATCAGGGCGCGCACAACGAGCCCGATGGGCGACCGCTGCTCCGCATTGGCGGCGGCGATCTCGCGACGCTGGCGGTGGACCCGAAGAACGAGAACGTCGTGTACAGCGCGTCGATCGTGTTCTGGCGAACCGAGGATGGCGGCGTCACGTGGTCGCCGGTGCGCGGCTCACCCGGCGGCGACGACTATCAGAAGGTTTGGGTCAATCCTCGCGATCCGAACATCATCCTCCTCGTGTCCGATCAGGGCGCCGTCGTCTCCTCGAATCGCGGCCAGTCGTGGAGCAATTGGTACACGCAGTCGACAGCGGCGATGTACCATGTCTCCACGGATGCGACCTTCCTCTATCGCGTATGCGGTGGGCAGCAGGACTCCGGCTCGGCGTGCGTCGACAGCCGGTCGATGGATGGCGAGATCACCTTCCACGACTGGCATCCCGTCGACATCCAGGAATACGGGATTGCCGCGCCCGATCCGAAGGATCCGGACAAGATGTTCGGCAGCATGCGCACCAACGTGTCGCTCTACGATCGGCGGACGGGACAGCTCACGCAGATCGGGCCCGATGCGATGGAGCGAGGAAAGAGTTTCAACCGCAACGTGCGCACGATGCCGATCAATTGGTCGCCGATCGATCACAATCTTCTGTTCTACACCTCGAACGTCGTCTGGAAGACGCTCGACCGCGGCCACAGCTGGACGCGCATCAGCCCCGATCTTACGCGCCAGAGCTGGGCCGTGCCATCGACCGCCGGAAAGTACGCCAGCACGGTCACGCCGCATCCGCAGGGCGCAATCACCGCGCTTGCCCCCTCCTCGCGGAGCGTGGGCATCGTCTGGGCCGGCACCGATGACGGGCAGATCCAGGTGACGATGGATGGCGGCACCAGATGGACGAACGTGACGCCGCCAGAGATCAAGCCGTGGACGCGAATCTTCAACATCGACGCCGGCCACTTCGACAATCGCACCGCCTACGCCGCCGCCAACACGCTACGGCTCGACGACATGAATCCACATCTCTGGCGCACGCACGACGGCGGCAAGAGCTGGTCGGAGATCGACAACGGCATCGCGCCGGGTGCCGTCACGAACTCGATCCGCGAGGATCCCCGAAAGCCCGGGCTCCTCTACGCGGCAACCGATGCACAGGTGTGGGTCTCGTACGACGACGGCGATCACTGGCAGTCGCTCAAGCTCGACATGCCTGCGATCTCCGTTCGCGACCTGCTCGTGAAGGACGACAGCAGCTGTCTCTGCTCCGATCTCATCGCAGCGACGCACGGGCGCGGGTTCTGGATTCTCGACGACATCACGCCGCTCCGGCAGCGCGCGGCGGTACAATCGGCGTCGGTCGCGTATCTGCTCGAGCCCGCAACGGCCGTGCGCGTGCGCGGCGCAACGAACGATCCCACGCCGTGGCCCCCCGAACTTCCAGCGGGGGAGAATCCCTCCGCCGGCGCCACCATCGACTACTACGTCGGCTCACCGCTCGAGGGCGCGCTCACACTCGAGATCGTGAACGCGGCGGGGAAAGTCGTGCGTCACTACTCGAGCACGGATCGCGTGCTCGATCCCGACCCGGCGCGCGATCCGGAGGCGTACACCAAGGTCTGCCAGCAGAATCAGAAGGCGCCCGACTGCAACCTCCCGCTCTACTGGGCCGCGCCCAGCATGGCGCTCTCGACGCGCCCTGGAATGCATCGCGCAACGTGGGATCTCCGCTACGACCCCGTCACAGACGAGCGCGACGACTTGAGCGAAGACGAGAGCGGCAATGGCGCCGTGCCGCATCGCACCTTTCCCGCGATGGATGCGCCGTGGGCGCCGCCGGGCGCATACACCGTGCGCCTCACTGCCGGCGGGAAGAGATTCGAGCAGCCGCTCACGCTCAAGCTCGACCCTCGCGTAAAGACCACGGCGACCGGGCTCGCGCAGCTCGCCGCCCTCTCGAAAGAGATGTACGACGGCGCAGCGACCGCGCGGGCGAGCTACATGCGCGCGCGCGAGCTGCGGGAGCGCGCGGCCGCATCGAGCACCGCGGGTGCGGATGCGCTGCGCGCAAAGCTCGACGCCCTCGCACCAGTCGAACGCGCCGCGGATGCGCCGCCGAGGCGACGCGGCTCGCTTGATGCCGACGAGCCGGCAACGCTCAAGAGCGCCGGCGACGCACTCATGCGGGCCGCAATGGCGATGCAGGGCGCCGACAACGCGCCGACTTCGAACCAGATCGCCGCCTGCGCGCGGGCGCGCGCGAAGTACCGCGAGGTGCTCGCGCGCTGGACGGTGCTGGAGAAGAGTGCTCGCGCAACGTTGAACGCGAACTGAGCTCGATTCGAAGTGGGGCTACCGGTTGAACCAGTACGACGCCTTCACGAGGAAGGTGTTGTCAGGGTGCAGGTTGAACAGCCCCCGGTAGTCGCCGCCGAACGACTGGTCGCCGACATTGGAGCGGTTGCCCTGTCGCTGCTGCGTCCACACCAGGAAGAGCGCCGAGCCCGGGCGATACTCCCATCGCACCACCGCATTCGACCGGAACTGCTTGACGTTGAAGCCATCCGCCTGGGTCGCCAGCACCGACTGATCGGTGTAGGACTTGTACCGGTCGTCGTAGTCCCTGGCCCGGGGATCGTCGAGCTCGCGGATGTTCGTGAATGAGCCCTTCGTCACGAACGGAGATGCGTAGAGCTGAAAAGTGAGATTGGGAGTGGCCGTGACATCGAGCCGCACGGTCGCGCTCAGCGTGCGCTGCTCCAGATGCGCGAAGGTGTAGTGGGTGGCTCCCACCGAATCTCCGAAGTTGCCGTACCACTGTGAATCGTCGCGATTGCGATTGTACGCGGCGCTCACGTTCATGTGAAAGTGGCTCGACACGCGCAGATCGATGTTCGGATCGAGCTCGTAGAAATAGCCGCGCCCGTAATCCGTGCGCCCCGCGTTTACGGAAACGCCCGGAATGACCTGCTTCCGATTGTCGGCAGTGAGATTGAGAAAGCCGTTCACGTATGGCGAGTGTCGCACCGCGGGCCCGCCGCGCGACGCCCGGTCACTGAACGTTCCCGGCAGCTGCGCGCCGGTGGCGCCGAGGTCGACTTCGAAGTTGTTGCGTAGTATGAAATGCCAGTTCGTATTCACGGCGCGGTCGAGCAGCAGCCCCGCGTTGTTCCAGTAGTTCCACTCGTTGAAGCTGATATACGCCGAATTGAAGAAGAGCGCAGGGCTGGTGAAGTTGAGCGACGCCCAGCTGCTCCAGTTCTGCAAGTCCGCACGCTGCAGATAACCAAGGTCGTTCGGTTCGAAGCCCGGGGACATGCGGTTGTACGTCGTCTGGAATCGCGTGACGCCGCCCCCCACCTTCCCGATGGTGATCTGCTCCGCGTCACCGGAGAGCGTCGTGCGGGCGGGGTCGAGGTGCAGCGCTCCGTCCGGCTGCTGAAAATAGTGCACCGCATCGGTCTGAGTCGCGAGCATCGAAAGCGGCGTGCCACTCACACGGCTCGCGTCGATCGAGCCGGTGATCTCGAAGCGCCGATTGCTGAAGCGGTGACGGAAATCCATCGCGGCGACGTACGCATTTCGATCGAGCACATCACGTGTGAAGTCGTCGTTGTTGCGATTGACTCCCGTGAGAATCACGCCGATACCGCTCTCGCCCCCGCGCAGATCCTGCTGCGCGCGTGCTACGGCATAGTTCGTCGTGGGCTCGAGCGTCTGGCCGAGCGGGCCATCGGCGCGCCGGGTCACGGCGTCGAGCACACCGATAGACATCCCGCTCGCGAGGCGCCCCGTGAGCTTGGTCGCGCCGAGAATGGTGGTGGTGGTCGGCGAGCTCGCGTCGCCGTAGAGATAGCCGAGCTGCGGTGAGCGGCCGATGCGCCTCGAGTAGAACAGCCCCTCGCTGTTGCAGTTCACGTTGTTGCAGTTCACCGGGAAGCTGTAGATCCCCGTGCCCTCGAGAAAAAACGGCCGCTGCTCGGCGAAGAAGGTCTCGAACGCCGAGAGGTCGAGGACGGACGGATCGGACTCCACCTGGCCGAAGTCGGGATTGACCGTCGCGTCGAGCGTGAGGTTCGAGGTCAGGCCGTACTTGATGTTGGCGCCCCCGGCGAGCTTGCTGTCTCGCGAATTCCCTGCGAATGGATCGACGGACACGTTCTTCGCGACGACGTAGGGAACGACCTCGAGCCGGTGCGGCGAGGGTATCCCATCGATCTTCACGACCGTACCGAGCTGCGACATGAAGCGCGCGTCGGACTGCTTGTACTCCGGCCAGCTGTCGCGCTCCTTGAAGCGATCGATATCGCGCCAGATCCCGAAGCCGAATGTGTGCTCTTTCGCATCCGCGTAACGGAGCTGCGAGAGGGGAATCCGGAACTCCGCCGTCCATCCCAGCGAATCGACGGTGGTCGCCGCCTCCCACACGCCATCCCACGAGCCATCTTCGTTGATGTCGTTGTAGACGGCGTAGTCGCGCTTGACGCCGGCGGGATTGACCGCGAACTCATAGCCGCTCCGCAGGTCGTGGTACGAGTCGATGATGATCTTGATCTGGTCGGTCGCGACACGCACGTCCCGTCGTCCGAGCAGTCGCAGGATGCTGTCCGGATGCGGATCGTACATCCGGATGAAGGCGTAGAAATTCTGATCGTCGTAGGCGACCTTCCCTTCGGTTCTGAAGCGAACGTCGCCGTTGGCCACGGGGCTGAACTGCCGGAAGTTGGTGATCGGCACGGCGTCTTTCCACACCGCATCGTCGTCGCGACCGTCGATTACCGGACGCTTCTCTGCTCGCGCCGCCGTCGCGATCGTGGAGCTCGCGACGGTGCGGGCCGACGCCGACTGCACGGCCGCCGTCGGTGACGTCTGCGCATCGGTCTGCACGGGAGGCGGAGCAGCCGGCTGCGCTACCTGGAGCAGCGCGAGGAGAGCGGGGGTCAGCGACATGCGTGCACGAGAGCCGGGTAAGAGTCACCCGTTCGACAGCACCGCAACGAAAATGGTTTGACCGTCACCGCGAATCATCCGCGGAAGGCCCGCCCGCAAACCTCGTGGGCGGCCCTTCCTGCACCCGGAAAACTTATCTTGAATTCAAGCTATTTCTTTGCGGTGGGCGGGAGCAGGTTGTTGAGTCGCAGGTAGATCGCGCCCTGGCTGTAGTGGTCCGCCCAGTCGCCGACGGTCACGAACATCACGTTCGCACGCGAGCGCGTCTTGCCTCCGAAGAATGGCAGCTGCTCGGCGAGCTTCGAGTCGTCGAGCTTGGCAAACGCCTGATCGCAAAACGCGAACGTCTCCTTGAGCTGCGCCTGCAGCTCCGCCTTGCTGCTCGTACCGGTCACCTTCGGGCGCGAGGGCGCTTTCACCCCGCCGATCACGCCGCAGAGATAGTCGTTCCCCTCCACGAGGTGCGCAACGATGTCGCCGAAGCTCATCTGCGCCGGCGTCGGCTTGAAGCCATACTTCTCCGCGGGCATGGTCTCCGCCGCGGCCTGCAGATTCTTGGAGGCGGACGCAGCCTGATCGCGAAAGGACTGGGAGACGGGAGCATCCTGCGCCACGGCGAGGCGCGGAAGTGCGGTAAGAGCGAGGGATAACGCGAGAACGCGGACGCGCATGGTGAAGCACTCGAGTTGGGGGTACCGCATTTTGCTTCGCGGACCCGGAGATGTCCAGTGTGACGCCGCGCTGCTACACGAGCGCCGCAGCGCGGGCGAGCAGTAGCTCCCGCTCGCGCGAATTGCGCGTGAGCGACGCAGCGCGCTCCAGCTCCGCACGCGCCTCACTCGCGCGCCCGAGCTTCGCGAGCAGATCGCCGCGCACGCTCGGCAGCAGATGGTACCTCTTCATCGACGGCTCGCTCATGAGCGCATCCGCGAGCGCCAGTCCCGCCGCGGGCCCGCTCGCCATGCCGACCGCCACCGCGCGATTGAGCTCGATCACCGGCGAGGGAGAGAGTCGAGCGAGCGTCTCGTAGAGCGACGCAATGCGCGCCCAATCCGTTTCCGCTCCCGAGCGCGCGCGCGCGTGACACGACGCGATCGCCGCCTGCATCGCGTACGGCCCCGCCGCCCCGCCGAGCGACTCCGCTCGCGCGAGCGCGTCGAGCCCGCGGCGAATGAGCACGTAGTCCCAGCGCGCGCGATCCTGATCGAGGAGGAGCACTGCCTCACCATTCGGACCCACGCGCGCGCGCGCCCGCGAGGCCTGTATCTCCATCAGCGCGACGAGCCCGTGCACCTCGGGTTCCGCTGGCGCGAGCTCCGCCAGGATGCGCCCCAGCCGCAGCGCATCCTCGCACAGCGCTGGACGCATCCAGTCGTCGCCCGCCGTTGCCGAGTAGCCTTCGTTGAAGATCAGATAGATCACCCCGAGCACGGACGAAAGTCGAGCCGCCAGCTCCGCACCCCGCGGCACGACGAACGGCACCTTCGCCTCGGCGAGCGTCCGTTTTGCGCGCACGATGCGCTGTGCGATCGTCGCCTCGGGAACGAGAAAGGCGCGGGCGATCTCGTCCGTGGTGAGCCCGCCGAGGAGTCGGAGCGTGAGCGCGACCTGCGCACCGGTGGAGAGCACGGGGTGGCAGGCGGTGAAGACGAGGCGCAGCAGATCGTCGCCGATGTCGTCATCGAGCGCGGCATCGAGTGCCGGAATCGCGGCCTCCCGCTGCGCGTCGAGCTCGTGCCCGAGCATCTCGTGCTTGCGCTCGAGCAGCGTGTGGCGACGCAGGAGATCGATCGCGCGATGCTTGGCGGTGGCCATGAGCCACGCGCCGGGATTGTCGGGAACCCCGCTCTCCGGCCACTTCTCGAGCGCGATGAGCAGCGCATCCTGCGCGAGATCTTCGGCCTGCCCGACGTCACCAACGATGCGCGCGAGCCCGGCGATCAGCTTCGCCGATTCGATTCTCCAAACAGCGTCTATCGCCCGGTGCGCATCGATGGCCGTCATGGGCTGCAATCAGACGAGCGGGGATCGCCCGTGCAACCCCACACGCGCTACTACGCCGGGTCGTCGACCTCGAGCTCGCGAGTGGGCCAGACTTCGATGGTTCCGTATGGCGCGCTCGGGAAGCGCGAAGCGATGCCGATCGCCTCCTGCATGTCACGCGCTTCGATGAGGTAGAATCCCGCTACCAGCTCTTTCGTCTCTGTGAACGGACCGTCGACCACGGATCGCCTGCCGCCGCGCTGCTGCAGCCGCACCGCCTTCCCGGACGACTCGAGCGCCGATGCCTCGACGAACTGTCCGCTCGTGCGAAGGGTGTCGTTGAGCGCGAGATGGCGAACACTGAGATCGTTCATCGTCGCGTGCGGAAGGCCGGCCATTTCCTGCTCGTTCAGATGGATCAGACACAGATAGCGCATGCGTGCTCGTCATCCCTAGAATGAGTGTCAGGGAAAGAGCGCGCGGAGACGTCTGTCGCGCAAGTAGCGACCCACCCAGAGCAAGGCACCGATGTACGTGGGGAAGAGCACGTGGCTCAAGAGCGGATTTTCGACGCGGAAGTTGGCGAGGATTGCGCCACCGAGATTGCCGGTAAAAAGGATTGCGCCGAGGACGGCGGTACGCGGGATCAGGTACAGCACGAGGCAGAGCAGCTGGATGGTCGCGATTGTCAGCACTAGAGGCGAGCGTTCGATGTGACGGCGATCGGGTTGGCTGTGCGCATGCGCCGCCTCCAGAGTGTGGTGTGCCAGAGTCGAGCGCCGTTGTGCGCGCTCAGGACTCGGCCATGAAGAACTCGTTTTTATCCGGATCGAGAAACCAGACTCCGGGCTTCCCCCACGGCATCATCTCGGGCTCGCCTTTGAAGGCGACGCCGCGCTTCTTGAGCTCCGCGTAGGTGGTCTTCATGTCGTCTACCGCGAAGGCGATGCTCGTGTTCATTCCCATCTCGAGTGATGGCTTTGTCGTGTACCAGCTCGGTAGCGAAAGCGCGATGTGCGTCGCCGCGCCCCTGGGGGCGACGGTGAGCCACCGCATCGTCGGCCCCATTGGTGCGTCCTCGGTCTTCTCGAAGCCGAGCACGTTGACGAAGTAGTCGAGCGCCTTGTCCTGGTCCGAGACGACAATGGTGGTGGCGTGTATGTGCGAGATCATTCTTTTCCCCCTGAAGGCTGGTTCGTGCATGCGCACGACGGATTACCTGCTTTTGTTGTGTTCGAAATTTCTCGCCTGCTCGACTGCCGCGTCACCGAAGTCTTCCGGCGAGAAGAGTTGCCGAAGCTCGAGCTGCACGTTGCCGTGACCGTCGAGCGGAGGCCACTTCTTCAACCACTCCAGTGCTTCGTCCTTCGACTTCGCTTCGATTATCGAGTAACCCGCGATGAGCTCCTTCGATTCGGCGAACGGACCGTCCGTGATCGTTGGCTTGCCGTTGTGGAAGCTGACGCGTGCGCCCTTCTCGCTTCTCTGAAGTCCGGCGCCTTCGAGCATCACGCCGGCGTCGATCATTGCCTGATTGTACGCGAGCATCGAAGTGATGAGCGCCTCGGTGGGAAGGGCGCCCGCCTCGGTTTCCTCGTCCGCTTTGCGGATGACCATGAATCGCATTGAGTGTCCGGTTGCTCAGGTATTCGTACGCTTGCGAAAATCCTCTTCCGTTTTCATCACTTCCTGCGCCTCGTCGGACGGGTAGAGGTCGGGAGAAAAATCGGATGCTTCGAACAGCTGACGGAGCTCGATCTCGCCGACGCCACCACTCGTGGCCGAAGCACCATTCGGATCGAACGGGACGCGCTTGGCCCACTCGATCGCCTCCGCCTTCGACTTGACCTGAATCATCCAGAATCCGGCGATGAGCTCCTTCGTCTCGCTGAATGGACCGTCGACGATGGTGGTCTTGCCGCTCGCGTAGCGGACCCGCGCCCCCTTGGAGCTCGGCTGCAGCCCTTCGGCGGTGAGGAGAACCCCGGCCTTGATGAGCTCGTCGTTGTATTTGCCCATCGCCACGAGATCTTCCTCCTTGGGCATCACTCCGGTCTCGGTGATCTTATCGGCCTTGAGCAGCATCATGAACTTCATGGATACCTCCTGAAGAGTTGTGTTGCCAACCGCGATGAGCAGTTACAGGAAGCGGTCGCGGCTCTACACTCATATCGAATGGAGAACTCCGGAATCGACAGGATGGTGAAAATTCACTGAAAAGTCATGGTTGGCGACGCGCAGATCGACGGCGGGGTGGATCGATCGCGAGGGGTGCGCGAGTTTCCGGATGCAAAAGCCCCCACGCGGCTCTCGCCGCGTGGGGGCTTCAGTCGCCGCGCTTCAATCGAAGGGCGGCGGTGCTACCGTGCGCCGTACACGCGGATCTGCGGGCGCGTGCGCCACTCGCCCTTGCTGTACCACATCGAGATGCTCTCGATCACGCGGCGATTGCCCGGGAGATCGATCGCGCGCGTGCGACTGCCTGCGCGAACGTCGGCGCGCACATCGATGTCTTCGCGCTCGCCATTCAGATACCGCACCTGGATCTTCTCGAAGCGAACGTCGCCGCCCTGCACGCGGAATTGAATCGCGCGGAAGGTGCCGCGGTCCTTGCCGATGTCGATCTTGTCGGAGTCCACGCGACCATCGATATGGCGTTCCCCAAGGAGGACCCAGCGTCCTCTTTGCTGCGCCTGTGCCGAGGTGGTAAGGCCGGCGACGAGCGCCACTGCGAGCATGACAGCTGAGAGTTTCCTGAACATTTCCGTGTTCCTCCAAATACCGGGAAAGAGTTCGAGCATGCGTCTGCAGCACCCGGGTAGTGCATCCCTAGTGCCAATGCGCAGAGATGCGAATGTGCCAATCGGCGGGATGGGTTTACGGCGTCGGGCGACCGTTGCAGGGGCGTGCGCGGCTCGAACTGTCGAAGAGCGCATGCTTGTGATGTGAAACACCTGTCGAAGTGCGGGACGCTTCGCTGTCACTTTTCCCGGACAGATTGCAGATCATCATCGGGACGCTCGTACTTGCCCCCGGCCTGCAGTCGCACGGCGGCGACTACGGAGCGTGCGACGTTGCGCGTCTCGTCCTGCACCGCCTCGTCGCGATCCAGCGCTTCGTGGCTCGTTGCGTACGGCTCGTAGTAGCCGATGTACCGATCGAGCGTCGCGCCATTCCCCGCTCGCACGAGATCCATGTCGAGCAGCCAGTCGGTGAGATTTCGGCGAAGGACTTCCGTACCTGCGGCGTCTCCGTGCACTACGACACCGAACGCGCGACCGGAGAGATGCTTGGGAAAGTCCCACCCCGCGAGCTCGAGCGCCTTGGCCTCGTCGGGGCGCTTGCCATGGGTACGTGTGGGATCCGGATTTCCGCCGTCGGCGCACACGAGACGATCGATCATCGCCTTCAACACCGTGGGCGCCTGATACCAGTTGACCGGGGTTACGATGATGATTCCGTGCGCGGCGACCCATCGTGGGTAGAGCTCGTTCATCCAGTCATTGACTTGCCCCATCGCGTGATTGGGGTAGCACGAGCAAGGCCAATTGCACAGGGGCATGGCCGTGGACACACACGACTTGCAAGGAAGAATCTGGCGCCCGTAGACCGCCGCGAGGTGACTGAGATCGAGCACGTCGCATTCGAAGCCGCTGCTCGAAGCAACGATGTCGCGCGCGAGGTCGACGAGGCGACTCGTCTTCGACCGCTCGCCGGGACAGGTCTTGTCGTGGCGCGATGCCCCGCACACGATGAGTACGCGGCGAGGTGACGCGGGGTCATCGTGCACTTTCTTCGCTGCGAAAATCTTCGCGCGGGTGTCGAGCCACTCGACGGGCAGATCAAAGTCCGGATTCTCGAACTCGGGGCCGGCCTTTCGTGTGCGAGGGCTCTTGTGATACTCGTCGTAGTTGGTCCAGGCGACATCGACGATGCGATCGAGCTCCGCGGCGACAGCATCGAACGACGGGTCGTAGAAGCGCTCGCGGAAGCGCGCCTCGAATTCCTTGCGCGAGAGCCTGACCTCCCCCTGACCAGTGCGAACGACGGGTAGCTCCCGTCGCGCGGATTCATTCATTTGGCCATCCCATGACTCGATACCTCGCAATGACTAAGTTCCCTCTCCGCACGGGGCGGCGCCGCGAGATCAATATTCTTCATTTTGAGGCAGTCTCCGGAGCTATCTACGCACGTATTCGGTAGTTGGATTTGTCGCCAATAGCGTTGGCGGGAGTGAGCGCTCGATGCGTGCGCACGACTTATTCCAAATGAGCGCGCTCAACCCGTCTCTCGTTCGAAAATCTGCGCGAGATGATGTTCGAGGTGCGCAACGTAGTCGTGCATGAAATACTCGAGTGTCGTCGGCCTGTCGGCGGGCACGGTGCGAAATGCGACCGCGTCGAGATTGTGTCGCACTCGAGGTCTGGTGAGCGCGTCGTGCGGGAAGACTTCCATCACATGCGCGAGATGCAGATTGAAACGACGCCAGAGCCCGATCAGCTCGTGCCACCCCGACTCGCCGTACTGCTGTACCTTCACCCACGCCTCCTGATCGTACGGCGAGCACAGCAGCTCATCCGTGAGTTGGGCTCGCACGAAGCGCTGATGGTTGTTGGAGGCCGAATCAATGAGATGGCCGAGAATCTCCTTGCGGGACCATTTCCCCGGAACGCGAGGGTGTGCTGCGTTCGCATCGGAGATGGCTCCGAGCGCAGGAAGAGCCGAACGAATCGCTTCGCGAAGCGCGGCGTCTGGGGTTCGCATTCAGTGGAATATCGCTCAGTCGCTGTCGATGCGCCGCGTCCTTCGCACCAGCGGCAGCTCGATGTCGGGGCCTAGTCGTAGCGCGACATCCTCAAGGGGCACGAAGCCGAGCGCGGCGTACAGCGGAACGCCGGGGAGCGTCGCCATCAGCTCGAAGTGCCGGAATCCCCTCGCATGGGCAGCGCGCGCGCATTCCCGATAGAGCCGACGCGCGAGCCCTCGGCGCGCCGAATCCGGCCTGACGAAAAACGCGCGAATGCGGGCAGCCTCCGTGCCGGGGTTGAGCGCCGGATCCTCGACGCCCTTCATCTGGTCACCGCCATAGAGCGTTCGTCGGTAGCTCCAACCGCCGATCGCAAGAGATCCCGAGGGGCTGTCGATGATGTAATAGGTGCTGTCCGCAATCAGCTGTGTGTCGACGCCGAAAACCGCGACGATAGCTGCCTCGATCTGCGCCGACGTGTAGAAGGCGACGCTGAGCTCGCGGACCGAAGTGGCAATCAGCTCCCGGAGCGTCGGGATATCGGCCATCGTTGCGACACGAAGCCACACTAGTGGACCGCGTCTGAGTTTCTGATGGCACGGACGCGGTGTTTGGGATTCGCATAGCTCCACGCAAATGGTCGTGCTGTTTTGTTATGCAACTGGATGTAGCGCAGGAGTTTGTTGCGGAGATCGGGCACCGAGG
>JBBSEY010000052.1:0-15796 GCA_038239265.1 Gemmatimonadales bacterium | reverse complement strand
TACGGCGCCGTCGGGGTGCGGAGGAGGGCGATGAAATCGACCAGCGACTGCAGCCCCTCGGGGCGCGCGAACTTCTCCGGGCGCATGAGGCGGAAGAGCAGCACGACGCCGGCGGCCGTGAGCACCGCGACGATGCTCAGAATGTCCTTCGTGCGTCGAGCGGGAAAGGCGTTCACGAGGATGATCACGATCGCCGCGCCGGCGACGGCGGGGATGATCAGAAAGGGGATGAACGTCGCGGCCGCGATGAGGGGAAACATCAGCCCTCCGCGATACACCCACCCGTACGCCGCGAAGATCGGCACCGCCATCAGCGCGATCATCCAGCTCGAGTGCAGCATCGACTCCGTGAGCTTCGCGGCGTACAGCGTGAGCCAGTTCACCGGCGCAGAGACCAGCAGCTCGAGATCCTTCGCCAGAAAAAAAGTGGAGAGCGCCGTGATGATGTTCGAGAGCAGCAGGATCATGAAGAAGCTGATGAACACCAGCCCGAGCACCTTCCCCGCGAGCAGCGCGCCGATCTCCGGCGTGCTGCGGAAGACGGTGAGCACCCGCGTGAGCACGAAGAGCACGAAGCTCCAGAACAGCAGTCCGATCGCGGCGACGACTGTCCAGCGCCATCCGTGGCTCCGCTCGCCGGTGCGCGTCGCGCGGCTCAGCGCGGTGAGCACCTTGGGTCGCAGCAGATGGTTGTACGAGGGGTTCGGCTTTTTGCCGCGCTGCGCGGGATCGGTCGTTCCCTCGATCACCGTGATGATCGCCTGCCGACCCGTCGCGCGACGCGGCCCCGTCACCTCGGCGCTCGTGCGCCGCGGGCCGGTGGTACCCTCAGGCATCGAGAACCTCCACCAGCTCGCGCGCCGCGTTCTCTCCCGTCAGGCGGAGGAAGAGCTCCTCGAGCCCCTTCGCTCCCGCGCCCACGCTCTCGTAGAGCTCGTCCATCGTCCCTGCGGCGCGAATTCGCCCTCCCTGGATGATCGCGACGCGATCACACACCGTCTCGGCGACCTCGAGCGTGTGCGTGGACATCATGATCGTGTGTCCGCGCTTCGTGTATTCGCGAAAGAGATCCTTGAGGATGCGCGCGGCCTTCGGATCGAGTCCGACCATCGGCTCGTCGACGACGATCACCTTCGGCTTGTGCAGAAAGGCGCTCGAAATGATGAGCTTTTGCCGCATCCCGTGGCTGTAGCTCTCCACCAGCTCGTCGCGCCATTCGATCAGATCGAACAGCGTGAGCAGCTCCGTCATCCGCCGCTCGATCAGCGGCCCGTCCTGTCCGTACAGCCCTGCGACGAAGCGCAGAAACTCGGCGCCCGTGAGCTTCTCGTAGATGAAGGGTCGGTCGGGGATGTAGCCGAGCACCGCCTTCGCCGCAATCGGATCCTTGGCGACATCGATCCCGTTGATGTGCACCGTCCCCGCCGTCGGCTTCAGGATACCGGCGATCATCCGCAGCGTCGTCGTCTTTCCCGCTCCGTTCGGACCCAGGAAGCCGAAGAGCTGCCCGTGCGGCACCTCGAGATTGATCGCATCGACGGCGGTGAAGGTGCCGTACCTCTTGGTCAACCCTTTCAGCTGAATCATGTCGTCAACGAGTTGTCGGAGTGTGTCGCGCTTTCCTGGCGGCCGCGTTCTGCCTCGCCTCGAGCGTCCAGTTCAGAAACGCCATCTCGTACGCCGTGCGCTTCAACGTGAACGTGCCCAGTGGGGTCGTCTGAATTGCGCGCCCCCGTTCGTCGATCCATCCGCTCACGATCGTCGATCCCTGCGGATCGAGCCGCCATCCGCGCACCGTGTCTTCGTGCGCTACGACCCATGTGTGCCTCGCCTCGTCGAGCTTCGCACTATCCGCAATCACGAACAGCGATTCGGCGCCGACCGTGAGCTGAATCTCTTCGGGTGTTCCCGACGTGGGATCGTAGATCGGATACCTGTACGTGCGCCCGACCTTCGGCCGCGCCGCGAGTGCCAGCGCGAGCGGTACCGTCGTCGGCCAGAACACCGAGCGACGCACTGCAACGGATTCCGTGTCCGGTCGCGCCTTCCCCGCGTTCGTGATGAGCTCGAGGACCGTGTCGCGACTCATCTTCCCGCTCACCTTGTACGGTCCGTGGTCGCCGCCGAGCTCGAAGGTGAAGCCGGTGAGCCGCAGCCCGGGGGTGAGCGTCACGCGCGCGCGCGCTGCGAGACGCGTGCTCGCACCGGAATCCTGCGGATCGATCACCAGCACATCGCGCACGCTGATTCCCGTGAGACTCGTGTCGATCGACGACGACGCCCACCCCACGCGCTCGTCGCCGTTCATCACCTCGTAGTAGGCGGATCCCGGCACTACCATCAGCGCCGCCTCCGTCATCCGTTCGGGCTCGCCCACGAAGAGCTCGCGCCGCGCGAGCATCGCGAGCCCGATGAGCCAGAGGAAGATGATCCCCGCTCCGAGCGATTCCCTCGTAGTCATGAGCCGATCACGCGAGCGCCAACGACGTCTCGGCCGTGATCCACGTGAGATATTTCGAGAGCCCGCCGGTGACCGGTAGCGCGAGGAGCTCGGGCACCTTGTAGGGATGCAGCTCCGCAAAGGCCACCTCGAGCGAATCGAGGCGCGCCGCGCGAGTCTTGAGGTACACGATCACCTCGCTCTCGTCCGCGATCTTGCCGTTCCAGCGGTAGAGCGAGCGGACGCCGGGGACGATCTGTCCGCACGCAATCAGGCGTCGTTCCAGCAGCGTCTTGATGAGCGTGACCGCTTCATCGGCGCTGGCGACCGTGGTCATGACGACCATGGCATCAGTGTGCGACATCAGGTGTGGTCGAGGGTAAGTGCGGACAGGGCCGCGTTTAAAGACGACTCAGACGCCGTTCAGCAAGCGCCCCCTCACCACAGCCGAAACGTCTGTCTTGTCATCCCCGCCACGGCTGGTGAAGTTACCGGGATGCCCGAAGAAAAACTGATTGTGCGCGGTGCCCGCGAGCACAATCTTCGCAACGTCGACGTTACGATCCCGCGGGACAAGCTCACCGTCATTACCGGACTCTCAGGATCCGGGAAGTCGTCCCTCGCCTTCGACACGATCTACGCCGAGGGACAACGGCGCTACGTCGAATCGCTGAGCGCCTACGCGCGGCAGTTTCTCGGCCTGATGGAGAAGCCGGACGTCGATGCGATCGAGGGATTGTCCCCGGCGATCTCGATCGAGCAGAAGACCGCCGGCCACAATCCCCGGTCCACCGTCGGCACCGTCACCGAGATCTACGACTACCTGCGCCTGCTCTACGCGCGCGCGGGCACGCCGCATTGTCCGACGTGCGGCGAGCCCGTGCAGCGACAGTGTGCGTCGCAGATCGCCGACACCGTGCTCACCTGGCCCGACGGAATTCGCGTCGAAGTCCTCGCGCCCCTGGTTCGCGGCCGCAAGGGTGAGTTCAAGGATCTCTTCGAGAGCGCGCGCAAGCAGGGCTTCGTGCGCGCTATCGTCGATGGCAAGCCCGTCGAGCTCGCATCGCCCCCGAAGCTGAGCAAGCAGCACAACCACAGCATCTCGGTCATCGTCGACCGGTTGGTGGCCCGTGCAGAGGACCGGGGCAGGTTAACCGACTCGCTCGAGACCGCGCTCCGCCTCGCGGACGGCATCGTCGACGTCATCCGCCACGATACCGGCGCGACGCAGCTCTTCTCGGAGCGCTACGGCTGCCCGACCTGCGGACTCTCGCTCCCTGAGCTCGAGCCGCGCCAGTTCTCCTTCAACTCGCCATTCGGCGCCTGCTCCCGCTGCGGCGGACTCGGCGTCCAGAACGAAGTCTCCGAAGAGCTCATCCTCGGCGACCCGAGCGTCTCGATATTGGAGGGCGTGATCCTCCCGTGGGGAGAGCCGAGCGGGCATCTGCGGAAGACGATCCTTCCGGCGCTGGCGAAGCAGTTCAAGTTCGATCTTAATGCGCCGTGGGGTAATCTCACGCCGAAGACGCAGGCGCTCATTCTCTACGGCTCGTCCGGGAAGAAGACCAAATTCCGCGTCGACTCGGGGAGCACGCGCGGCGATTTCGAGAGCGCGTGGGAAGGTGTGCTCGCGAACGTGCAGCGCCGCTACAACGAGACCACGTCCGACGGCGTGCGCGAGGAGCTCGAGGAGTTCATGATCGAGGCGCCGTGCCCGGTATGCCACGGGCGCAGGCTCAAGGCGGAGTCCCTCGCAGTGACGGTGAACGGGTTGAACATCGGCGAGGTCACCGAGTTTCCGATCACGGAGACGCTGGAGTTCTTCGAGAGCATCCCGGTGCGCGAGAATGGGC
This sequence comes from Gemmatimonadales bacterium, assembly GCA_038239265.1. Classification (GTDB taxonomy): domain Bacteria; phylum Gemmatimonadota; class Gemmatimonadetes; order Gemmatimonadales; family Gemmatimonadaceae; genus FEN-1250. The sequence goes on along the minus strand of JBBSEY010000052.1, from coordinate 11,503 downwards.
GTCCCGGCCTCGACAAGGACATTGCCGGCCCGATCCTCAAGGAAGTGCGCGAGCGGCTGCGCTTCCTCGTGGACGTCGGGCTCGACTACCTCACGCTCGGGCGCGCGGCCGAGTCGCTCTCGGGGGGCGAGGCGCAGCGCATCCGCCTCGCCACGCAGATCGGGTCGCGGCTCGTGGGCGTGCTCTACATTCTCGATGAGCCGTCGATCGGACTGCATCAGCGCGACAACGCGCGTCTGCTCGCGACGCTCCGTCAGCTGCGCGATCTCGGCAATACCGTGATCGTCGTCGAGCACGACGAGGAGACGATGCGCGAGGCCGACTATCTCATCGACATGGGTCCGGGGGCGGGGAAGCACGGCGGGCTGATCGTGGCCGAGGGGTCGGTGGACGAGGTGATCCGGAACCCATCCTCGCTCACCGGGAAATATCTCAGTGGTGAGATGAAGATCGCCATCCCCGACCCCCGGCGAGCGCCAAGAAAGGGCTTTTCGCTGAGGATAGAAGGGGCTCGCGCGCACAACCTGAAGAATCTCACTGCTGAGATACCTCTCGGTTTGTTCGTCGCGATCACGGGCGTCTCCGGCTCCGGAAAGTCGACCCTCATCGAGGACATTCTCCACAACCATCTCGCACGCCACTTCTATCGCGCGCGTGTGATCCCCGGCGAGCACGATCGCATTACGGGGCTCGAGCACATCGACAAGGTCATCGACATCGACCAGAGCCCGATCGGCCGCACGCCGCGCTCGAACCCGGCGACGTACACGGGGCTCTTCACGCCGATCCGCGAGCTGTTCGCCGAGCTGCCGGATGCGAAGATCCGCGGCTATGGGCCGGGGCGCTTCTCCTTTAACGTGAAGGGCGGGCGATGCGAGGCGTGTCAGGGGGACGGGCTCGTGAAGATCGAAATGCACTTCCTCCCCGACGTCTACGTGCCGTGCGAGGTGTGCAAGGGAAAGCGCTACAATCGCGAGACACTCGAGGTCCGCTTCCGCGGGGCGAGCATCGCCGACGTGCTCGACATGACCGTCGAAGACGCGTGCGCCTTCTTCGAGAACCAGCCGCGAATTCGGCAGAAGCTCGAGACGCTGCTCGACGTCGGCCTTGGCTACGTGCACCTCGGCCAGAGCGCCACGACGCTTTCGGGTGGCGAGGCGCAGCGCGTCAAGCTCGCGACCGAGCTGTCGAAGCGCGACACCGGGCGCACGTTCTACATCCTCGACGAGCCGACCACAGGATTACACTTCGAGGACGTGCGATTGCTCCTCGAAGTGCTGCACCGTCTCGTGGAAAAGGGGAACACCGTACTCGTCATCGAGCACAATCTCGACGTGATCAAGACGGCGGACTGGATCATCGATCTCGGACCCGAGGGCGGCGCGCGAGGCGGACAGATCGTCGCGCAGGGAACGCCCGAGGAGGTCGCGCAGATCTCCGGCTCGCACACCGGCCACTACCTGCGCCCGCTGCTCGCGCGTCCCTCGCGCCAGAAGGCGGGGTAGTCCATGGTCTCGCTCCTCGACATCATCGGCCCCGTGATGGTCGGCCCGTCGTCGTCGCATACGGCGGGAGCGTGCCGGATCGGACTGCTCGTGCGCGGGCTCGTCGGCGGCACGCCGGAGAAGGCGCGCATCGAGCTGCACGGCTCCTTCGCGCGCACGGGAGAGGGGCACGGCACCGACAAGGCGCTCGCCGGCGGCCTTCTTGGCTTTCGCCCCGACGACGAGCGCCTTCGCGACGCGCTCGATATCATGGAGCGCGAGGGGCTCGACTACCAATTCGAGAAAACGACGATCGCCGACGACGCGCACCCGAACACCTGTCGCCTCACGGTCGAGCGCGCGGGGCAGACCGTCACGGTCACCGGCTCGTCACTCGGCGCCGGGCGCATCCGCCTCAGCGAGATCGACGGCTACCCGGTGGAGCTCACCGGCGCACTGCCGTCCATCGTGCTCGTGGCAGCGGACCAGAAGGGATCGGTCGCGCGCATCGCGGGGATTCTGGCCGAGCAGAATGTGAATCTCGCGACGATGCGGCTGTCGCGGATCGAGCGCGGCGGCGACGCGTTCATGACCATCGAGTGCGACGAGCCGCCGGGCGCCAGCGCGCGCGTGGCGATCGAGGGGCTCGACTGGGTGAAGTGGGTGCGCACGCTCGACAGGGTGGGAGGGTAGCGCATGTACAAGTCGCTGGCCGATGCGATTCGCGATGCGGAAGCGAGCGGACGCACACTCTCAGAGACCGCGCTTGCGCTCGAGAGCAAGGATCAGGGGCGCACCGTCGACGACATTCGGAGTGCGCTGCGCCGCGCGCTCGAGGTGATGCGCGGCGCGGTCGAGCGCGGGCTCGCGGGCGACCTGCGCTCGGCATCGGGGCTCGTTGGCGGCGACGCGGCGCTGGTGGCGACGTCGAATGCGGGGCCGATGTCGAATACGCTCTTCAGCGATGTGCTCGCGCGCGCGCTCGCCGTGCAGGAGGTGAACGCTGCGATGGGAGTGATCGTCGCCGCGCCCACGGCCGGCGGTGCCGGCGTTCTCCCCGCGGTGCTCACGGGGCTCGCGCGCAATCGCGGGATCGGCGACGAGGCCGTGATCGATGCCCTCGCGACCGCGGGACTGATCGGGGCTGTGGTGGCCGAGCGCGCGTCGCTGTCGGGGGCGGAGGGCGGATGCCAGGCGGAGACGGGCGCCGCCGCGGGGATGGCCGCGGGCGCCGCCACGGAGATGCTCGGCGGCACGCCCACGCAGGTCGGCCACGCGGTCGCGCTCACGATGCAGGGGACGCTAGGCCTCGTCTGTGATCCGCTCGGCGGGCTCGTCGAGCTCCCGTGCGTCTTCCGCAATGCGACCGGCTCCGCGCTCGCGCTGGCGGGGATCGAGATGGCGCTCGCGGGGATCACCTTCGCGATCCCGGTCGACGAGGTGATCGACGTGATGGGGGAGATCGGCCGCAACATGGATGTTCGCTATCGTGAGACGGCCGGTGGCGGGCTCGCGGCGACGCCTACGGGGCGGCGACTCGCGAAGGAGCGGCTCGTGCAGATTCGGACGGCGGCGCGGTAGGCGTGCTGTCGCCCCTCGCCCTCTCGCGCTATCTTCTTCCCTGATCGCTCGTTGCGGCGCACGGAAACTCTCGCGCCCGTTGCCGCGTAGTGTCAATCGGATACGCGATTCGTCGTTCGTTCACGACTGTTCCCGACAGGTGCGGCATGGTTACGAAAGAAGACCTGGAAGGCTTTCTCGATAAGCTCGAGGTCGACGGGGCCAGCCATTCCGAGATCCAGTCGGGGATGTGGGTCGTCCATCCGGGTGGGAAGCTCGACGCCGACGTGGTGGTGCACTACTCGCCGCCGGTCGTGCTGCTGCGACTGAAGGTCATGGACGTTCCGAAGGATGAGAGCTCGCTCGCAACGCTCTCGCGCCTCCTGCTCCAGTACAATGCGACGGAGCTCGTGCACGGATCGTATGGCATCGAGGGCGACTCGATCGTCCTCACCGAAGCGATGGAGCTGTCGCATCTGGATTACGAAGAGTTTCTTGCCGCGTACGAATCGATGACGTTGGCGCTGGTCTCGCATCTGCGGGAGCTTGCGCCATACCGCGAGGCACGCTGAGCCATGGGCATCTTCGACCGCCTCTCCACGCTCCTGAAGTCCAACATCAACGATCTCATCTCCTCGGCCGAACATCCCGAGAAGATGCTGAATCAGATCCTCGTCGACATGCGCACGCAGCTCGCGAAAGCGAAGCAGCAGGTGGCGTCGTCGATCGCGGATGAAAAGCGCCTGCACGACCAGGTCGACGCCGAGTTCAAGCAGGCGGCGGAGTGGGAGCAGCGCGCGATGCTCGCGATTCGCGAAGGACGCGACGATCTCGCGAAGCAGGCGCTCATGCGTCAGAACGAGCACGGCTCGCACGGGCAGCAGCTCGAGGCGACGTGGAACCAGCATCGCGCCGAGACCGAGAAGCTCAAGAATTCGCTCCGCGATCTGAACGACAAGATCGAAGAGGCGAAGCGCAAGAAGAATCTGCTGATCGCGCGCGCCAAGCGCGCCGAGGCGCAGGCGCGTATTGCGGAAACGATGTCGTCGATGTCGGAGAAGTCCGCGTTCGAGGCGTTCTCGCGGATGGAGACGAAGATCGAGGACAACGAGCGCCGCATGCTCGCGAACGTCGAGATCGACGAGGAGTTCAGCGGCGACAAGCTCGCGAGCGACTTCAAGGTGCTCGAGAAGGGTGCCGGTGCGGCGAGTGCGGACTCGCAGCTGCTCGCGCTGAAGCAGAAGATGGGAATGCTACCCGCGGGGGCGCCCGCGTCGAACAGGCAGATCGGAGCGGGCGGCTCCTCGAACGAGGATATCGCGCACGCCGAGATCGAGGACGCGCCGGAAGAGCAGAAGAAGCTCCCGTGACGGGCGCGGTCACGGGGCGACTGAAAATCGCCCCGGTGTTGATGGCAATCGTCCTCACCGTGCTCGTGGTGCTGTTGGTGGGAGAGGCGGCGCACCTCTTCCTCCTCCTCTTTCTCGCAATTCTGATCTCGCTGGCGCTGGGCGCGCTCGCCGACGTCGTCACGCGATATACGCGGGTGCCGCGACGCTACGCGCTCGTGATTGCGATCCTCCTCGCGCTCTCCGCCATCGTCGGTTTCATGTGGCTGATCGTGCCGGTGGTCATCGAGCAGACGCAGTCGCTCCTCGGTACACTCCCCGACCGGCTCATCGCGTGGCAGAAGGGGATCGACGAGGCGGCGGCGCGAGTGACGGCGCTCAAGGGCGTCTACAAGCCGGGACAGCTTTTGCTCGCCGCGTATTCGCAGGGGGCATCGATCATCGGCGGGCTCTTTCCGAAGATCGTCGGCGTTGTGAACGTCGTCATCGAGGTCGTCGTCGTCGGCATCCTGAGCATCTATCTCGCGAACCAGCCAGGGCTCTATCGCGAGCTGTTGATCTCGCTCTTCCCGCCCGTCCATCGCGATCTCGTGCGCGACGTGCTGGTGGACATCTCCCAGACGCTCCGCTCGTGGATTCTCGGGCAGCTCGCGTCGATGTTCCTGCTGGGCGGGCTCGCCGCGATCGGCTTCTCGATTCTGCGCGTACCGTATGCACTGACATTCGGGCTATTCACGGGGCTCGTTGCGATCGTGCCGTTCTTCGGCACGCTGATCTCGACGCTGCTGCCGGCAGCGTTCGTGTTCGGCGAGGGGGGCGCCGGCAAGGCGCTCACCGTGATCGGCTGGGGGATCGTGGTGCATCTGCTCGAGGGGAACGTCATCTCTCCGCTGATCATGGCTCGGCAGATCCGGCTCGCGCCCGTGCTCACGATCATGGCGATCCTGATCATGGGCCAGCTGCTCGGCGCCGTCGGACTGCTCGTCGCGGTGCCGGCACTCGCGGTGCTCGACGTGATCGTGCGCCGCATATTGATTGGCCGTGTGTACGAGGGGCAGGGGTTCCGTCGCCTGCTACGTAATAGCGCGCTCGTCGTGCGCGCGCCGCTCCCCGGCGCGGATGTGCTCATCGGAACGCCATCCAGCGTCGACGTCATCACGTTGGCGGAGAGCCGCGACCGCGCGCGATCCGCCTGAACCGGAACGGACTGCATGCCACGCGATCTTCGCTTTCTCGTCATCGCCGAAGGACAATTCGGGCCGCTCACATCGAAGACGGCCAACTCCTGCATCCGGTACACACCCGAGCGTGTCGTCGCCGTGATCGACTCGCGCCGGGCGGGGCGCACATCCCAGGACGTGCTCGGCTTTGGCGGTGACATCCCCATCGTCTCGAGTGTGGCGGAGGGGATGCAGCGAAAGCCGACGGCGCTGTTGATCGGCGTTGCGCCGCAGGGCGGGAAACTGCCCGATGAATGGCGCGTGATGATTCTCGCCGCGATCGACGCGGGACTCGACATCTGGAGCGGGCTTCACACATTCATCGGCGCAGATCCGGAGTTCGCTGCGCGTGCGGCGCGGAAAAAGGTCGCGATCCACGATCTGCGCAAACCGCCCGCGAATCTCCCCGTCGCGATGGGGCGTGTGCGCAAGGTCGATGCGACTGTGGTGCTGACGGTCGGTACCGACTGCAACATCGGGAAGATGACGTCGGCGCTGCAGATCCGTGATGGACTGAAGGCGCGCGATCGCAAGGTGCGCTTTGCGGGGACCGGGCAGACGGGGATCCTCATCGAGGGGTGGGGGATCGGGGTCGACGCGGTGATCGCGGACTTCATCGCCGGAGCTGCGGAGTCGCTCGTGCTCGATGCGGCGAAGGGCGCGGATATCGTGCTCGTGGAGGGGCAGGGGTCGATCATCCATCCCGGCTACTCCGGGGTCACTGTCGGACTCATGCACGGAGCGCTGCCCCACGCGATGGTGATGTGCGCGCAGCCGTCGCGAACGCACATCAACAACAATCCGTGGATCAAGATCCCGCCGCTGCCCGAGATGATCCGGATGCACGAGATGCTCGTGAAGCATCTGCGGCCGGCGCCGGTGATTGCGGTGGCGCTGAACACGTACGACCTGAGCGCACGCGCGGCGCGTGCGGCGATCGAGAAGACGCGCAGACAGACGGGGCTGCCGACGACTGATCCCGTGCGCTTCGACAGCGCGCCGGTAGTGGAGGCGATCGACGCGTTCCACCGAAAGCGCGTCCGCGCAGCGTCGAAGCAGGGGACGGCCAGGATGAGGTAGCTCGGCCGCGGCGTGGGCCGGCGATGGCGCACGCGTGTATTCGATGTCGAATCGCCGCCCTGCCCGCTGCATACTCGCCCCGTACACCGAACGGCGCGCCGCCGCGCGCAGTTCGAGTCCAGCACCTGCGAATCGAGCACGTCGTGGCGCCCGTGAGTGCGCCGATGGCCGAACGCAGCCCGGAGGGCGCACTGGTCTCGCATGAACCGTCGTGGCGCGCTCCCCAGCGCGCGCCGGGTGCGTGCGCGATGCTCGAGAGCGGTGCCTTCCCCGTGGTGGCGATCATCATCGGTCCGCATCACGCGCACGCCGGATCGGCGGCCGGCTGACGAAGCTCGTCGGCAGTGCGCGCGATGCGATTCATCTGGGAGCGATACACATGAAGCATCGCATTGCAGTCGCGGCGATCACTGCGGGTGCGCTCATCGCCGGAGCGTGCGCAGACGCCGATCGCGAGCACTCGTCGCTCGCGACCGAGCCGGAACGGCAGGGCGGAGTGCACTACTACACGAGGGGCGCAGCGACCGTCATCGATCCGCGAACGGGCAAAGCCGTTGCGGTCAAGCCCGTGGAGTCATCGGTGGGGCCGAGCGCATCGATTGTGTCCGCGAGCGTCACCGGAGAGGCGCTGCAGTTCGCGCCAACTGCCCCGGGACTTGGCACCATGACGGGCACGGGCACCGTGTCGTTCGTCGATCAAGCGAACCGCCATCATATGCTGGCGTTTCTGTATGGAAAAATCGGCGGACCCCCCGTCGCAATGCAGCATTACGTGGAGGGAGAGCTGATCAGCACGAGTGCGTACACGTGGCAGCGCACGCAAACGGGGTGGGTGCGCACGCGCAGTCAGCTCAACGCGGTGCGGGGGGGCGCGCTGTACGGCACCTATGTCACGACATCCACGCTGGCGAGAGGCCCTGGCGGAGCGGGCGGAGGTGGCGGACCCGCGCAGCCGGTGCGCTTCGAACACCGTCCGGCCGCGACGCCCCTTCAGCAGATGCTCGGCACGGTTGCGTATGGGCTCGCGTTTTCGCTCGCGCCGCAGAGCGCGAACGCACAGGCGAGGCTCTTCGTGACTACCTGCCTGCCGGACATGCTCCGATATGCGACGGCTGCGGCACTCGTCACCGGCATCGCAGCCGCGATCGCAGAAGCTCCGTTTCTGACGCCGGTGCTCGTGTCGCAGATGATCGGGGCGCTCGCCGGACTGGCGCTCACCGAAGATCTCGTTCTCGATTGCGTCGTCGGGCACTTTCAGTTCATGGGCATGCGCGGCATCGGCTCGGGCGCCGGCCGCAACAAGCCGCCACCGGCGGAGTGCATGGTCGGATCCTATGCTCCGCAGTGTTCCACTCCCTTCACGCTGTAGCGGGGGTGCCAATGAGAACGCCAGGAGCTCGACCGCTGTTCATTGTGACGATCGTCCTGGCCGTGTCGATCGCGAGCCTGGCGCTCGCGACGCCGGCGGCCGATTCGTTTCGCCATGCAATCGCACCGCGGCTGCCGCTCTACGTGATTCTGCTCGCCATCATCTCGACGGTCGCGCAGCTGGTGAGCGCGCTCGTCGACGCGCTGTCTCGGTCGTTCGAGCGGCGCGTGGTTGCGCTTCGCCTTTCCGTGGCCGCGAGCGCGCTATTCATGGCGTTGGCATTTTCGCAGACGGCAACGGGGCGGCGCCCACTCCTGCTTCCGCTGGCGGCGTCGGCGCTCCTTGCGATCGCTGCTGCGGCGATCGCGCGACGTTCACAGCTGCAAGCAAATTCATAACCCGTGCTCGCCTGCGCGCTCCGCCCGGCGCGCAGGCGACTCGCCTTGCTCCCTACTATTCATGAGCATTCCACTCTGTCTCAACGCAGTCTCGAAGCGGTTCTTCGCCGGCGTTCCCGGCTGCTCCGCGCGCGCGACGGTGCTGGTCGGAGCCTGCCTGGCGGTGTGGCCGGGAGAGCTCGTCGCCCTCACCGGTGCGCGCGGCTGCGGCGTCACGACGCTCCTTCGCTGCGCGGCCGGGTTACTCCGCCCCGACCAGGGGGCAGTGGCGTGGCAAGGCTCGCGACTGCGCCCGGCCCGCTCGATCGCGTATCTGAGTCCCCGCGCGAACGAGCCTGGCTCGCTTCACGCCGCACTACGTGCCGCCAGCGAGCGCGGGGCCACGACGCTGCTCGTCGACGACCTGTCACACGTCTCTCCTCTCGAGTGTCGGCTCTGTCTGTGTCTCCTGCTGGAACGAGCTGCGTGCGGCGCGGCGATCATCGTCGCGGCGGACGATCGGCTCGCGACTGGGCCATGGGTGTCGCGCGTGCTCGTCGTCGAGAATGGCGTCCTCGCTCAGCGCAGAAAACGCTCCGCCGCACGGATGGCGTCTTCTTCCCCTGCCGTGCGCGCGGGCGCGCGCGCGCGTTCGACGTATGGGCGCAGCTTCGGTTCCCCCCAGTAGTAGCCGGTCGCGACCTCCGCGCTCTCGGTGTCCCCCTCGGCCGCGCCTTCCAGCAGCGCGAGTGCCGCGGCTTCGTCGAAGCCCGGGTCGTCGCGGTCCGGCAGCACGAACCGGCGCAGCGGCGAATCCCTGCCGCCCGCATCCTCGTTCACAAATGCCCGTGACATCTCTGACACTCCTGAGCGCGCATCGTGTGCGCGCGCTCGCATATTTGTGCTGTCCCACTGCGCCGTTGAATAAGCGCACCGGGCCGCCTAGCTTCACGCCTTCGCCCCGACACCGCGCGCCGAACACGCATTCAGGATGAGCATGGAGCTCTACAACACGCTCACCCGCCGCGTCGAGCCATTCGCTCCCGCGGACGGAACGACTGTCCGCATGTACACGTGCGGGCCCACGGTGTACAACCCCGCTCACCTCGGCAACTTCCGCACCTTCCTGTTCGAGGATCTTCTCCGCCGCGTGCTCCGTCTCAACGGATGGCAGGTCGAGCAGGTCATGAATCTCACCGACGTCGATGACAAGATCATCACGCGCTCGGTGCAACAGGGGAAGACGATCACCGAGGTTACGGAGCCGGTCACCGAGATCTTTCATCGCGACCGGGAATTTCTCCGCATCGAAAAGGCGGAGGTATACCCGAAGGCGACGGACCATATTCCGGAGATGATCGCGATCGTCGAGCAGCTCATGGCGCGCGGGCTCGCATATCAGGCGGAGGATGCGTCGGTGTACTTCGCGATCGCACGATTTCCGGGGTACGGAAAGCTCTCGCGCCTCGACACCCGTCAGATTCGCGCGGGTGCGCGCGTCGCGGCCGATGATTACAACAAGGAAGACGTGCGCGACTTCGCGCTCTGGAAGGCGGCGAAGCCCGAGGATGAGCAGACAGGGGCCGCGTGGGATTCGCCGTGGGGGCGCGGTCGCCCCGGCTGGCATCTCGAATGCTCCGCGATGGCCAAGCGCTACCTGGGCGACACGCTCGACATCCACGCGGGTGGCGTGGATCTCATCTTCCCGCATCACGAAGATGAGATCGCGCAATCCGAGGGGGCGAACGAGAAGCCGTTCGCACGGATGTGGTGCCACGGCGAGTTCCTGCTCACCGACGGCGCGAAGATGGCCAAGCGAGTTGGCAACGTCGCCGGGGTCGAGGATCTGCGCACGAATGGGATCTCCGCTGCGGCGGTGCGCCACTTCATGTTCTCGGTGCACTATCGGAAGCAGCTGAATCTGGCGGAGGAGTCGCTCGAGGCATCGACGAACGCGGTGCGGCGCGTGGGGGACTTCGCGGAACGGCTGGCGGCTGCGACCGGTGGCACGGAGAACATGTCGACGATTGCGGCGGAGCTGGTGGAGTCGGCAACCGGCGCGTTCAATGACGATCTCAACGCGCCCGAAGCGCTTGGCGCGCTGTTCGAGTTCATCCGGATGGTGAACGCCGAGCTCGACGCGGGCGGCTCGGACGCGAAGGGGCTCGCCAACGCCCGGAATGCGTTCGCCGTGGTCAATGGGGTGCTCGACATCGTGCCGGGTGAGCCTGAGCTCGATTTGGAGCTTTCGGCGTGGGTGGAGGAGCGCCTCTCCGCTCGGCGCGAAGCGCGAGCGCGGCGGGATTTCGCGGCTGCGGATGGGATCCGTGGCGAGCTCGACGGGAGAGGAGTTGCGATCGAGGATACGCCGCAGGGCACGCGGTGGAAGAAGGTGCGGTAGCACGACATACGCGCTTCCCGCGAACTTGACGCACCCCCAAAGTCCTGTTATTCTATGAGTCTTGCGCAAAAACGCCGTGCGCTGATTCGAGCTCACGCTGACGTAGCTCAATTGGCAGAGCACCTGATTTGTAATCAGGCGGTTGCGAGTTCGATTCTCGCCGTCAGCTCTGGTTGGGTGCAGTGCTCTTTCCTCGGGGCGTCAGATGGTGAAGCGCGAGCAAGGGTGGGGTACCCAAGCGGCCAACGGGAGCAGACTGTAAATCTGCCGGCTAACGCCTACGAAGGTTCGAATCCTTCCCCCACCATATCGTTCGGTGGTCGAAGAGATGTGGAAGTGGCACTGCGGCAGAAGCTGAAATAGTCGGTGCGGGAAAATTTGGTTCTCTCGCGGGAGTAGCTCAGTTGGTAGAGCGCAAGCCTTCCAAGCTTGATGTCGCGGGTTCGAGCCCCGTCTCCCGCTTGCCGGATGATCGATCGGTGCGGGCGATGGGAAAGTTGGGCAGGGACATCGCTCGCGTAGCTCAGTAGGTAGAGCACACCCTTGGTAAGGGTGAGGTCACCGGTTCGATCCCGGTCGCGAGCTTGATGGCGGTACGCGCTGCACATGGTCGTGATATGGGATCACGAAAATGGTTGGTCGCGAGAATCACACTGACGAGAG
>JBBSEY010000051.1:0-16150 GCA_038239265.1 Gemmatimonadales bacterium | reverse complement strand
GGCGCGACTGCCGGCTACGGCAGTCGCTCTACCTTGAGATAGATGATGTACATCCCCTGCAGATCATCGGCGGGACTCTCGAACAGCTGCACCGCAATCGTCCCCGGCGGCGGAGCTGGCAGCACCACCGGCGGCGCTCCGTAGACCGCGAACACTCCCGGCGCTACGGTCGCCGGGTTGTACGTCGCCAACTTCGCCAGCGTCGCCTCCATGATCTCGCGCGTGATTACGATCGCCCTGCGCGGCAGCACCGGCCCCGATGCGATACCGCCGGTTCCCCCCACTCCATTCATGCCCACGCCGATCGGGCGGTCGTACGAACCCGAGGTCAAGGCGGCGATCGGGCCAAGGCCGACGAACGCGAGCTCGAAGACGCCTCCGGCGGTCATGTGCAGGCCGAACGATGTCTCGAGCGTCCCGGGGGGTGTGATGAGCGCGAGCTGCGTTCCCGCGACCGCCGCCTGCACTCCCGGATCGCTCCAGATCTGGATCACGTTCGACTGCTCCGCCGAATGCCACTTGTTGAAGCCATCCGGGAATCCGTCGAACTCCCAGAGTGATGGAAGGATCACGAGCGCGTCCTTCGCGTTCGTGAGCGTGCCTTCCCACACGAGAAACGGGAAGGTGTTGTTCGTCGGAGCAACGCCGTACGTCTGCGAAGGGTCGGCAACCGCCGGAAAGACATCGTTCTGATTGAGGCCGCCGCCCTGCGTGGCAGTCCCACCCTGAATGCGCGAATTCTTTACCGCCGCATCCACTCCCGTCGCCAGATCCAGAACACTCCCCCCACTATTGATCAGACGATCACCGAAGCTCAGCCCATCGAGTCCGCGCTCGCCGATCACGTTCGTGCGCCTCAAACTCTGATCGACGAGTCTGCTCGTCGTACGATCGTAGTGGAACGTCATGAACCCGCCGTACACCTCATCGCCGTGCCCATCGCGCGAGAGGAAATCATCCTTCGTCTGATGCAGCACGCGAAAGCCGGTCGCGATCACGCGATAGTGGTTGCTGGCAGCAGGCGGCGGCGTAGCAGGCGGCGGCGCCGGCGCTCCTCCCGGGGGATAGGCGGTACCCGACGGCGGCGGCGGGCCGGTCGCGACACTCTCCGTCATCAGCAGCGACGTTTTCGTGAACGCGGACGCCGCAGTGCTCACCGGACCCGGCGTGTAGAACGAGCCCACGGTCCACGATTGCGTCCCGCGCTTCACTCCGGCAACGGCCGCCGTCGTCCCCGACGATACGGTCACGCCGGTATTCGGCAGTCCCGCGCCCCACACCTGATACCACGCAACACCGGGGACCGCCTCCCACGAGAGCGTTACCGCGCCGGGCCCCGTTTGCACCGCTGTAAAATTTCTCGGGTTCACAGGCACGATCGCCGGCACCACTTGACCAGGCCGACGACCCGTGCCCGGCAGCACCGCGATCGGATTACCAACGACGGGCGGCTGACCCGATGGGACCGTCCCCGGAGTGGTCGCTGCCGGTGGTGCGCTCGCGCCAGGAGCGCCTCCCACTGGCGGCGTCGATGGCGGCGCGAGCTGCGGCGGCGAGCCCCCTGGCACCGAGATCGCCACGGTCGTCGTCACGAGTACGTCATCGCATCCCGGCGGACTGTTCGTGCCGTACGCCTTCGATACGGGAAGCTCGATGTACGATTGGAACGCCAACCCCGCCACCTTCGCCTTCTCGGCCATCGACACCGCGGGATACGTCGCCATTACATGAATCGTCGAGCCCACGACGGCGGCCGGACACGCGCACACCGCCCACGAATTCGGTCCGCTGTACTTCCCCACCGCTGCATTGCCCGTCGCCGTCCAATCGAAATCGGCCAGCGTCACTCGGTTCCCCATTGAATTGCGCGGGATGTCCTTCGCGGTTTCATCGAACAGATCGATGTACACGGCCTGACATCCGCCAATCGCAACGGTGTTCGAACTGGGGCGGATGGCGACCTTCCACGGAACCTGCTTCGCGCCGAAGCTCTGCAGCGTCGTTTGCGGCCGTGCGGGGGGCGCGACAGCGGTACCTGGAAGGGGCGAAGGCACTGGAGTCGCAGTCGCGACAGGGATCGCGACGCACCGGTTCCCGCTCGGCGCCTGACCCACCGGGCAATTGACACCCTGCGGCCTCGCGCTCGCGGCAAAGAGCAGGGGGAGTACGATCAGCGCATACATCTACTTCACCTTCACGATCTCGACGCGCTGCTCCTTGTCCTTCCCGATCTTCCCCGACGTCACCGCCTCCGCCTGCTGCCCTCCGCTCTGCAGCGACGTCACCACCACCATCATGCGCTGCGCGCCCAGCGACGCGATCTCCTCCTCCGAATACTTCTTATCCATGTAGAGGTCGACGCGGTACTTGCCGCCATCAGCCTTCATCGCCTGCGCCGCGCTCAACATCAAATCCATGAATCCCTGCGTCGTCGACGGCGACACACTCGGCGCGCCATGCACCCAGTCGATTTTCTTGATCGTCAGCTTTCCCTTTCTGATCTCATCGGCGATCGCGCCCGAGAGCTTCATCTGCTCCCCCGAGGCCTCGGTGGTCATCCCTCCACCGCCACCCATCGTGGCGCTCATCGCCTGTACCTGCTGCATCTGCTCCGCCGTGAAGCCGGCCATCCCGCCCGCAGGCATTCCCGGCATCCCCGCCGCTCCCCTCGTCGGGGCCGCCGCCGGCTGCCCCTTTCCACCCGTTCCTATCGAGCTCGCCGCCCCCATCGCTGCACCCGCGAGCGCACCCTTTCCTCCCATGCCGCCCAGACCAGCGCCCGCGCCTCCCATCCCCGGAATGCACGATTGCGCATTCGCCGCCCCCGACGCGATCGACGTCTTGTTCTTCGCCGCCTCCGCCGCCCCTACCATGTATTGTCCGCCAGGAAGCGCTTGGCATACCGCCGCCTTCGTGATGTTCTGAACGGTCTTGTTGTGCGCAATCCCCTTCAGCTTGCCGAACATCCCACCCTTCTTGTGCACCGCCGTATCAGCGGGAGCCGACGCGACGGCTATCGACCCGTCCGCCTTCCCCTTCGTCAGGCTGTCCGCTCCCTGCGCTAGCGCAGATCTCGCCAGCAACTGGCCGGCCGCCGCAACGGTGAGCACAACGACACGAGAGTGGGTCTTCATCGGACTGCTCCTCAGCTTGAGTGACGCGAGAGCAGGCTGTCCACCGCGTGCGCCGCAGCGACCTCCCCGCTCTGCTCCCGCATCCACGAGAAACGACGCATTCGCCCAGGATTCTCACGGGCCCGAACAAGAACATTTGCGCTCCGCTGCGAAATCGAGCACGTTGTGGCCATGCTGTCGCGTCCGGTTCTGCTCCTGCTCCTCGCCCTCGCTCCCGCCGCCCGAACGCCGGAGTCGCCCGCCCCACGAGACGCGCGCGACCCTCGCACCATCGTTCGCGAGGCCGAGCTTGCGGTCGAGAACCGTCAAACCCAACTGCTCGCGACGTACTGGAGTCGCGCGCTCGAGTTACATCCCGATAGCGCGTCCGCCCTCTTCGCCCAGGCGACGCTCGCACGGCTGACCTACCGCTACGCCGACGCGAGCCGCGACTACGATCACGTGCGCTCACTCTCCGTCACCACCGGTGGCCGCTTTCGCGCATTCTCCGCACTCGGAGAAGCGGAGATGTTCTTCATTCGCGCGAAGGAATCCGAGGCAGGCGCCGCGAGCGCCTCCGCGCTCGACCTCGCGCGTGCCTCGCGCGATAGCAGCGCCCAGGTGCTCGCCCTCGTCAACCTCGGCATCCTGCGCCTCCGCAAGACATCGCCGGAAGCGGCGCTTGCGACCTTCGACTCCGCAAGGCAGCTGCTTACCCCGAGCGATCGCGAGCTTCGCGCGCGCGTGCAGTGCGGCCACGCGTCCGTGCTCGCGCGCACCGCGCGCGAGGAGGCAGTTGCCGAAGCGAAGGCCGGCGCGCGCCTCGCACGGAGCGTCGGCGCGCGGCGAGTCGTCGCCAACTGCCTTCACGTCGCCGCCAGCGGCTATGAGCGACTCGGCCGCCTCTATGCCGCCGATCGTCTCCTCGATACCGCGGCGACACTCGCGCGCGCGCTCGGCGATCGGCGCGAGCTCGCGACCATTCTCCAATGGCGCGGCTACGCCGCGTTCGAGCGACAGCAGCTCGACTCCGCGCAAGCACTCCTCGGCGCCGCGATCGTCGAGGGCGAGGCCGCGGGAAGCATCTCGCCACTCGCATGGTCCGCGCTCAACCTCGCCGAGGTCTCGATCGCCCTCGATGATCCCATTTCTGCCGAGGCGCACATGACGCGCGCGCTCGCGCTGATGCGACAGCTCGGCGATGCCTGGGGAACGACGGAGGCGCTCGGCGTCGTGGCCGAGCTGTCATTCACGTCTGGAGATGTCGATCGTGCGGCGACGTTGTACGGGGAGCTCGCCGAACGCGCAGCGAGAACGAACGACGCGCCGCTCGCGTCGCAGACCAGCATCCATCTCGCGGCAATTGCGGCGCGGCGCCGCGACTGGGTGGTGGCGTCCGCACTGCTCGACAGCGCTGGGAGCGCGCTGCGACGTACGGGACGCTCTGCGAAAACGGCGGCGCTGCCGTACGAGCATGGCGTGATAGCGCTCTGGAAAGGGGAGCCAAGGGATGCCGAGCGCTTCCTGCGGCAGTCGCTCGCGACTGTGGATACGAGCGAGCATGTCTCGCGCTATCTCGCGCAGGCGCGGCTCGCGGCGGCGCGGCTCGCGCAGGGTGACACAGTGAATGCGGAACGATGGCTCACGACCGCGACGGACGAGCTGGACTCGTGGCGCAATGGGCTGAGCGACAGCACGCTGCGGGTGCTCGCCTTCCAGCTGTCCGATCGGTTCGGTGGCCCCGAGCTCGGTGCGGCATCGGTGCTCGCCGCGGTCGCGGCCTCGGGGCGCGTCGCGTCGGCGTTCGAGCTCGCGGAGCGGCGGCGCGCGCGGATGCTTCGTGATCGGCTGCCGCGCGCGCGCAACGCGAAGGCGACGGGCGCCCCGTCGAAGTCTTCCTTCGCGCTGGATGCGTCACGGGTGACGGTGGAGGCGATGCAGCGCGCGCTCCCCGCCCGTGCGGCGCTGGTCGAGCTCGTGGCGGGGCGCGGCGGGCAGCCGACGACTGCGATCGTGATCACCGGGAACGCGAGCTTCGCGCTGCAGTTGGCGCCGATCGACAGCATGCGCGACGACATCGCGCGTTTTCTCGCAGTCATTCAGAACGGCCGCGCGGACAGCGTGGCGGCTGCGAGATTGGGTCGAGCGATCCTGGGAACCATCGTGCAGCGACTTCCGTCCGGGATCACCGATCTCGTGCTCGTTCCCGAGGAAGTGCTGCATCGACTCCCTTTCGCAGCGTTGATCGTGAACGGACACCGCATGGTGGAGCGCTTCGCCGTGCACGTGGTGCCATCGTCGGCGGTGGCGCTATCGCTGTGGGGCGCACGTCCGCCGCCAGGCCCTGCGCGGATGTTGGCATTCGGCGATGCGAGCTTTCCCGTGGATGATGCGCGCGATCCGCCCGCAACGCGCGCGCACTTCGCGGCGTTTGCCGCGAATGGTGGGCTCACACGGCTCACCGCCTCGGCGACTGAGGTGCGCGAATCCGTGCGCCACTGGCCGCGCTCGCAGGCTCTCCTCGGCGCGGATGCGAGCGAGTCGACTCTCAAGAGCGCGCGGCTCGAGCAGTACCGACTCGTGCACTTCGCCACGCACGCCGAGGTCGACGAGCGCGCGCCCGGACGTTCGGCAATCGCGCTCGCGGCCGGCGGAGGAGAGGATGGCTACGTCACGGGAGCGGATCTCGGGTCACTGCATCTCGCTGCCGATCTCGTGATGCTCTCCGGCTGCAGTACGGCGCTCGGCCTGATCGTTGGCGGCGAGGGAATTCTGGGGCTTACCGGTCCGCTGCTACAGGCAGGATCGCACTCGGTGGTGGCGACGCTCTGGCCGGTGAACGATCGCGCGAGCTCGGAGTTCGTGAAGCGCTTTTATGGATTTCTCGCGAGCGGCGCGGCGGCGACGAATGCGCTACGACTCGCGCAGCTCGATGCGATCCACCGTGGCGTGCCGCCGCGCGACTGGGCGGCGTTCGTGCTCACGGGGGATGGCTTCGTGAGGGTGGGCGCCCCTACTTCACGCTGAAGCGCACCACCGGCGAGCTCACCTCGGTGCGATCGCTCAGCATCGCGCGCACCCACATGTCATATGAGCCGCCGGGCGCAACGCGCACGGAGTCTGGAACGGCGACGGTCGTGTCGCTCGTGGACCAGGCGGCGATGAGGTCGCCCTGCGTCGAAAGGAGCTCGATGCGGTAGCTCTGCGCCCCCTCCATTGCGTGCCACGCGAGCCGAACGGGGCGGGCGATCGTAGTTCCGGTGAAGGGCTCGATCACCGACACCGACGCATGTCCTCCGCGCATCACATCGACAGGAACGACAGGGCGATGTCCGCGCAGCGTGAGCGCACCGATGCCAACGAGGATGAGCGCCGCCGCGGCGAGCGCCATCCAGCGGGACGGCAGCGAACGGCGCTCGGCCGCGCGTGCGCCTTCGTTCGCCGCGCGCAGCAGCTCGAGCTCACGCTTGCACGCCGGGCATCTGAGCACGTGCTCGAGCAGCACGAATCGCTCGCCTTCCGGCAGCTCGCCGCTTACGAGCGCCCCGATCGCGTCGGGATCGGGGTGCGCGCCGAGTGGAGCGGTGTTCACCGACCGTTGATACTCGCGTCGCAGCTCGTCGTCGTTCATTGCACGCTCTCCGTAGTTCCGATTCCCTGCGCGAGCAGCACCGCTCGCAGATCCGCGAGGCCGCGATAAAGCAAGTTCCGTGTCTTCGCGTCCGACCAGTGCAACAGACCGGCGATCTCCTCGCGTCGATAGCCGTCGAGATACATGCGCACGGCGGAGCGGCGCGCCGGGGCGAGCCCATCGACCGCGCGAGCGACGCGCTGCGCGAGCTCGCTCTGATCCAGCTGCTCCGCGGGGCTCGGCATGGTCGTGGCGAGCGGATGAGCGCCGCTCTCGCTCTCGTCGAGCGACACATTGCGATCGACGCGGCGGCGACGGATGATGTCGAGCGCGGCGGAGATCGCGGCACGACGGACGTAGTTGGCCGAGAGGTCGAGGAGCCCGTCCTTGCGCGCGCGCCAGAAGCGAACGCGGAGCTCCTGCAGCAGCTCGTCGATGTCCTCGTGATGGAGACCACGATCGTGCGCAATGCGGCTGGCGAAGCGCGCGAAGCGCAGCACGAGAGATTCGAGCTCGTCCGAGATCGAATCTCGCGGGGGCGTCATGCCCCATTTTAGCGCGCCCAACGGGCGGTGGCCACTCGATGCTGGCCCTCTCGTTCCGCACTCGAACGTCAATCCTGTTGGAGCTGCATACGATGTGTGAGGCATCCGTGGAGAAACGACGGATGTCCGCTTATTGTCTCACATCGCGCTACCGCGGCTTGCCCTTGCTGTGGATATTGCCGAGAACGTGGACTTTGAGCCCTTCCACGATGTCGTCCAACGGATTGAGAATCAGCCACGCACCTTCCCGCGCATCGGCCAACCCCCTGACCTCTGAGCCGCGACAACTCTTCTGCGGAGTCCGCTCAACTCGATCTATGGGAGCGCGCGGTGGCCGTCTCCGCGCACCGACAGCTTGTGTAGAAAAGTTGCGGTTCCGACGGTAACGTGCAGCGATTCAGAGCGTTGCACTTCGGACAGAAGGGAAAACCGGACTACTGAAGTAGCCGTTCAAGTACTATCATAACTATGTAACTATTCTTTGGTTTCCTTAACCGTCACCAAGATTCTCCATGTCCAATCGTTTGAACGCCGATACAGCGCCGTCGGTTGAGGAGCGAGCGCGCGTCTTCAAGGCGATCGGCGACCCCACCCGCGTACGCGTCATCGAGCTGCTGCGCTCGCAATCCGGGGAGATCACCGGGACCGACATCGCGGAGACCGTCGGCATCAGTCTCGCGTTGCTGTGCCACCACTCGAGCGTGCTCGTCGAGGCGGGGCTCGTAACGAAGCGAAAAGAGGGACAGACATCCTACTGGACGCTCAATCGCGAGTCGCTCGCGGCCGCGCTCGGATCGCTGGCTGAGCCTGCGTTGCTCACGGACTAGCGCAAAGCGGCCATAATGCGTTAGAGATAGGCGGGGCAGCACCAGAAGCACGCCTTATGCACTCTACACGTGTACAAAACCAATTCCTTCAGAGGCTTCAATGTATCGTCACAGTGTTCTTTCCTATGCTGCAGCAGCGGCAATTGTCGCAACCGCCGCCTGCAACCCTTTCCATAAAACGGCGAACGAGATCAAGGTTCAGGACGTTCCGGTCGGCGAGCGCTGGAACGCATCGCTCGCGACACCGTCCGGACTCGCGGGCGCAGTGCAGATTCACGGTACAGGCTACGTCGCGCGCGACCCATCGGGCTCGAGCAAGGCCGTTATTCACGTTTCGAACGCGACCGCTGGCGGCATACATCCCTGGTCGGTTCGCGTTGGTCTTTGCGGCGATCCGAACAACCCGGTCTTCGGTGATCTCTCCGCGTATCCGAATCTCAAGATCGACAAGGACGGCACGGCGCAGGGCGGCGCCCTTCTCTCCGTTCCCTTCCCGACCAGTGGCAGCTACTCGCTCGAGGTGCGTGCCTCGCCCACCAACATGGGCACCGTCATCGCGTGCGGAAATCTGGCGCCGCCCACGCAGTGATCGCCGCGGCGAGTGGCGCACTCTTGCGCCATTCGCCCGGGTATCACATACTGCGCGCATGACAACGCACGACACGAGCTACCTCGCATATTTTACCAGCTTCTGGGGATATCCCCCCGGGAGCCGGTAGCTCGTGCCCAGCGGTCGTTAGCGACCAGGCGGCGCGTCACCTCGGCTCCCGGAGAAATCCGGGAGCCTTCTTGTTTTTGAGGCCCTCGACATGATCATCGTTACCAAGTCCAACGTATCCGAGCCGGAGCTCGCGAACATTCGACAGCGCGTCGAATCGCTCGGGCTCAAGACGCACATCACGCGCGGCTCGCATCGCGTCGTGATCGGCTGCGTCGGCGACGACGCCGCGCTCTCGGAGATCCCGCTGCTCGCGCTCGCGGGCGTCGAGAGTGTCACGCCCATCCTTCGACCGTACAAGCTCGCGTCACGCGAGTTTGGCCACCCCGACGAACCGACGGTCGTGCGGATCGCGCCCGGCGTCGCGTTTGGCGGGCGCGCGATCCAGGTGATCGCCGGCCCGTGCTCAGTCGAGGGGAGCGAAATGCTTCTCGAGACGGCGATCGCCGTGAAGGATGCGGGGGCCACGATGCTTCGCGGCGGCGCATACAAGCCGCGCACATCGCCCTACGCATTTCAGGGAATGGGCGAGGCGGCACTCGAGTTGCTCGCGGCCACGCGCGCCGAAACCGGATTGCCGATCGTCACCGAAGTAATGGACACCCGGCAGGTCGACACGGTGTGCCGGTACGCCGACATGCTGCAGATTGGCGCCCGTAACATGCAGAACTTCGCGCTCCTGGCCGAGGTTGGCCGCACGAAGAAGCCCGTCCTCCTCAAGCGGGGGCTGTCCGCCACCGTCAAGGAGCTGTTGATGGCGGCCGAGTACGTGATGGCGAGTGGGAACCAGGATGTGGTGCTGTGCGAGCGCGGGATCCGTACCTTCGAGACGGCGACGCGCAATACGCTCGACGTCGCGGCGATCCCGGTGCTCAAGGAGGAGACGCACCTGCCGGTGATCGTCGATCCGAGCCACGCGGGAGGACGGGCCGCGCTGGTCGCGCCGCTGAGCTTTGCGGCGATCGCGGCGGGGGCTGATGGACTCATCATCGAGGTGCATCCACAGCCGGAGGACGCGCGCTCCGACGGCGATCAATCGCTCGACTTCGCGGCGTTCGTCGATGTGATGACGCGCATCGGCCCGTTCGCGGAGGCCGCGGGGCGCACGATGCACGCGCCATCGCACGAGCGCGCGTGACGCGTCCGGCGCGCATCGCGTTCCAGGGAGAGCTGGGGGCATTCAGCGAAGAAGCGATTCGAAACATCGATCCGGAGGCGACGCCCGTTCCGTGTCGCGGCTTCATCGATGTCGCGAAGGCGGTCGAGCGTGGAGATGTCGAAGCGGGGATGCTTCCGATCGAGAACACGCTCGCGGGCTCGGTCGTCGGCAGCTATGACGCACTCAAGTCGTGCGAGTCGCTGCACGTGATGGCGGAGACGGTGGTGGAGATCCATCACTGCGTGATGGGAGTGCGGGGTGCGACGGTGGATGCGGTGGCGACGGTGGAGAGTCATCCCGTGGCGCTCGCGCAGTGCACCCGCTGGTTGCGCGAGCATGAGTCGATCGTGGTGCGCGCGGCGTACGACACCGCGGGTGCCGCCCGCGATGTGGCCGCGCGCGGCGACGTGCGGGGAGCGGCGATCGCCGGGCGACACGCCGCGGCCCGCTACGATCTCGAGATTCTTGCGGCGGATGTAGAAGATCGCTCCGACAACCAGACGCGCTTCCTCATGGTGACGCGGTTGGCGCGCGCGCCCGTCGCCGGTGTGCGCGCGCGCACGGCCCTGCTCGTCACTACGCCGAACGTTCCGGGTGCGCTGCTTCGCGTGCTCGAGCCGCTCGCGCGCAATCAGATCAACATGAGCAAGCTGGAGTCGCGGCCAGCGAACGAGCCGTGGCACTACCACTTCTTTCTGGAGCTCGATCACGCCGCGGGCGACCCATCGCTCGATGCGGCGCTCGCGCAGCTCCGCGGCGCCACCGAATCCCTGCGCATCCTCGGCACGTATGCACGATGCCTTGCTGGACAGGCGAGCTCTGGCGCTTCAGATTAGCGGGACTCTCACCAAGGTCGTTCCATGTCGCAACTCGATTCGCGGTCGCTCACCCTGCTGCCGTTCGTTGTGCTGCTCGCGGCATGCGGACCAAAGGATGCGTCGAAGTCCGCAGCTGCAGCCGATTCTGCAAAGCCCGTCGCGGCGGCGGTGCCACATCAGATGACCATCGTCGCGACGGACTACAAGTTCGACGCGCCCGATCAGATTCCGGCCGGAATGACGACGGTGCATCTCGTCGACAATGGCGCGGAGCTACACCACGTCGCCTTCGTCGAGATCAAGGACGGGAAGACGATGGCGGACGCCGAGCAGGCGATGAAGTCGAAAGGGCCGCCGCGCGCGTGGTTGATCGACCACGGAGGAGTGAATGCATCGCATCCCGGAGGCGGGATGGCGTCGGCGACGCAGATGCTCGAGGCGGGGAACTACGCGCTGATCTGCTTCATTCCATCGCCCGATGGCGTACCGCACTTCGCAAAAGGGATGGTGCGGCCGCTGACGGTAACCGCGTCGAGCGATGCCGGAGCGCCCGAGCCCACCGCCGACATCGTGATGACGCTCAAGGACTACTCTTTCACCCTGTCCAAGCCGCTCACCTCGGGCAAGCATACCTTGCGGCTCGAGAGCTCGGGGACGCAGTCGCACGAGGTGCAGCTGGTGCGTCTCGCTCCGGGAAAAAAGGCGGAGGACGTCCCAGGCTGGGTCGAGAAACCGAACGGGCCGCCGCCGGGGGAGCCGATCGGTGGCGTGCCGGCGATGCAAAAGGGATCGGTGGCGTACATCACCGCCGACTTCACCCCCGGCGATTACGCGCTGATCTGTTTCCTCCGCGATGCGAAGGACGGCAAGCCGCACTTCGTGCACGGGATGATCCAGCAGGTGCACGTCAGCTGAAAGCTCTCAGCGCGTGGCGAGTATGGACTGTGCCTTTCCAAATGCGCCACGCGCTGCTGCGACCTCACTGCTCGTGACCGCCGCGATGCGGTAGTAGCCCTCGTCGCCGAACTTCGTTGCGGCGACCGCACGTACGAGCACGATCTGCAGTACCCTGTCGGCCTCGGGGTCTGCGGGAATCGTGATGCCATCCTTGAGGGCGTACGCGCGAAAGTCCGACAGCGCGGCGGCGGGCAGCTTCGGGCTTGCCGCGAGCGCGTCGAGCGATGCGAGTGACGCGGTGTTCGCCGTCACCCACGCGCCTGTCCACTTGATCACGAGATCATCCTCGGATGATCGCGCGAGCCACGCGGGCGCATCGCCGCCGTCGGGAAGCCGAATGTCGGGGAAGATTCCCCCGCCGCCGTACACCGTCCGCCCGCCATCGGTCTTGCACGACGGACGATTGACGGTGTCGCGATCGGCGCCCGCGAGACGATAGTAGTCGTGCAGCGTGACGCCGTGATACTGGCGCTGGATGATGCGCCCGCACGGCGTGCGCACGTGGCCGACGACGAGCTCGATCATCGAGCCGTCCGCCATCGGGAAGCCGCGCATGAGCAGCGACTTTCCGAACGTCGTGTGCCCGACGATGAGCGCACGGTCGTGGTCCTGCAGCGCGCCGGCGACGAGCTCCGATGCGCTCGCGGTGCCAGCGTTCACGAGCAGCACGATCGGGTAATGTCGCTCGCTCTTCCAGAACGATCGCGAGACACGACCGGTGTCGGTGTCCGCCGCCTTCCGTCCCTCGGCCGTGTACACGACGGTGCCCTTCGGCAGAAACTCGCCGGCCACATGCGCCGCCTCGGC
The DNA here is from genome assembly GCA_038239265.1 of Gemmatimonadales bacterium. Classification (GTDB taxonomy): domain Bacteria; phylum Gemmatimonadota; class Gemmatimonadetes; order Gemmatimonadales; family Gemmatimonadaceae; genus FEN-1250. Next base: position 3,575 of record JBBSEY010000051.1, on the reverse strand, counting down.
CACACTTCCGCCGCCATTGTCGCGGAGATCGAGGATGAGCTGTTTCATCCCCTTTCCCTCGAGGGTGCCCAGGGCGTTGTGGAGATCGTCGGCGACTTTCTCATTCATGAAGCTCGTGATGCGAACGTAGCCGATGCCTGCGGCGGGATCGAGCATGAAGACCGCCGGCACTGCCGTCGCCTCCCCCGCCTTTTCGCGCTTCACGCTGCGATCGAGCCGCGCGAGCGTTCCGTCGGGACGCATGCGCTCGAGTGAAAGTGTCGCCGACGAGCCCTTGTCGCCGGAGAGTAATGCGCCCAGCTCCTCGGCGCTCTGCGCGGAGACCGGCTTGCCGTCGATTGCGACGAGCTGGTCGCCCGGGAGGATATCCTGATGCGACGCCGCGGTACCGGGTGCGACGGCGAGAACGATCGGTGCGCCGCTGTGATACTCGAACTCGACGGGAATCGGGAAGAGCTTCCCATCCCTGAGCGCCTGCTCGCGTGCGGGCGACAGGCGAACCGCGGGGATGACGAACGAGTGCGGATCGGCCGCGTGCACCATTCCCTGGATCGCGGCCATGAGCAGCTCGTGGCTGTCGACCGAGTCCGGATGATTCACGCGAATCTGGTTGAGCACCTGCGAGAACATCTGCAGATCCTCGTAAGTCGTGCGCTTGCGCATGACGACGGTGTCGGGCGGCAGCTTCTGCTGCGCGCGCGATGGCGTGGCAAGGAGCGATCCGAGAACTGCCGAGAGAAGTGCTGCGAGGGCGAACGGTCGCGAGTGATGCATCATCAGTGGGATTGGGTTGAGGCCAGGCTCGCCGTGAGCTTCGCCAGTCGCATCTGCACTCACGGCTTCGCCGGCGTCGACGCCACCGTAGACGTCAGCGCCGTCAGCCTCGTCTTCGCCACCGCGACCTGCGGATCCGTTCTCGGCGCGAGCGCGATGTAGTCCCTGTAGCCCTTCACGGCCTCGTCCGTGTACTCCTCGACGTCCGAGATGCGCGCGAGCAGAAAGCGCGGCGCTGCATAGTACGGGTCCGCCGCAATCGCCTTGATCAGCTGCTGGCCGGCATCGCCATCCTTCCCCGCCTGGACCAACAGCACCGCGTAGGCGTAGCGCAGCGCGAGATCGTTGGGCTGCAGTTGAAGCGCGAGATCCATCTCCGTGAGCGCAGCCGTCGTGTCGCCACCCCTGAGCTGCAGCTGCGCCAGCCGCGAATGCGCCGCGTAATACGAGAGATCCTCCGTCAGCGCCTGCCCGTATGCCTCACGTGCCTCATCCGCCCTGTTCGAGCGCTCGTTGATCATGCCGAGCGACTGCTCGTACATCGCCTTCGACTCGTAGAGGATGACGACATCCTTCTTGTCTCGCTCGCGAAAGCCCGAGATCGCAGCGGTGAGCTCCGCCCGCGCGCTGTCCATGTTTCCCATCTGATAGAAGACGCGTGCGCGATCCGCGTGGATCTCGCTGTCGTTGTCCTCGTGATCCTTCTTGTTTCGTCCCTTATCGTGCAGCTGCTTCGAATAGCCTTCCAGCGCATCGGGAAGCCGCCCCTCCGCGTATGAGAGCCATCCTTGCTTTCGCATCGAATTCAGGTGCTCGAGCACCTCGTGCCCCAACTCCGCACGATCGATCGACGGATCGTACTTGATCGCATTTGCCTCGATGAGCGCGCGGATGAGTGGCACATCCATGTTGCGATAGACGAACGGATTCACCGTGTACGCGCGGTAGAGCAGGGAATCGAGTGCCAGATACTCGGGCTGCCGCTTCTTCCTGTTCCAATCGAAATATTCGAACAAATCGCCTGGGGTCATCGCCAATAGCGTCGACGTGCGAAGCGCATACATCGCCTCCGCCGACCCCGGATCGATCTGCAGCGCCCAGTAAAACGCCTTCACCGACTCGGCAGGCTTGCCGTTCACCAGCTGCAGTCCGTACCGGTAGTACGAGCCCGCATCATTGGTGTCCGCTCCGGCATCGAGTCGAGGGCGAGAAGGAATCGGCGCGACCTTCTGCGCTCCAAGAGAAGAACAGACGAGCACGGTGAACGAGAGCAGTGTGGTGGGGAAGTGCACGGGCGAGCTCCGGGTCGGAGACAAGGGAATGCCTAGCGAGCCGTACAGGAGAGGCCACAAGGTTGGAGCGCCACCGCCCAAATGCAAGTTAAACCGCTCTAATGTTCGTTAACTCCGTATTCGACCGTCCCTTCTGACCGGTCGACCTTCCATCTGGACGCAGGCCGGACCCGACTATACGTTCATGGAGTGTCAGCCCTCTCTGGGTTGACCGTTGCCGCCGCGGGAACGGCGTGGCGGCTTTGCCCCCAGGGCCTGTCCCTGGGGGCTTTTTATTAAACGCAACGGGGGCAGCCATTCACTGGCTGCCCCCGTTTTGTCCAGCATGCTCCGAGCGTGCGCTCAGTCGCGTCGCAGCTGCTTCGACATCTCTTCGAGCAACCGCCGCTCATCCCCAGACAGACTCTCGATGCCGCGCTCGGAGATCTTGTCGAGTACGAGATTCAACTGCTCGCTCTTCTGCTTCCCGACCTTTCCCGGAAGCGCCATCGTCGCGCTCTGCCGCTTCGACGCCCTCGCGTTGCTGCGCGCCACGATCTCATCGATCTCCGTAGTCCGCTCGCGCGAGCGCGTCTGCGTACGCGGAATCGCGCGCGGCGGCTCGTCCGGCACATCCGGAATCTGCGACATCCGCTGACGCAGCCGATCGAGGCTCGGCACCGACGCCGCCCGCAGATACAGCCAGCCGATGGCGAAGCCGCCCAGGTGCGCCATATACGCCATGCCGTCCGTCGGCTGCAGCGCCATCACGCCGAGAATGAGATTCCATGCCGCGAGCAGCACCACGAACCAGCGCACCTTCATCGCGACGAAGACGAACGGAAAGACGCGCACTTCATCGTCCGGCCAGCGCATCGCGTACGCCAGCATCACACCGAAGATCGCAGCCGACGCGCCGAGCAGCGGCGAGCCATTGTGGATGATGAGGAGATCGGCGAGCCATCCGCCCAGCCCGCACAGCAGATAGTAAAAGCTGAAGCTCCGCTGCCCCCACGCCTGCTCCAGCCGTGGGCCGAACAGCCAGAGTGTCCACATGTTGAACGCGAGATGGATGAATCCCGCATGCACGAACATGTACGTCGCGATCGTCCACGGGCGTTGCGTGAGATCGCCCGGGCTCTTGAACGCGAGCGCCGCCACCATGTCCGCCGGACGCACGAGCGTGAGCTGCAGGAAGAACACCGCGACGTTGATCGCAATGATCCACTGCACCGCCGGTGTCAGCCGGGGAACGTCGTATTCGTCGGTGGCGGAAGTATTCATTGAGTATTAGACACGGAGAACAAACAGCGGGTTCCTAACGGGTCCCGACAGGCCCGGGAATCCGGAACGACAGTACGACATCACGATGAATCACGGTCGCCTGCTCGAGCAGCGTCGCATACCGGCGGTCGAGAGGGGACTTCTCCCCCGCAGGCGCCGGATGAATCACAATTTTCGTACCCGGCGCGGCGGCGTGTGCCTGCTCGACGAGTCGCAGGATCTGACCGTCACTCGTGCCGTCGCGAG
>JBBSEY010000050.1:0-16193 GCA_038239265.1 Gemmatimonadales bacterium | reverse complement strand
GAGAAGCGCACCTTCTATTTCGGTGCGGTGGACGGCGGGGTCTGGAAAACGGTCGATGCGGGCGCAACTTGGCGGAACATCACGGATGGGACGTCGACCATCGCTTCCGTTGGCGCGATCGCGGTCGCGCCGTCGGATCGCAACGTCATCTACGTGGGCACCGGCGAGACCGACTTCCGCGAGGACCTCACCGTCGGCGACGGGATGTATCGCTCGACCGACGGTGGCCAGAGCTGGAAGCACATCGGACTCGAGAAGACCGAGCAGATCGCCGCCATCCGCGTCAATCCCAGGGATCCGGATGATCTCTTCGTCGCTGCGTACGGCCATGCATTCGGACCCAATCCCGATCGCGGCGTCTATCGCTCGCGGGACGGCGGAACGACGTGGAAGCGCGTGCTCTTCGTCGACGACAGCACCGGCGCGATCGACCTCGCGATGGATCCGACGAACCCGCGCATCCTGTACGCATCGATGTGGCGCTTCCAGCGGTTCCCGTGGGGCTTCAGTGCAGGCGGCGGCAAGAGCGGCCTGTGGAAGAGCACCGACGGCGGGGACACGTGGACGGAGCTCACCGACAATCCGGGAATGCCGGACGTTCCCATCGGCCGCATCGGCGTATCGGTCTCTGCATCGATGCCGAATCGCATCTACGCCTACGTCGAGACATCCCCCGACGATTCGCTCGGCGGTATCTATCGCTCCGAAGATTCCGGGGCGAAGTGGAAGCGCGTGAACGGTGATCAGGACTTCATGGTGCGCCCGTGGTACTACAGCCTCATCACGGCGGACCCGCAGGATCCGAACGTCGTGTGGGTGATGAATCTCGGCACGTACAAGTCCATCGACGGTGGCCACACCTTTCAGCGGATGCGGGTGCCGCACGGCGACGATCACGAACTCTGGATCGATCCGGACGATTCGAAGCGGATGATCGAGGGAAACGACGGCGGCGCGACGCTGTCGCTCGACGGCGGCGAGCACTGGTCCTCGCAGGACAATCAGCCGACATCGCAGTTCTATCACGTCCTCGCCGACAATCAATTTCCGTATCGGCTCTACGGCGCGCAGCAGGACAATTCGAGCGTGCGAATCAAGAGCCGCTCCGACGAGGGGGCGATCACCCGTCAGGACTGGGATGCGCTGCCGTTCGGCGAGTCCGGCTATCTCGCGGTCGATCCGCGCAACCCCGACATCACCTACGGCGCGTCGTACTGGGGCCAGCTGCAGCGTCTGAACGAGAAGGCGAACGAGCTACGCGACATCAGCATCGCACTCCCGAACTACGACGGCTACGCGGCGAAGGATGTTCCCCTTCGCTTTCAGTGGACCTTCCCCTTTCTCCTCTCGCCGAGCGCGCCGGGAACGATGTACGCGACGGCGCAGAAGGTGTTTCGCACGACGGATGAGGGGGAGAGCTGGACCGCGATCTCGGCGGATCTCACCTTGCACGACCCCGCCACCCTCGGCCACGTGGGCGGCCCGATCACGCGCGACGAAACCGGAACGGAGATCTACGCCACGATCTTCGCCTTCGCGGAGTCGCCGGTGAAGGCGGGGGTGTTATGGGCGGGCTCGGATGATGGTCTCGTGCACATCTCGCGCGACAACGGGGCGACGTGGCAGGACGTCACGCCGCACTTTCCCGGAAAGTTCACGCGCGTGAGCATCATCGATCCCGGACACCACGATGCCGGCACTGCGTATCTCGCTGCGAATCGGTATCAGCAGGATGACCTTCACCCCTATCTCTATCGCACGGCGGACTACGGGAAGACGTGGACTCGCATTGACGCCGGCATCCCCGAGCTCGCCTACACGCGCGTGATCCGCGAGGACCCCGTCGCACGCGGGCTGCTCTACGCGGGCACGGAGAGCGGCGTCTACGTCTCGTTCGATGACGGCGCTCACTGGCAGTCGCTCCAGCTCGGTCGTCCGCGGAGCTCGGCACGCGATCTCATCGTGCACGACAACGATCTTATCGTCGCCACGCACGGGCGCTCGTTCTGGGTGTTGGACCACGTCTCGGTGCTGCGGCAGATCACCGATGCCGTGCGACGCGAGGCGGTGCACGTCTTCGTACCCGATACCGCGATACGGTGGGACGCTGGATCCGGACGTCCCGCGGCGAGCGTAGGACAGAATCCGCGCGGCGGCGTGACGGTAGACTACTGGCTTCACGAGAACGCGACCGGCCCGGTCACGCTCGCCTTCCTCGATCGTGAGGGAAAGACCATCCGCACATTTTCGTCGGCCGGCGCGCCCGCGCCCGACAGCGCTGCGAGTGACTCCGTCGCGAAGGACTCGATCGGGAAGGCGCAGCGCGATACGACGGCCGCGATGGGGCGCAAGAAAAAAATCGAGGGCGCAGACAGCACGTCGTACGCGCCAAGCGACTCGCTGGTCCCCAGGCGCGTCGGCGTCAATCGCTTCGTGTGGAATCTGCGCTACCCCGACGTCAAGCACATCAGCAACATCATTGTCGACTACGGAACGACGACCGGCATGCAGGTGCTCCCCGGCAGCTACACCGTCCGTCTCACGGTTGCAGGGAAGACGTATTCGCAGCCGTTCATCGTCGTGAACGATCCGCGCACCACGGTCAAAGCCGTCGCGCAGCAGGCGCAGCTCTCGGCCTGGCTGGAGCTCCGCGACCGCCTCGACTCTACCGTGAGCGCAGCGAAGGACATCGAGACGATGCAGGAGCAGATCGACGCGCGAATCAAGCAGGCGAAGGACGCGTCGTATGGATCACGGGTAAGGAGCGCCGGGAAGCCGCTGCGCGCGAAGATGGAGGAGATTCGCGCGGCGCTGATCGAGGTCCACTCGCACGCGGATGAGATCACGCTGCACTATCCGGTCAAGCTCTACAACATGATGCTGACATTGAATGGGCAGCTCCTCACTGGCGACGCAGCGCCGACGCAGTCGCAGCTCGCGTCACTCAAGGAGCTGGCCGGGAAGGTCGATGCAGAGCTGCAGAAGCTTCACGCTCTGGAAACCGGGGACGTCGGCGCCTTCAACCGGATGATGAAGGAGCTCGATGTGCCTGCGGTAACGGTGAAGGCGCCGAAGACGGTGATGTAGCCTCCACCAATGCGACGCTCGCGCGCAGCGCCTTGAGAATCACCGCGACGTCAATCACTTCCTGGAGCAGCGCACCCTCGGTCGGCGCGATGTGGCCGAGGGCGTTACGACACCGCGCGGGCGATGAGAAACGCGGCGCCTGCCGCGAGGGCGCCGATGAGCACCGTCTGCAGAGCACCGCGAAGCTTTGGCGCGCCCGTGAAGCGCGATTTGACGAATCCGAAAACGAAGAGCGCGACCATGGTGACCCCGGCCGATACCTTGAGCCCTTCCCGCACGCTCGCCGCGAAGAAGTACGGGGAGAGCGGCACCATCCCGCCCACCGCGTACGCCATCGCGATGGTCAGCGCACTGCGGAGCGCGCGCTTGGGATCCGGAGCCTCGAGGCCGAGCTCGAACCGCATCATGAAATCGCGCCACGCTTCGGGACGCGTGCGGAGCGCGGCGACGACCTGATCCGTCTCGTCCGCCGAAAGGCCGTACGCTCGAAACACATCGGCGACCTCGGCGGCCTCCGCCTCGGGCACATCGATGATCTCCTGCTCCTCGCGCGCGAGCTCGCTCGCGTAGTGCTCGGCGTCGCTCCTCGCGGCGAGGTATCCGCCGAGCCCCATCGCGATCGAGCCTGCCGCAACTTCCGCGAGCCCGGCCGTGATCACGACGTGCGCGGCGATGACCGCCCCGGAGAGACCTGCGGCCAGCGCGAATGGAACCGTGAGCCCGTCCGACATGCCGATGACGACATCGCGGACGGTGTCCCCTGCCGTGAAGTGCTTTTCGATGTGTGGCGTTGCTGGCATGGCGTTTATCCCCGCGGCTACTCAGGCCCACTCATGGTATCGCGCGCCGGGGCCACCACACCCGCGGGCAACCCTGCCGGCGCCGTGGGCAACTCCAGGATCGGAGCGTTGTGAATGATCTTCCCGCCGAGGTACGACGTGTACGATGCGCCGCCCATTGCGACGAGCGCACCGACCGCGACCGCCGCGCGGACCCACGCCGGGATGAGCTCGTCGCGCCGCTTGAGGGCGCGCCACCATCCGTAAGCGCAGATCAGTCCGACGAGCAGCGTCGACAGCATCGTGAGCCCGGCCGCGTCATCGTGCGCGTGGATCGCGTCGCGCTGGATGTACCACGTTCCTCGAAGCGCGTGCGACGCCTCGTCGCCGGTGAAGTGCACGGGATACACGATCAACCCGGCAACCGTCAGCGTCCCCATCGCGTAGAGCCAAAGGCCGCGGTGTCCCGTGACGAGCGCGCCGAGCACGGCGAAGAACCCCATGGCCGCGAGCACGACCGGGAAGTGATTGACCAGCAGATGCACGTAGGGCCATGTCAACGGAGGCATGGGATTCGGATTTGAGTGAGTCGAGGAACCGATTGGCGACGATCACGCGACGTTCGTGCCGACGCATTCGCTACTTCCGAATGCGCTGCACCTTTACACTAACTTTCCCGCATGCACTCGCACACCCCACGCGCCCTTCTCTTCGACCTCGACGGTACGCTCGCCGACTCCGTCGCGCTCCTCCTCGCAGCCTTCCACCACGCCTTCGCCGCGCACCGCCCCAACGACACACCCCCGGACGAAGAGTGGATCGCCGGCATCGGCACTCCGCTCATTACGCAGATGCGCCACTTCGTGTCCAGCGAAGACGACGCGCAACGGATGATCCTGACCTATCGCGACTTCCAGCGCGCGCACCACGATGAGATGCTCCGCGAGTTCGAAGGGGTCGGCGAAACGCTCGTTCTTCTCAAGTCACGCGGTCACCCCACGGCGCTCGTCACCAGCAAGTCGAATGACCTCGCGCATCGCGCCCTCACCTGGCTCCACCTCACCGATTCGATCGACGTCGTCGTAGGAATGGACTCCACCGAGCGCCACAAACCAGATCCGGCGCCGGTCCTCCACGCCCTCGCCGAGCTGGGCGCAAAGGCCGAGACGGCACTCTTCCTCGGCGACTCCCCGCACGACATTGCGGCGGGCAACGCCGCAGGCGTCACGAGCGTCGCGGCACTTTGGGGGCCCTTCTCTCGTACGGTCCTCGAGCAGGCACGCCCAACCTGGCTCCTCGAGCACATTCGCGAGCTCCCGGCGCTGATCGACCGGTTGGACGCCACCACAGGCTCCTAGGCGTTCAAACCCTTCCGTCATTCACGTCATCTCATCACCCAACGAGACCAGAGGGTCGATTTGGATGACGGCGACGGCGACCGAGGTGGTTCCAATTCAGCCCCCAATGGATACCACCAATGACGGCGGCTCGGCGGTCGCCCGCGCCGCGAGCGGGGACAGACATGCGTTCGAGCATGTCTACCGCACGCATCTGAATCACGTCTTCTCGCTCTGCGTGCGGATGACGGGTGATCGTACCCGCGCCGAAGAGCTGACGCAGGATGTGTTCGTTCGAGTGTGGGAAAAGCTCCCCACGTTCAGGGGCGAGAGTGCCTTCTCGACCTGGCTGCATCGCCTCACCGTCAACGTCGTGCTCAACGAGCGGCGGGTGGATGTTCGGGAACGCGGCCGAACGGTCTCGTCGGATGACGACGAAGACAGTGCACCGCCGGCCGCATCGAGCGCGCAACCGATGCACGCAGAGAAGATGGACATCGAGCGGGCGATCGCGCAGCTGCCGAAGGGCGCACGACGAGTGTTCGTGCTGCACGACGTCGAAGGCTTCACGCACGAAGAGATCGGAACGATGCTCGGCGTCACGGCAGGTGGATGCAAGGCGCAGCTGCACCGTGCGCGGCTGCTCTTACGGGAGTCTCTGACACGATGACTTACGACAAGCACGACTGCGATCTGATGTGCGAGCAGCTCGCCGCATACCTCGAAGGTGATCTCGCCCCTGCCGATCAGGGCACGGCCGAGCAGCACCTCGCCGAGTGTGCGTCGTGCGGAGCGGTGCTCGCCGAGCTCCGGGCGATTTCCTCCGGCGCGGCGACGCTGCCACTGCTTACACCCTCGAGGGATCTCTGGTCGGGAATCGAGTCGCGCATCACCACGCCGGTCACGTCGTTCGCCAGCGCACCGTCCGTGGCACGCCCTGTACCTCGCCGGACGTGGGGGCTCGCGATCGCTGCAGCGGCGCTGATCGCGGTGAGCGCGGGCACCACGTATCTCGTCGCCACGCATGGCGGCGGCACGGCGGCGCCCGCGATCACCGTGGCGCAGCAGCCCGTGGCGCAGCAGCCCGTGGCGCAGCAGCCCGTGGCGCAGCAGCCCGTGGCGCAGCAGCCCCCGACGCAGCATCGAGACTCCCTCGACGGCGCCTCGGCGTCCATCGTGCCGGCACCCCGCGTCGCGACCACGCAGGCTCCCGCCGCGAAGGCGACGCTCGCGTCCCGCTCGAAGAAGGAGCTCAGCGCCGCCAGAGTCTACGACAACGAGATCACCATGCTCGACAGCGTCGTGCGCACCCGCCGCGAATCGCTCGATCCACGAACGGTCGCGATCATCGAGCAGAATCTAAGGATCATCAACAAGGCGATCACCGAGAGTCGTGCGGCACTCGCGAAGGATCCGAAGAGTCCCCTGCTCTCGAACCAGCTCGATAACGTGCTCGGCAGCAAAGTCGAGCTCCTTCGTACTGTCGCATTTCTTCCTTCTCAAAGCTGATGGAGTCGATCATGCACGCCCCCTGGCGCCTTGCCGCACTCGCACTGCTCATCGTCGCGCTGCCGCTCGAGGCGCAGCACTCCGTGCCGCGGCCGCCGAAGCCTCCCCGGCACTACGACAGCCGGAGCGATCGCGACAACCGCGTCGAGTCGCGCATCGACACGACCGTCGCGCTGAGCCGCACCGGCACGGTGGATCTGCAGAGCTTCTCCGGTGACATCACCATCGTGGGCACCGATGGCGACCAGGTGAAGCTCCGCGCGTCGTCGCACAGTCGCCTCACCTTCGAATCCTCGTCGTCGCGTGTGTCGCTGATCGAGTCACCCGAGCACGACAGCTACCGCGACGATGCAGACGATGATGACGATGGCGACGGCAACGGACACAACCGGATCGAGGTGAGCATGCCGAAGTCGGCGCGCCTGCTCGTGCGCTCGCTCTCGGGGGACATCAAGCTCCGCGACGTCGCCGATGTCGAAGCGCACTCGGTGAGCGGCGACCTCGACGTGACCAATGTCGCGAGCCACGCCGTTCTCGAGACGATCTCCGGCGATGCGACGGTGGTCCACGTGAGCGCCGGCGTACGCGTCAACACCGTGAGCGGGGACATCCACGCCAAACAGATCACCGGAGAGGTCTCCGCCCAGAGCGTGAGCGGCAACGTCGTTCTCGACGACATCACCTCTTCCTTCGTGCGCACCGAGACCGTGTCGGGTGAAGTGCGCTTCTCGGGGCCCGTCGACTCCAAGGGGCGCTACGAGTTCCACTCGCACTCGGGGGACGTCGACGTGAACATCGCGGGCGGCGGCGGCGATGCGACGCTCGATGTCGAGACGTACAGCGGCGATCTCGATACCTCCTGCTCGATCACGATGCAGCCGAACGGAAGCGGGAGCCGCATGGGCAAACGCGGTACCTACACGATCGGGCACGGCGGCGGTGCCCACTTCACTCTCAAGACCTTCAGCGGCGATGTTCATATCTCGGGCTGCCGCTCACATGGAGACAACTGACATGCGCCGCTTCCTTCCCGCTTCGATCACCGCGATGGCGCTCATCGCGTTTACAGGAACGCTCCGTGCCCAGAGCGACTACAATCGCGACTATAAGGCCGACAGCTCATTCAGCTCGAAGCACGCGATCGCGGCCGGAGGCACGATCCGCGTGCAGAATCTCAACGGCAGCATCGACGTGGTCGCATCCGAGAATCCCTCGACCACCGTCACCGCCGTCAAGCAGTGGCGCCGCGGCGATCCCTCGATGGTTCGCATTCTCGTCGAGCCGGGGAACAACGGTGTCACCGTGTGTGCACTGTGGGGCGAGGAGAAGGACTGTAACGATCACGATCGCCGCTCGCACCGGGACTGGGATGAAAACCGGCACAACGATGTCTCGGTTCGCTTTACGGTGCATGTCGCGAAGGGAGTGAAGGTCGATCTCAACACCGTCAATGGCTCCGTCGACGTCGAGGGAGCAACCGCCGCCGTCGACGCCGAAACCGTGAACGGTCGCGTCACGGTCTCGACGCTCGGCGGGCCGGTCAACGCTCGCACGGTCAATGGCGAAGTGCGCGCCAGCATCGAGCATCTGATCAAGTCCGATGAGCCGCTCCAGCTCGAATCGACCAATGGCTCCGTACAGCTCGAGGCGCCGTCGGATCTTAGCGCCGATGTCGACGCCGAAACCACGAACGGGAGCATCGAGACCGACTTCCCGCTCACGATCAGCAAGGGACTGGTTGGCAAGCACGTGCATGGTACGGTCGGCCAGGGCGGAAGGCGGGTGGAGCTCCATACCACCAACGGATCCGTGAGGCTTCGGAAACTCGGCTGAACCCTTCCGCGTAGGGACGGGCAGGTCATCCCGACTCGCCCGTCCCGGAGCTCATCATGCGCAACATTTTCTGCGTTCTCGCTGTCACCGCCATCGTGTCGTCGTGCGCTCCTTATGACAATTATCCGACCCGCAATTTCAGCTGGACCGGAGATGTCGCGCCGGGCGCGACGGTGCGCATCGACAACGTCGATGGCTCGATCGCAGTCCTCGCCTCGACGACGAACAAGCTCTCGGTCGACGCGGTAATCGTAAACGCGTCTCCGGCTGCGGTGCAGGTGAAGCAGACGATCACGGCCAACGAGGCGTACTTCTGCACGCTCTTTGGCGCGAAGTCCACCGACAGCTGCGGCGACACGCAAAAGCACACCACCACGTTCTCGCCGTTCACGTTCTTCAGCCGCCGTCACCCCATCACGGTGCGCTATACGGTTCACGTACCGGCGGGCGTCAACCTGCGGCTCGGAACGGTGAACGGCAAAGTTGCCGTGCAGAATGTCGCCGGGAATGTGAAGGCCGAGACCGTCAACGGCGACATCGTCGTCTCGACGACCAATGGCACCGTCAATGGTGAGACGGTCAACGGCTCGATCATCGCCAGCATGGCCCAGCTCCCCGATTCAGGGGACGTGCATCTCGAGACGGTGAACGGCTCGATCACCACCGTCATGCCCGACAACATCGGCGGCGCGATCGATCTCGAGAACACCAACGGCTCGATCACGGCGAACTATCCACACGCTGACTCCGCCCGAACGGACAAGCATCACTACCGCATCAAGCTCGACGAAGGCGCGCGGCGCGTGCACCTCGAAACGGTGAACGGCTCGGTGAATCTCACGAAGTTCGTGAAGTTGGCCGAGGTGTCGCTGCTGAACTGAGACTACGGGTCGCGCTGGCCCGCGGAGCCGTGCAGCTGAAAGGCCTCCCGGGTGCGCAACTGATCGATCGGGTTACGGGCGGGAGCGCCGGCGATTATCTCTCGCCGATGCGCACTCGGTGGATTCTGCTCCTCCTTTCCCTCGTCGCGACGAGCGTACGCGCCCAGGCGAGCGCCCTCGATACGACCCGTGCGGCGCCCGCTCCGGTTGCACAGCCGCACTACAAGCTCCGTTTCGCCCTCGGATTCATCACGAGCATCCTGGCACACGAGAGCGGACACGTCATCGCGTCGTACGCCGTCGGCGGACACCCCTCGTTCGGCTTCAATCACTGGCGCCCGACCATCTATTCCGGAATCGACTCGCGCATCGAGCCGCGCAAGCAGTTCATCTTTTCGAGCGCCGGGCTCAACGTGCAAACGATCATGGACGAGACGGTGCTCGACGTCCATCATTCGCACGGCAGCGTCGCCCGCCCATTCGAGCGGGGACTGTTGGCCGGCGGCCTCGGCACCGTTCTCTTCTACATCACCCTCGGCCGCAGCGCGAGCGTGAGCGACGTGACCTTCATGGCGAAGACCTCATCGCTCTCCAAAGCGCAGGTCTCGCTGATCTACGGCAGCATAGCCGCCGTCCAGCTCGTGCGCATCCACTATAAAGATCGCTACGCGCACTTCTTCACGGTGCCAGCGGGGAATGGTCGCTTGCGAGTCGGGATGAGCGTAGTGAATTAGCGGGTATCGCCGAGCTCGAGCCGCTGTTGTGGCGCGCCGGAGCCGAGCGACAGCCACATCGAACTCTCGTCTCGAAATTCGTCCCCCTGCCGCACCGCCTCGGGCTCCGTACCGTACGCGATGAAGCCGTGTCGCTCGTAGAAACGTCGAGCGCGCGCGTTGTCCGACATCACGGTGAGCTGCAGTTGCCGCACCTCGCGCCGGGCGTGAGCGATGAGCGCTTCCATTATTGCGTCGGCTGCGCCGGAACCGCGCGCGGACGCGCGCACGTACATCCCCCAGATCAGCCCCTTGTGCGCGAGCTTGTCCCCCGTGAAGCGGCTGTAGCCCCCGACGCCCAGGATCTCGTCGCTCCCTTCGCGGAGTGCGGCGACTACGAAGTCGCGATCGAGGCGCGCGGCCCACACGTCGGTGCCGACTGCGGCGTCCTCCGCCTCGCTGTATCGGAAGCCGATCGGATCGCTGCGCAGCCCTTCGAGCCTCACCTGGCGAAAACGCTCGACGTCTGCCGACGTGAGGCGCACGACGCGAATCGACATCGCGACCATCGAGCCGGCTGCCCCCTACTTCCCCTGCTGCCCCGGAGGAAGCTGCCCCGCCCCCGGAGAAGCGCGATCGATCATCAGCTTCGTCACGAATCGCTGCCCCTCGCTCACACGCTCGATCTCGACTGCGATCGACTCCACCGCCTGCTCCACGCGCGCGAGTCGCGCATCGAGCAGCGCGGTTCCCGTCCGCGGACCCGCGAGCCCGGCCATCTTTTCCTTATGGTTGAACCACATCTTCGTCATGATCACCACCCCCGGAATGCCGAAGACGATCGGGACGACGATGGCTTCGACGGGAATGGACATGCGGGGTGGTTCCTGCGTGGAAGCATGAATGAACCGCAACGGCGGCTGGAGCTAAGCTCTCATACGTCCAGTACCGGCGGAAGGTGTCGGCGCCGCTATCTCGAAGGCAACGTCGCCTGGCGCTCCGCTTCGGGGATGCTCTCGAGCACCCGCCCCGTGGGCATCGCCGTGACTACGCGGAGCGGCAGACGCGTCAGCACCGAATCGGAGTTGTTCACCGCGCCACAACTCTCGTCGAAATCGACCACCAGGGCACCGCGCCGCGTGAGGGTATCGGTGAAGGCGCGCACCGTGGCTGCATCGGTCTCATCGGGGAACTCGTGCGAGAGCCGCCCGGAATGGAAGTACAGCGCCTCGGGAACGTTCGTGTACACCGGCCGCCCCCCCGAATTCGCCCGCACCCACGCCGTGAGCGGCGAGCTCCGCCAGCAATCCTCGGCGAAGTCGTTTCCCGTCTCCACGGCGTATCGCGCGCTGGCGCCGCTCACGCGAATCGCCGCGCCCCACCAGAGCAGCACGAGCACCGCGACTCCGCTCCTGGCCGCGATCGGCCACCGCTTCCACGCGGGCGCGACGATCAACACCATCGTGATCTCCACGAGCACGAGTAGCGGCGCCATCAATCGGTCGTCGAGTGGAATGCCCGGATCCGCGAACAGCCGCGACGCGAGCACGAGCCCGAGATAGCACGCAGCCAGCAGCGCCGCGGCTACCGCCGGATTCTGCCTGCCGCGCAGTGGCCGCGATTCCCAGATCGCAGTCACGAGGAGTGCCGCGACGGCTGCCGCCACGAAGATCCCCCACACCTCTCCCATCCCCGGCACCAGCCACGCGGATGTGGTGCGCCACCCTTCCCGCAGCGTCGATGCGAGCTCGCCGTACACGCTGATCTTTCGTATCGCGCTCGGCCCCGCACTGTGCATGGTGCGTAGCACCCATGCGCCCTCGAGCACGACCGCCGGAAGCGCGGCAATGAGCGCGCGTGAGATGCGCTGACGCGCGGTCCCCGCGCGCGCCAGCTGCCAGAGCACCACGCCACCAATGACCGACAGACCAGCGTATCGCACGATGCCGGCGATCGCCGCGAGCAACCCGGACACGATCGGCCTGTCCCGCACCCGCACCATCGCCGCGAGTGCGAGCACGAGCAGCGCGATGAACAACGGCTCGCTCAACACACTTTCGTGCACCTGCACGATCGCCGGCGTTGCCATGACGAGCAGCCCGCCGACGATCCCCGCGCCCACTCCAGCGACGCTCGCCAGGAGCCACACGACGATCGCGATCGATACGAGCGCCGCGGACGCGTCGATGTAGCGCGCGCTTTGAATCGCGCCCGCCCGTGCGAGCTCCGCGCCCGCGATCACGATCGGATACCCCGGTGGCCAGTGCGCCAGCGGCATCGTGCTGTCCACGCTCGTCCATTCGCGCTGGACATCGCGCAGCCCCTGCCCATGCGCGAGCGTGGTCGCCGCTTGGAGATACGACATGCTGTCGGGATCGAGCCCCGGACCGGCTCCGGAGGTGATCCCGAGCACCCCCGCGAAGGCGACCAGGCCGAGGGCACACGCAGCGAGAAGCCGGGTCATTCGCATGGGGGAATCTACGGTGGGCGAGAGGGGCCGTCACAGTCGTATCGCGGGTGCGGGAATCTGCGGGAAACGCTTGCCGGGCCCCCGCGCCGCGCCTAAGATAGCGAGTCACCTCATCCGTCTCTCGCAAGGCCGGCTCACTTGTCCGACGACGCGGAGCCGGCAGACCTGCTCTCCTCATCGCGCGAGAGTGGAGCGGTCATCGCCGGTCGTTATCAAATCGAACGCGAGCTCGGCCGCGGCGGCATGGCGACCGTCTACCTCGCGCACGACATCCGGCACGATCGACGGGTCGCGCTCAAGTTCATCCACGCGGAGGTCGCGGACGGCCAGGCGACCGAGCGATTCCGCCGTGAGATCGCGCTCCTCGCGCGCCTTCAGCATCCGCACATTCTCCCCCTCTACGATTCGGGAGAATGGGAGGGCGCGCTCTTCTACGTGATGCCGTACATCGCCGGTGAGTCGCTGCGCGGTCGGATCAAGCGCGAGAAGCGGCTGCCGGTCGACGACGCGATCCGTCTCGCGCGCGAGGTCGCGGATGCGCTCGCGTACGCGCACGCGCACGACGTCATCCACCGCGACATCAAGCCCGAAAATATCCTGCTCTCCGAAGGGCATGCACTCGTCGGAGACTTCGGCATCGCGCACGCTGTGAGCCGGGCCGGCGGCCGGCGCCTGACCGATGCCGGTTTCGCCATCGGCACGATCTCCTACATGAGCCCCGAGCAGGGATCGGCCGATCCGATCGACGGCCGCAGCGACCTCTATAGTCTGGGCTGCGTCGCATACGAGATGCTCGCGGGGAAAGTGCCCTTCAGCGGCCCGACCGCGCTCGCGATTCTCGCGCAGCGCTTCGGCGAGCCCGCCGCTTCGATTCGGCAGAAGCGTCCCGAAGTTCCGGCGGCCGTGGATGCGGCGGTGCTGAAGGCGCTCGCGCCGATTCCCGCGAATCGCTTTCAGAGCATGACGGCGTTCTCCTCCGCACTCGCGATCGCGGAGAGCACGGCGATGGCTGGCACGAATGAGAAGCGGAATCTTTCCCCCATCTGGCGATGGACCGCGGCCGTCGTCGGACTCGGCGCGCTCGCCACACTCTTCTTCGCATTCAGGCCCGCGCCGCTCGATCCCGACCTGTACGTCGTGCTCCCCTTCGTGCACCGCGCGAACGCGGCACCGCAGCTGCTCGACGGCGACAACTGTCAGCAGCTCCTGTACGAAGCGTTCGGCAGGTGGAACGGCATCACCCTCGTCGACGACATGCGCGCGCACGATGCGCGCGCCCGCGCGAACGCAGCGCCGCTCTCGCTCAAGGATGCGCTCCGCGCGGCCCGCTCGCTGCGCGCGGGGCGAATGGCCTGGGGCGAAGTGTGGGCCGCGCGCGGGAACATCGACGTGCGCGGCCTCATCTACGATGTACGCACCGAGAAGCCGGTGAAGCAGTACACGGTCACACTGCGCGCCGATCTCGGCGACGCCGAGCGTCGCTTCGATGAGCTGGCCGACACGCTCCTGGTCCCCGTCTCGGCGTCGGGACGGGCAACGCTCCCCTCGAGCTCGGACGGCGTCCGGGGCTCGCGCTCCATCGCCGCACTCACGACGTACTTCCGAGCACACGAGGCGCTGGCGGCGTGGCAGCTCGACAGTGCCGAGGCGCTCTTCCGCGCGGCGATCGATCTCGATTCGGATTATCCGCATGCCAACTTCTGGCTCGCGCAGGTGATGGCGTGGCGCGGGAATGCGGATCCGGCGCAATGGCACTCCGCCGCAGCGCGCGCGGTGGCGCGATCGTCGCGACTTTCAACGCGCGACAGCACCCTGGCCACGGCGTTGCTCGACATGAGCGAGGGGCGCTTCGCGGATGCGTGCGCGCGTTACGAGCGGCTGCGTGCCGGGAAGGACTCACTCGACTTCTCCGTGTGGTATGGACTCGGCGACTGCCGGGCGCGGGATACCGTGATCGTGAAATCGGCGGCGAGTCCATCGGGGTGGAAGTTTCGAAGCGGGTACGAGAGTGCCATTCGCGCATACGCGAAGGCGATGACGTTGGTGCCGTCTGCGCATCTCGCGTTCGCGGGAATCGGCTTCGAGCGGCTCTCCGGTCTTCTCTTCACGCAGAGTGCGCAGCTCAGGCGCGGGGCCGCGGAAGGCGACAGCTCGATCTGGGCGGCATATCCGGCCATCGCGAACGATACGCTTGCCTTCGTACCCTATCCATACGCGGACATCGCGATCGGCAAGGCGAGTCGCCCCGCAACGAATGTCGCCGCCATCGCGCGGAACCGCGCGACGCTCGAGCGCCTTGCGTCGGGATGGACCGTCGCGCTTCCTCGCAGCGCGTCGGCCTTCGAGTCACTGGCGCGCGCGCTCGAGCTGGAAGGGCGCCTTGGCACTGCGCGCACGAGGGACAGCTCGGCGATCGCATCGCTCGATCGGGCTCGTTCGCTCGCAACGGACGATCCCGAGCGACGCCGCCTCGCGATCATGGCCACGCGGCTCCTGCTCGTGTCGAGCGACTTCGCGGGCGCGCGCTCGCTCGCGGATTCGGTGCTCGCCAGATGGCCCGCAACGAGTCCCGGCGAGGCGGACGAGCTCAAGGCGGTGGCCGCGCTCCGGGGACGCGTACAGCGTACCATCGACATGCTGCGCACGGAGGCGCCAACCGTACGATTCGTCTCGACGGACAATCGCCTCGTGCAGCCCCCAACCCCCGTTGCCGAGCTCGCGCGGACGCTACTCGGCTACGCGTCGTTCGGCGCGCCGATCGACAGCATTTCGGCGGGTACGCAGCACGTCGACCGCGCCGTCGACAGCTACGTGCAGAGTGGCGCACGCCAGGGAATGCGTGAGACAGTGCTCAACGTACCCCTCACGCTTGCGTACCCGGTCGCCCCCGCGCTCTCGCTGCAGCGCACGGGCGGCGGCGGCGACTATCTGCTCGAGATTCAGCGAGCCGCCTCGCGCCACGATACGGCCGCGGTGCGCGCACAGCTCGGCGCCGTCGCGAAAATGCGCTCGCTCGGTCGTCCCGGCGAGCTGTCCATTTATCTCACGTATCAGGAAGCGTGGCTCCTCCTGCAGGTTGGCGATACCGCAGCCGCCGCGCGACAGCTCGACGCTTCGCTCACAGCGCTGCCCACGCTGAATCCATATCTGCTCGATCACGTTCAGGATGCCGCCTTTCTCGTGCGCGCCATGGTGCTGCGCAGCGACATTGCCGCGAATTCCGGCGATGCGCGCACGGCACAGCGGTGGGGATCGGCGGTTGCCGAGCTGTGGGCGGGGGCGGATGCCCCACTGCGAGGTGAGGTCGCGCGCATGCGCGAGCGCGCGACGAATGGAGTGCGATAGCGCACCGCGGGCTCGTGGTGCACACTACTCTTGCTGGGAGTGATCGATGATGAATACGAACGCGACGCGGACGCGCACTTTCGCGCAGCGCCTCGTCCTGATCGCTGCGCTTGGTACGACATCGTGGGCGTGCCCTCGCGGCGGCACGACGAATCCGAACGAGCTGCTCTACGTTCACGGTCGCATTCACGTAGACAGGGAAACAGCGGCACGCTGGAACGCCGGCGAGCAGGGTATAG
>JBBSEY010000049.1:0-16225 GCA_038239265.1 Gemmatimonadales bacterium | reverse complement strand
CGTTCCGGACATGGAGACGCGGTTCAGGATTGCGGCGAGCGGTGCGGCGGTCGATGAGGCGGGGCTCAAGTACGACATGAGCGACTTCGACGGCTACGCAGTCGAGACCGCGCTGCAGCTCAACGAGAAGCAGGGTCCGGGGGAGACGGTAGTGATCTCGCTCGGTCCGGACGTCGTGCAGGAGCAGCTGCGCAAGGCGCTGAGCATGGGCGCCGATCGCGCGGTGCAGCTCAAGGCGGATCGCGTGCCGGCGGATGGACTCGCGATCGCGCGCGCGCTCGCGGCGGAGCTGAAGGATGGCGGCTACGATTTGATCTTCTTCGGGCGCCAGGCCGTGGACTCGGCCAACGCGACCGTCGGTCCGATGGTCGCGGAAATGCTCGGCCTCCCGTGTGCGACGGGAGTATCGACGCTGGACATCGCGAACGGGCGTGGCACCGCGCGCCGCGATCTCGAGGGCGCGGCGGAGATCGTCGACTTCCCGCTGCCGGCCGTCGTCACGATCGATGAGGGGATGCCTCGAGCGCGCTATCCGGCGCTGAAGGGAATCATGGCTGCGAAGAAGAAGCCGCTCGAGGTGAAGCCCGCGCAGCTTGGCGAGGAATATCTCACGCTCGTGAAGATGGAGCTGCCGCCCGAGCGCGCGGCGGGGCGCATCGTGGGCGAGGGCCCGGGCGCCGTGGCCGAGCTCGTGCGATTGCTCCACACCGAAGCGAAGGTGCTCTAGTGGCGAACACGTTTGCATTTGCGGAGTCACGCGGCGGTGCGCTGCGTCGTGTCGCGTTCGAGGCGGTGAGTGCAGCCCGCGCCCTGGCGGATGCTACTGGAGGCGGGGAGGTGCACGCGTTGCTTGCGGGCGCACCGGGGATCGCGTCACTCGCTGGCGAGCTCGGGAAGTACGGTGCAGATGTCGTGATCGTCGTCGAGCACGCGGGGCTCGCGAATGCGAACGCCGAGGTGCTGGCCGCGACGGCCGCCGCGCGCATCAAGTCCGGTGACTATCGCGCCGCGATCTTCTCGGCGAGCGCGCAGGGGCGCGATCTCGCGCCGCGCGTGGCCGCGCAGCTGGGTGTGAGCATGGCGGCCGATGTCACGGAGCTCGAGCTCGCGGGCGACGCGATCATCGTGAAGCACCCAGCCTACGCGGGGAAGGTGATCGCGACGCTCAGGCTCACGGGGTCTCCGGCGATCGTGACGCTGAGACCCGGTGCCCGTTCGGCGCTAGAGGCGCCCAAAGACGCGCGCGTCGAGACTGCTGCGCCGGCGGTGGATCCGGGTGCTTCGAAGCTCGTCGTGAAGGAGATGATCGTTGGCGGGAGTGCGAAGCTCGACATCGGCGATGCGCCGGTGATCGTGAGCGGTGGGCGTGGGCTCAAGAGCGCGGAAAACTTCAAGCTGGTGGAGGATCTCGCGGCGGCGTTCGGGAATGCCGCGGTGGGTGCGACGCGCGCGGTGACCGATGATGGGTGGCGCCCGCATAGCGATCAGATCGGGCAGACCGGACGCCAGGTCTCGCCGGAGCTGTACGTCGCGCTCGGTATCTCTGGTGCGATCCAGCACATCGCCGGCATGCGGAACTCGCGTACGATCGTCGCGATCAACAAGGACAAGGAAGCGCCGATCTTCAAGGTCGCGGATTACGGCATCGTCGGCGACGTCCTCGAGATTCTCCCCGTGCTCACGTCTGCCGTGAAAGAGGCGCGCACGAAGGGTTGAGCGTGCCCCGTTGTCCCGCTACATCACGCCCCGTAGCTTCGGTGCCATGCGAACCGAGAACGCCGTTTTCCTGCTCGTCCTGCTCCTGGCCGTCGGCTTCTTTTCGTACAACGTCCAGCGGCTGCTTTCCTATCTCAGCATAGCGCAGCCCGACGAACGTCGCGGTCATCCGCTCGTGCGTTTGAGGAACGTCATCACGGTTGCCTTCCTGCAGAAGAAGATTCTGCGCGATCCGGTGGCTGGCCCGATGCACGCGCTCATCTTCTGGGGCTTCGTCGTGCTCACGGCGGGGACGATCGAGCTCCTGCTGCACGGCAGCTTCCCCGCGTTCTCCTACGCGTTCCTCCCCGCTTCGCTCTACCAGTTTTATTCCGTGTCGCAGGATCTCTTCGGCGCGCTCGTGCTCGGCGCGATCGCCTTCGCCTTCTATCGGCGTCTGGTGCTGCACCCCGCGCGGCTCGAAGGCGACGATCTCGAGCACAGCGACGCGCTTCTCATCCTCGGGGCCATCGCCGGGTTGATGGTGACGATGTTCGCGGTGAATGCGGTGGAGCTCGCGCTCGACCCGGACTCGATCACACGCGCGAAGCCACTCTCATATGCACTCTCGACTCCGCTGCGTTCGCTGCCGGGAGGACTGCTGGTTGGTGCGCACGCCGTATTCTGGTGGGCGCACGCGCTGCTCGTGCTTGCGTTTCTCAACTACCTGCCCTACTCGAAGCATTTGCACATCGTTTCCTCGATTCCGAACGTGTACTTCTCGAATTCACAGGGGCCGGGCCAGAAGGGCGTGATCCGCTTTCTCGATCTCGAGGCAGAAAACGTCGAGCAGTTCGGTGCGGCCGACGTCGACCAGATGACGTGGAAGGATCTGCTCGACGGTTACACGTGCACCGAGTGCGGGCGATGCACTTCCGTCTGCCCCGCGCATCTCACCGGCAAAGTGCTGAGCCCGCGGAAGATCATCATCGACACGCGGCGCCGCCTCATGGAGAAGGCGCCCCTCCTCCTCGGTGATTATTCGGAGCTCGCACATCACGCGCTCGTCCACGGCGAGGGCGATGAGGGAAGCAGGGGGGCCACGGCGATTCTCGAGCATCGGCTCCTCGATAACTTCATCACCGAGGAGGAGCTCTGGCAGTGCACGACCTGCCGCGCCTGCATTCAGGAATGCCCGGTGGGCATCGAGCATCTCGATCACATCGTCGACATGCGGCGCAACCTCGTGCTCATGGAGTCGCGCTTTCCGCCCGAGGTGCTTCCGACGTTCGAGTCCATGGAGCGGAATGGATCGCCGTGGGCCTTTCGCCCCGACGATCGGGCGAAGTGGGCCGAGGGGCTCGACATTCCGACGATGGCCGAGCTGGTCGAACGCGGTGAGAGCCCGGAGATTCTCTTCTGGGTCGGCTGCATGGGCTCCTTCGACGATCGATCGAAAAAGATCAGCGTCGCTTTCGCGCGCATCCTCCAGGCGGCCGGCGTTCCCTTCGCAATCCTCGGGCAGGAGGAGTCGTGCAACGGCGACCCCGCGCGGCGTATGGGGAATGAATACCTCTACCAGACGCTCGCGAAGCAGAATATCGAAACGCTCGCGCGCTACGATGTGAAGACGATCGTGACCTTCTGCCCGCACTGCTTCCACCAGATCGGCAACGAATATCCGCAGCTCGGCGGCAACTACGAGGTGATTCATCACTCCACGTACATCGAGCGCTTGCTCGAGGCCGGCCGCGTTCCGCTCGAGACCGATGCGGGCAACACGCTCACGATGGCCTATCACGACAGCTGCTATCTCGGCCGCTACAACGACGTCTACGATGCGCCGCGCGAGACCCTGAGACGCGCACTACCGATCGTGACGATGGTCGAGCCCGAGCGCACGCGCGATCGCGGGATGTGCTGCGGCGCGGGGGGCGGGCGAATGTTCATGGAGGAGACGCAGGGGAAGCGCATTAACGTGGAACGCGCCGAGCAGCTGCTCGCGACCGGCGCGGACACGCTCGCGGTGGCGTGCCCGTTCTGCATGACGATGATCAGCGACGGAGTGAAGGCGAAGGGAAGCGAGGTGCCGGTGTTCGACATTTCGGAGGTCGTCGCGCCCCGGCTCAGGGGCTAGCGGAGCTCGCGCACCGCCGCGAAACCGAAGGTCGGCGGCGCCTGCTCAGGAGAGATCGACTTTGCCGTCGGCTGAGCGGACGATGTGATGGAGCCGAATGGTTTGCTTTGCGGGAGTTTCGTCGTAATCGATCAGCTCCGTGTTGCGAAGGCTCAACCCGAGGGTCGGGAGCAACTCGAAGAACTGCTCGACCATCGGGCGTCCCGGATCGGCGATCGTCGCGACGCCACCGGGGGCGAGCGTGTGCGCGATGACCTTGGCCACGAGCGGTGGATACCGATCCTCGTAGATCACATCGGCCGCAACGACACGGTCGTAGACGCCGATGTCGGGCGGGAGATCGCGCCAGTCGATCATGCGCGTGCGCGGCGCGCGCTTGATCGTGCGCCATGCGTTGGCGCTCGTGAAGAGGAGCGCATCGTCGTAGTAGTCGCTCGCGAGCACATCGTAGCCCGCACGCATCGCGCCGATGGTCGCGAGGCCGAGCCCGGCGCCGAGCTCCAGCAGCGAGCGCCCCGCACCACTCTCGGCCGCGAGCGCGCGCGCGAGGATGCGCGACGAAGGCCAGATGTCCGCCCAGTAGGGAAGGCGGTCGTCACGCACCATGTCCTCCTCGCTGATCAGCGCGTCGGTGTTCTCGGGATGCATCATGTTGACGGTGCCGCCCGGAAGGTCTACCCGCGAGTGCGCGACGACGAAGCGCCGCTCGAGCTCCTTTACGAGCGGCCGTCCGCGCAGCACGGTCATCGCTTCACAGCGAGAAGTGCGTCGCGAGCTGGGCGTCATCCGAGAGGAGGAGTGCGTTCACGGTTTCGCCGGCCTCCACGCGCGGGCGCTCCACCGGAATCACGAGCAGCGCGTTCGCGACGGACATCGAAGTGAGAATACCGGAGCCCTGCGGGCCGGTAAGACGCGCGCTGAGCGTACCGTCCGCCTTCACCGAGACGACGGCGCGCAGAAAGTGCGTGAGCGCCGCGCCGATCTTCACCGGCTCCTCGAGCGTCACCGGCAGCGGACGGCGAAAGAGGCGCGTGTGTCCGAGCATGCGGCGCAGCACGGGGCGCACGAAGAGCTCGAACGTCACCATCGTCGACACGGGATTTCCCGGCAGGCCGATCCACGGCATCGTGCCGAGCCAGCCGAAGCCGAGCGGCGCGCCAGGGCGCATGCGCACCTTCCATACATCGAGCGTGACCCCTGCCTCGGCGAGCACCGGCCGGAGGTAGTCGAACTCGCCCGCCGAGATGCCCGCCGACGTGATGAGGAGATCGCAGCCGGCGGCGCGATCGATCCGCGCGCGGATATCGGCGGGGTCGTCGCGGGCGACGCCAAGATTGACGGGGATGCCGCCGTTCAGGCGAATGAGCGAGTGGAGCGTATAGCTGTTCGAGGTCACGATCTTCTTGCCGTCGAGCGCTTCGGAAAAGCGATCGAGGTCCACGATCTCGTCGCCGGAGCCGAAGAAGGCGACGCGCGGCTGGCGATGGACGTCGACGGACGCCGCTCCGACGGAGGCGAGCACGCCGATCTGCGCTGCGCCAATTGGTTGGCCGCGATCGAGGACTCTCGTGCCGGTGGTGATGTCCTCGCCGCGGTAGCGCACGTTGCGGCCTGCGTCGCGATCGTTGCGAATGGAGACACGCTCGATGCCGCCATCGGTGTCTTCGAGGCGAATGACGGTGTCTACGCCCTCGGGGAGCGGAGCGCCGGTCATGATCCGGGTGCACGTGCCAGCAGTAACTACGCGCGAGGGGAAGGAGCCGGCGGCGACGGTCTCGAGCACTGCCAGCGACACCGGCTTCTCCGCGGTCACCCCCTCGACGTCGCTCGCGCGCAGCGCATAGCCGTCCATCGCGGAGTTGTCCCACGCCGGCAGCGTCAGCGGCGAGACGACCGGCGTCGCGAGCACTCTGCCGAGCGCATCGAGCAGCGCGACGCGCTCGACGGAGAGCGGATGGATCCCCGCGACTATCCGCTCGACCGCGTCGGAGACGGTGAACACTACTGCGCGCTTCGAAGTTTGAGGGACGCGAGCATCACCGCAATGCGATTCTGTACGCTGTCGACCGCTGACTGCTTCGTGATCCAGTTGTTCGCGAGCAGGCTGAAGATGACGGTGTGATCGTCGGCGGTGATGGCGTATCCGGAGAGCGAGCGTGCGTTGGCGACGGAGCCCGTCTTCGCGTGAACTCGTCCCACGGCGGCGGTCCCAAGCATGCGATGCTCGAGCGAGCCATCCACGCCGGCAATGGGAAGCGCATCGTAGAAAACGTGGAACGCGCTGTCGGCGCGAATCCTGTCGAGGACGCGCACGATCGTCTCGGGGCTCAGATAGTCGTAGCGCGAGAGCCCGCTGCCATCGCGGATGAGATATCCATCCGGCTCGGCCCCCCACGACGCAAGTTGTCGCTCAATGACGACGCGGCCGCTGTCGGACGAGCCGGTGCGGGTTTTTTCGAGGCCGAGGGTTTTGTAGAGAATCTCGGCGATCTGGTTTTGCGAAGGCTTCTCGAGGGCGCCGAGGATCTCGCGGAGGGGCGGGGAATGGGTGGAGAAGAGAAGCGTGGGGTGCCGTGCGTCGACTTGCGCTCCGGCCCCGGGGAGCAAATACCGGGCGTTCTCGAGAACGTCGATGCCCCGCGCCGTCAGCGCCTGGCGCAGCGCAGCGAGGTACGCGGCACGATGGTCGGGATAGATGATCACGACGGTGTCCGAGGTCGTTTTCAGCTTTCCGTGCACCTGAGTGACTCTCTGCCCGCCTCCGAAATCAATGGAAAGAGCGAACGAGTCTCTGCGCACGCTATTTTCCGGCGGGATGGTCAAAGAACCGAGCTTTATCTTCGGATATCCGTAGATCGGCAAGGTACGCGCGCTATCGGGAAAACTGCCGACCTTGCCATCCAGGATCACGAATCCAAACCCCTCGTTCAGATACAGGGCGTCCACGCCTGCCCCATAGTCTTCGCCCAAGTCGTCCCACGACCATCCGAATCCGATCGTCGTGTCCGGAAATACATCCGGACCCGCGCGCAGCCCGCCAGCGATCGTCTTGATCCCGTGCGCTTTCAGCGAATCCGCAATGTCGTACAGCGGCTTCATTGCGTCGCCCCGCATGTGATCGCTGATGGTCGGATCTCCATGCCCCGTCACCACCAGCGGACCCTGCAGCGTGTCGCGCAGTATGCGCCCGCCGGCCGCGAAATCCGTTTGATAGCTGTAGTCCGCGCCGAGCTGAGCGAGGGATGTCGCTCCCGTCACGATCTTCATGTTCGACGCGGGCATGAACAGCTTCCCCGCGTTGAGCGAGTACAATGTGTCGCCCTTCTCCGGATCGACCACCAGCACGCCGAAGTGCGCGTCGCGGAACTCGCGCTGTGCCACCATCGAGTCGATCTCGCGCTTGAGCTGCTCGCGCGTAACGGTGGCCGCCGGCAGCACGCTCGCCAGCGTTCCGGGAGCCGCCGTGGGCGCCCCCTTCACCCCACCCGACGCACACGCCGCGACAGCCGCTACCATCGGAACCAACAATCGTCCGCTCTTCATACGCGCATCACCTTTTCCTCGACGAGGTCCGCCAACGTCGTGAGCCACTCCGGATCCGAGAAGAGCACCAGCGGCACGTGCGCCTCGATCGACGCATCGTCCGTCGCGATCGCGACGTAGTGCGTCGCCATCTCCGACCCCGCCTCGTACAGCTGCGTCTTCCCCGTCTCGCGGCGGAAGATCTCGATCTTCGGCAGCGCCGCCGCCTTGAAGCCCTCGCCGATCACGATGTCCGCGTCCGATAGATACTGCTCCGCGATCTGCTCCGGCGTCTTCTCCTCCGTCCAGCGCTCCACCAGCGCGAACTTGTCCG
Organism: Gemmatimonadales bacterium; assembly: GCA_038239265.1. Classification (GTDB taxonomy): domain Bacteria; phylum Gemmatimonadota; class Gemmatimonadetes; order Gemmatimonadales; family Gemmatimonadaceae; genus FEN-1250. The sequence continues at coordinate 8,537 of JBBSEY010000049.1, read as the reverse complement.
GGCTCACCATCGCCACGCGCTCGGCATGCCCCTCGTGATAGTGTCTGTACGTGTCGGTGGTGCTCGGATCGATGTTGAAGGTGTGCGACCCGTGCTTCATCGTCATCACGCGATGCCCGCGCCTCCCCATCTCGGCGGCGAGCTTCACGGTGAGCGTCGTCTTCCCCTGCTTCTTAGTTCCGATGATCGTCACGATCGGCGGTCGCCGCATATTGCTCCGCGAGCGCGAGCTCGTCCGGTGAGTTGACGTTCATGAACAGCCGATCGGGTTCGCCGTACTTCCGCACGGCATCGAGGCCGAGGCGAGCCAGGCGCACTTGATCGAAGAAGGCGACCACGCGTCGGTCGTCGGCGTCGATCGCGCGCTCGATCGGCGCGAGGCACTCCTGCGAATAGTATGCGCACAGCGGCTCGAGTCCGCGGCGTGACGACCCGCTCTCCGGCGCCACGACGTCGGCATTCTCGCCCATTACGCGCAGCTCGGCGAGCAGCCCTTCGGGCACGAACGGCATATCCCACGCGACCACGATCACCGCCGTTCCCGCATGCACGAGCGCTGCGTGAATCCCGCCAAGGCTTCCGATGCTCGGCCGCACATCACTCGCGACGCGCACGCCGGGAAGCCACGACTCTGCCGACGCATCGTTCGCGATGAGGAGCAGCGAGTCGGTCGCGCCACCAAGCGCCTTCGCGACCCGATCGATCACCCGCTCGCCGTCCACGCGCTCGAGCCCCTTCGGCCTCCCTCCGTAACGCGAAGAGTGACCGCCGGCCAGGATGACCCCCGTACACGCCCTCACGTCTGATGCAGCTGCGGCGCACCGCTCACTGCACGCCCGACGATCCCCATCCCGGTCGCCTTCGCGATGTCCACCGCCATCGTGCTCGGCACCGACGGTGTCGCGACCAACCCCATGCGCGCGCGTGCCGCCTTGAATGCGAGCTCGCCGGAGATCCGCCCCGTCACCAGTAGAATCAAATCCTGGGGGCTTTTGCCATCCAGAATCGCTGCGCCGATCACCTTGTCCACGGCATTGTGCCTGCCGATGTCCTCGGCGTGATACAGCAGCGATTCCCCATCGGTGATCGCCGCGGCGTGGATGCCGCCGGTTTCCTTGTAGTGTGTACCGCGCGCGAAGAGCTCCTTGAACAGGGCGCGCATCTTCTGCAGGTCGATTGGCGAGAGCGCCGACTTGCGGCGCGGAAGAGAGCTCAGCGAACCGAGGATCGTCGTGACGGCACCGCATCCGGAGGCGAGCACGCGACGTCGATCGCTCGCCTCGACCGTCTGGAAACGCTCGGCCGGCACATCGACCCAGAATCCGAGCTCCTCCACGCACGGTCGCATCTTCAGAATGTCGGCTGACGTGTCGATGTATCCTTCGCCGTGCAGCCACCCGACCACGAGCTCGTCGAGCCGCTCGGGAGTGCACATCCACGTCACGGCGGGCGCGCCGTTCACCTCGAGCCACACGGGCGCTTCTTCCACCGCGTCGAGCGAGACGGCCGGATTCGTCATTTCGGAAATATACCGCGTTCACGGAGCGCCGGTCGAGCGAGTGCGGCCCAGTCAGACCTCGGACGTGAACTCGGACGAAATCGTCTCGTCTTCGCGAACCACCACCCGCGTGACCGCGGCAGAGCCTGTGAGCGATGCGCTCACGCGAAAGTGAATGAAGCGCGCAAGGTTCTCGCCGGTCGGGATCAGCTTCCCGTCCGCAAATTCCGGCACCTGCGTCGTGATGTCCACGCCATGAAAACGCGTGCGAACTTCCCGATCGAGCACCTTGTCCAGCTCCCCGAGATCCACGACCATCCCCGTCTCCTCGTCGAGCGCACCGCTCACGGTCACGTCGCAGGAGTAGTCGTGCGAGTGCGTCGCGGCCGCGGCACCGAAGCGCTGCTCGTTGCGCACGGCGCTCCAGTCGGAGCGCCAATAGCGATGTGAGGCGGTGAAGGACACGCGACGCGTGAGCGCGAACACGTCAACGCCTCACGCGCCCGTCTTCCACGTGCAACGTCCGGTCAGGTCGCGTCGCGCCCCTCGGGAGTTGGCTCACTCGGCGGGATCCATGGCACGCCATTCTCCATCACGCTCTCGATGTCGCGCGTACCGAAGAGCGACGCATCGTCATCGTCGGAGGCGAGCTGCGCCTCGTCATCGGTATCCGCGAGATCGCTGCCGCCGAGCAGCGGGTCCTCGCCGCGTGCGGCCGCGCGCGCGGCGGCTTCGTCCGCCGCCTCCGGCTCTTCATCACGCCGCACCGGATCGACGAAGATGTCGTTCGCGTACGTCTCGAGACCGATCACGTCGCTCAGCACATGATCCGCGATCTGCTTCTCCTCTTCCGTGCCGACGCGTCCGGACAGCGTGACGTAGCCATCCTTGACGTGCACGAGGATTCCATCGACGTCGATCTGATCGTCCTGCGCGAGCTGATCGCGCACGAGGGCGCGCAGCTCGGCGTCGCTCAGATCATCGAGGTCGAAGACGTTCTCAAAATCCTGAGCCATTGTTCACCCTCGATTAGCGCGAGAAGATGTACGTGATGCCGAACGTGATGACGGGATTCTGTTTCCACTCGTTCTGCACCTGACTGGCCGACAGGATCGCCGTCCCGCCGGTCGGCGCAAGGAAGTAGCCGCCGGGATATGACAGCTGCCAGAAGTAGTCGGTCGCATCGAGACGGGCACTCCACGGGCCGTGCGTAACGAACTTGAGGCCCGCGCCGCCGTGGATTGCAAGGCCGGTGCCGAATGAGTAGCCGCCCACGTCCTGACTCGACCTGCTCGACGCGACGCCAATGCCGAACCCGACTTCCGGAATCAGGTGGTGGAAGCTCTTCTTGCCGGTGAGCGCGAGGTTGATCCCCGCGTCGGCGATCCAGAGCGGGTCGGACACCGTACCCACTGTGCGCGCGTCCCCGGTCTTGAGCGGATCGAGCACGAGACGTTTCGAAAAGGCGCGTCCAATGCGCACGTCGAAGCTCGCGGGGCCGCCGATGTGGAGGCCGTAGCGAAGACCCGCGATCGCGCTGGATTGGGGACCGATCCCCGCCTCGCCCTTGTTACCGCCAAACCACCCCGCCCAGACCGTGAAGTCCTGGTGATAGTTGAAGTCCGTGTACGGGCTCTTGTCCGGCTGGCTCCCCACTTGCGCGGTGAGCGGCAGAGCGCCGAGGCAGAGTAGTGCGGCGGCAAGTACGAGCTTCACGATGCGGCTCCCATCTCTCTGAGGTCGATCCCGGTCATCTCGGAGGGCTTTTCCACGCCGAGCATCGCCAGCACCGTAGGTCCAACATCTCGCAGCGCGCCGCCCGCACGCAGTGGACGATCACCATCGGGATCAATGATCACAAGAGGAACCGGGTTCGTGGTGTGCGCGGTATGCGGCCCACCGGTCGCGGGATCGATCATCATCTCGCAATTGCCGTGGTCCGCAGTCACGAGCACGCGTGCGTCGGCGCGCTGCGCCGCGGCGATCACGCGCGCGAGGCACTCGTCTACGGTCTCGACCGCCTTCACTGCCGCCGGAATCACACCCGTGTGCCCGACCATGTCGCCGTTGGCATAGTTGCAGAGAATGAAATCGTAGTTGCGCGAGCCGATCGCCTTGCACAACACGTCCGTCACCCCGTAGGCGCTCATCTCCGGTGCGAGATCGTAGGTGGCCACCTTCTGGCTCGGGACGAGCTCGCGCACTTCTCCCTTGTACGGCGTCTCGACCCCCGCATTGAAGAAGTACGTCACGTGCGCGTACTTCTCGGTCTCCGCCGTTCGGAACTGCGTGCCGCCGTGGGCGGAGATCACTTCGGCAACGACGCGCGCGAGGGTGAATGGCGGAAAGACGACGGGAAGATCGTACATCTCGTCGTACTGCGTCATGGTGACGACCTTGATCGCCGGCCGGCCGCGGACGTCGAAGCCGTCGAAAGGCTCTTCGGTGAGGGCACGCGTGATCTGCCGCATCCGGTCGGAGCGGAAGTTGAAGAGGATGATCGCATCCCCATCTCGTACCGTCGCCAGCGGCTCGTCGTTCCGTTCGATCACCACCGGTTTCATGAACTCGTCGCTCTCGCCGCGCTCATAGGCGGCGCGAATGGCGGAGAGCGCATCGCTCTCGCGCGGGCCGACGCCCTGCATCATCGCGCGATACCAGAGCTCCGTGCGGGTCCAGCGCCGATCGCGATCCATGCCGTGATAGCGCCCGCCCACCGACGCGAGCTCGGCTCGCCCCTTCACACGCTCGAGCGTCTGCTCCATGAAGCCGAGCGCGGAGCGTGGAAGCGTGTCGCGTCCATCGAGCAGCGCATGGATCGCCACGTGCGGCACCCGCTCGCGCTCGGCCAGGTCGACCAGCGCGAAGAGGTGTTTGTCGACCGCGTGCACGCCGCCATTGCCGATGAGCCCCGCGAGGTGGAGCGTGCCGCCACTGGCGCGCACAGCGGCGCAGGTCTCGAGCAGGGTCTCGTTGCGGAAGAACGAGCCGTCGTCGATCGCGCCGTTGATGCGCACGAGATCCTGGGGAACGACGCGGCCGGCGCCCAGATTCAAGTGCCCGACCTCGCTGTTTCCCATCTGTCCCTCGGGGAGGCCGACGGGAAGGCCGGACGCGTGTAGCAGCGTGCGGGAGGTGCCGCTCCAGAGCGCGTCCCACGTTGGCGTTCGCGACATCGCGATCGCGTTGCCATCCCGCTCTGCACGATATCCCCAACCATCGAGCACCAACAACACGACCGGTCGCTTCCGCGAAGTCGACATCTTTGCTCAGTGAGAGTTCAGGCGTATACTGCGGCGCGACCCCAGCCTCGGAAATGTACGCGCCCTCACATACCCCTTCCAGCGATGCGCTGTAATTCGCTCGTGCTCGCGTGCGTGCTCGCGGCATCGTCGGTGCGCGCGCAAACAACCGCCGCCACTGCTGCGCCTGCGCGCGTGGCACCCGATGGCCGCCTCGTGGCGACGCTGCGCGCAGGCGCCACGGTGAAAACGGGGGCGACGAAGGGCGAGTGGAGCGACGTAACGATGGAGGGATTTCTTCACAGGAGCGTCGTCACCGTGAAGAAGGATGCGCTCACGGTGCACGCGTCGAGCGGAGCCGCGCTGCGAGTGACCGCGGACCCCTCGGGTGAGATCGTCGCCGTGATCGAGGATGGAACGCAGGTGGACAAGCTCTCCGCGAGCGGTGACTGGATTCGAGTGAAGCGCGACGCGTGGGTGCAGACGCGCGAGCTCAGAAAGGCGGCGGGAAAGGCGCCGCCGCTGGTTGGCGGCGCGCCGGTGCGAACGGGGACTCCGCCAACGGCTCCGCAGCGCGCGTCGCAGGGAGCCCCCCAGCGAGTCGCCGCGCTTCCGCCGCGGAGCACGGCTGCGGCACCCGCGCCCGCCGCCGACGTCGCGCCGTCCGCCGGCGACTTCGCGGCGGCGCATCCGCTCGTGCTCAGGGCCGCGCCCGACGGAAAGCCAAGTGGCACGGCGGATTCAGCGGCGCGCGTACGCATCGTGGCGCGCGATCACGGATGGGCGCGTGTGCAGGCCGAGGGGTGGGTGCGCGAGAGTGAGCTGATTCCGGTCGACAGCGCATCGGTGAGTGCAGTGAGCGCCGCAGATCTGCGCTCCGATCCGGACCACTACAAGGGATCGACGGTGCGGTGGGTGGTTCAGGCGATCGCGGTCCAGTCGGCGGATCCGCTTCGCAAGGGACTCGCGCCGAACGAGCCGTATCTGCTCGCGCGCGGCCCCGGGAGCGAGAGCTCGCTTCTCTATCTCGCCCTCCCCGCGGCGCTCGTGGCCAGCGCGCGTGCGCTGCCGCCACTCAGCTACATCATGGTTTTGGCGCGCGTGCGCGCGGGACGAAGCGATCCTTCCGGGGTACCCATTCTCGATGTCCTGCGCATCGTACCGCGCTAGAATCGTCCGGCGGCCGCAGCGCGCCGTCCACCCTCGCTCATCCTGATGCCCTTCTCCGACTATCGCCGCAAGCACCCGGCGTTCACCGCGGCGGTTGCAGTCATCATCGTCGGACTGCTCGCCATCGACGGATGGGTGTTGTACAAGCGCGTGGCGTACGAGCGCGAGATCGTGCGCCTGCGTACGGGAATGAGCGACTTCGAGCGTCGCCGGAGCGATGCGGTCACGAACACGAACGAGAAGCGGCTCGCGATGATGATGGAGCTGCTTCGGCGGCAGGCGAAGATCGACAAGGAAATTCATCTCGCGGTCGCGGTCGACAGCAGCAGGATGTATCTGGAGCGAGATGGCGCTTTGCTGCGCGAGATAGTGGTGGAGGTGGCGCCGGGGAAGCGGTTGGGCAGCGGGAAGGACACGCTGCACATGGCCGCGCCGCGGGGCACTCGCACGGTCGAGCGCATCCTTGGGCCGAGAGACGCGTGGGAGGTGCCGGCGTGGGTCTACGCAGACCGCGGGATTCCGGCGCCGGCGACGCAGCCGCTCGTCGGTGCTCTCGGCCCTGTGGCGATCGTCCTCAACGGAGGCACTGTCATCTACTCGCTCCCCGCCGTTGGCCCGCTCAACGATTCGTCGTACGTGTTGCCGGGAAGCATCAGGGTGAGCGCGGAGGATTTGCACGCGGTGACCCCGGATCTGCAACGGGGGACGGTGGTGTATTTTTATTAGAGCGCAGCTTCATTTCCGAGGGACATGAGCATACCCAGCGGCAACATTCCATCGCCTGAGCCACGACCGATTCGCCCGCGCCCCGCGTTTACGCCGCCGGATGACTCGCGCGACGGGTGGAAGTACATGGCGGGGGCGATCGGGATCACGCTTGTGTTGGGGATCGCGAGCGGGGCGCTCGTCTATTCCACGCTTCGAGTGCGCTTTCAGCGCGACATCAACCGGATTGTCTTCAATCGCAATTGGGAGCTGCTCGACGACGTAAGCCGGAAAGCCGGGACAGTCACGGACTCGCTGCAGACGATGCTTGCCACCGAGCCGGACAGCACCGAGACCAAACCGTACCTCGTGGTCAGCATCGAAGACCGGCGGCTGTGGTACAAATTCGGAGACACGACGCTCTATACGACGCAGGTTGCCGTTGGAAGCGGCAAAACGCTCGTGCAGAAGCAGGGGGCGCGTCAGGAATTCAAATTCGACACCCCTCGGGGGCGGTTGGTCGTGCAGAGCAAGGAAATGGACCCGGTTTGGGTGCCGCCCGACTGGCACTACGTCGAACAGGCAAAGAAGAAGGGGCTGGGGATTATGGCGCTCGATCGGAAGAAGGCGATCCCGGCCGGCGACGGTACGATCATAGAAGTGGATGGGAACGATGTCGTGAAGCGAAGCGCCGACGGTCTCGAGATCCCCCTGGAAGCGAAGGACGGGCACGAGATTACGGCGGGTGGCAACATCATCGTCCCTCCGTATGGTACCAACCAACGGAAGTACAAGGGCACCCTAGGGGGCCATCGGCTCAACATGGGGGACGGCTACGCACTTCACGGAACGGACGAGCCGTTGTCGATCGGGAAGGCGGTGAGTCACGGCTGTGTTCGGTTGAGAAACGAGGATATTGCGTACCTCTACAGCGTCGTACCCGTCGGCACGGCCGTGTTCATTTACTGACCGTCTGGCCAGTCAACGTAGCGATCGACGAAAGGGTTGCCGTATCACGCCCCCGGCGTCTATTGTAACATAGATCCGTGTTGACGCCTCGCCTCTTCTGAGGTCGAGGACTCCTTGTAAAAGGGCACGTTGGCTTCGGCCAACACGCAAAACCAAGAGACTGCCGCAGGCAGTCCGTCTGGTTGCCAGGGAGGGCATCCCGTGAAGACATCCACACCCCGCGCTCGCCGGTACAAGGCGCGCGCAGTCGGAGTCATTGCCAGCATTGCATTCGTAGGAGTCGCCGCCGGCGCGTCCTTCGAGCTGGATGTGCACCCCGACCTCCCCAAAGCGCTACCCGAACCATCGATCACCACCGCAGTCGCCGCCGGTGCGATCGCCGAGCCCGCGAAACCCATGGCCTTCGCATTCCTCGACTCGCTCGTCGGACTCAGCGGGAAGCTCCGCGCCCGCTTCGTCGCCCGTGGCACCCCCACCCTCGGCATCCCCATCCTCGGACAGTTGTTCGGCGACAGCGCTCTCGAAGTCGCTGGCGTTCATCCGCTCATCGATGCGACGCGCTCGTTCTCGCTGATCACCATGCTCCCGTTCTCCGCCAAGCAGGCCGGCCGGATCGGATCGTATCGCATTGGCAGCTGGCCCGCCGAGCGGCGTGCGCCGCGCTCGTCCGAGTATGCGAATCCGGAAGGGTTCATCGAGGTCACCGAAGCAAACGAGAGCACCTACGTCTCGGATCACTTCCGGCTCAGTGACTTCCTGACGCATGACCAGCAGGACACGTGGCCCAAGTATCTCGTGCTCAACGAGCGTCTCGTCGACAAGCTCGAGCTCGTGATCCAGGATCTCAACGCGCATGGTGTGCACGTGGAGCATCTGTCGGTCATGTCCGGCTTCCGCACTCCAGAGTACAACGTGCAGGGTGTTGGTGGGGGCGGCCGCGTGCGCGACAGTCG
>JBBSEY010000048.1:0-17044 GCA_038239265.1 Gemmatimonadales bacterium | reverse complement strand
TCGCTCCGATGAGATCCTCGAACGACTGCTCCTTCTCGCCGGGGAGCAGCGAGACGTTGGGCATGCGCTGGAACTGGACGTTGTCCCAGTTCTGCGCGTACGAGCATCCGTGCGAGCGCGTCTCGCGCCCTTCCTTCTTGTACCACCAGTCGAGCCAGAGCGCCTGTTCGCGCGTCGTCTGGTAGTCGTTGACGATCCCCTTCTTGATGATGAGGAAGGTATCCGGAACGACGCCTTCGTCATCCCAGCCGCACGCGGAGAGGGAGCCCACCTGCGTGCGATCGCCCTCGATGTTCATGAGCTCGGGGCCGTACTTGAGCTGGCCCAGCATCTTCTGCGGCGGTGCGACGAAGCTCGTGCCGGCGTAGTTGGCCTCGTAGCCCATGGCGCGATCGAGCTCCGTGGGATGTGCGATCGACTCGTGGATCGTCAGCCAGAGATGCGTTGGATGCAGCACGAGGTCGTAGCGGCCGACGTCGACCGGCTTCGCGCCGAGCTTCTGCACGGCCTCGGTGGCCCAGCGTGTGGCGTTCTCGACGAGCTTCGCGTCCCGCACGTGCTCGTAGCCGCGCCCCATCGGCTGAATGTCGTTCGACTGCCGGGACTGGAAGTCGGAGAAATCCGGCGCGACGGCGGTGACGGTCATCTGCGGCTGGGAGCGGAAGATCGTCTGCACGACGAAAGTCCCATCGCTCGTGGCGAGCGTCTTCTCTTCGCGGAGGAAGAACATTCCGGAGTTCACGAACTTCGCACCGGCGACCTTGAGTGCTGCGGAGTTGGCGTCGAGGAGGAGCGCGACCTTCTCTTCGATCGGCACGTCGAACGGATCGATCTCCGCGGGGCCGCGCCACGTACCGCTCGCGGTCGGCTTGACGGGGGCGAGCACCACGGGGCGCTCGAGCGCGGCGCGATTCGCCTGCGCCTGCGCGACCGCCTGCCGCGCGACGCGCACCATCTCGTCCGCGTCGAGATCGCGGCTCGCGGCGAAGCCCCAGGCACCCTTCACGAGCACGCGCACGCCAAAGCCGAAGGTCTCGGAATCGCTGAGCGACTGCACGCGATGCTCGCGCGTCTGGATGGCCTGGCTGCGATTCTGGCTGATGCGAACATCGGCGTATTCGGCGCCGGCGGACTTCGCGGCATCGAGGGCGCGCATCGCGAGCTCCTTGAAGGCCGGATCGCCCAGCGGCGGCGCCGAGGGCTTCGCGATGCGGTATTGCGGGGGGAGACGATACGCCGCGAGACCGAGGGCCGCGGCGGAAGACAGCTGGATGAACTCACGTCGTGATTGGGCCACTCTCTCCTTGGCGCAGGGCGCCTTAGGTCAGGCGCGAATATGGGAATGTAAAAAAACGCGCGCAATGCCGCAGACGTTGAAGGCACTTTGATGTTCGGTGCGAATTGGTGAATGATTTCGAGAGATGTCCGTGCGGCGGCGGGGATCGTGAGCGGAGCACAAGCAGTAATACCACTTTGAAAACGCACAACAAACGGACGAGGACGGACACCAACGGACGGGCCCGATGCGATGCGGGCGATTCCGCGCCGTTGATGGATTCGATGCGCGCTTCGATTCGGTGGGCCCTGGTGAGGTGGGCGCGATCATGGAGGAGCCATCGCCCGGGCATGCGTCGCCCGACCGCCGGATTTCCATTATTATAGATGGCGTAGCTCCCGCCCCGTTCGACGCCTTTCCCGCGACTGACCGACATGCCCACGCTCACGATCGACGGACGCGAAGTGACGGTGCCCGAAGGCACCACGATTCTCGAAGCCGCACGGTCGATGGGCGTCGCGGTGCCAACGCTGTGCTGGTATCCGAAGCTTCCGATTGTCGGCAACTGCCGGATCTGCCTCGTGTCGATCGAGGGAACGCCCAAGCTCGTCGCGTCGTGCGCGACGCAGGCAGCGGATGGGCAGAAGGTCACCACCGAGTCGCACGCCGCGGTACAGAATCGGAAGGCCGTGCTCGGCATGCTCCTCGAGCGCTATCCCGTCGAGGAAATTCCGGCGGACGGCGCCCGGAACGAGTTCGAGAAATACGTGCGCCGCTACGATGTGCCCACCGAGAAGCGGTCGCCGCTCGGGCTGCGCGAGGGCGATCAGCGCGAAGGCGACCCGCTCATCCAGCACGACATGTCCACCTGCATTCTCTGCACTCGCTGCGTGCGCGCGTGCGAGGACATCCAGGTGGTGGGCGTGCTCGAGACGGGATTCCGTGGCGAGCATGCGGCGATCATCGTCGGCGCCGATGGCAATCCGGATCACGCCGGATGCACATGGTGCGGCGAATGCGTGCGCGTGTGTCCCACGGGCGCGATCCACGACATCATCCCGCTCGCGAAGATGCGCGCGGAGTCGCTTCGCGAGCCTGTGCGCGAGGTGCGGAGCGTGTGCCCGTACTGCGGCGTGGGCTGCCAGCTCGATCTCGAGGTGCGCGGCAACGACATCCAGCGCGTGAACAGCCCGTGGATCGAGGAGACGACGCCGAACATCGGCTCCACGTGCGTGAAGGGGCGCTTCGGCTTCGACTTCGCGATGCATCGCGACCGGCTCACGACGCCACTCATCCGCGTCGGCTGGGTGAAGCGCGACGGCGCATGGTCGTGGGAGCCGAGCGCGGAGCAGACCGCGAAATGGCAGCGGCGCAATGGGCCGTGGATGATCGTGTCCGAAGAGGGGCAGACGCGGAAACGCCGCCCGAAGTTCAACCCTCTGCAGAAGCTCCCGCTGCTCGACCAGCCGTTGGGCGATGCGCGCGATCGCGTGTCGACGCCTGCGAGCTGGTACGAGCCGTTCCGCGAGGCCACGTGGGACGAGGCGCTCGACCTCGCGGCATCGCAAATGCTCAAGCTGCGCGACACGCGAGGGCCGAACAGCATGGCGATGCTGTCGTCGGCGAAGTGCACGAACGAGGAGAACTACCTGCTGCAGCGGCTGCTCCGCGGCGCCATCGGCACGAACAACATCGACCACTGCACGAGACTCTGTCACTCGTCGTCGGTGAGCGCGATGCAGCGGGCGATGAGCACCAGCGCGGCGTCGGGCTCGATGCGCGAGGTCGAAACCGAGAGCGACGTCATCTTCATTCTCGGCGCCAACACCACCGAATCGCACCCCGTGTTCGGCGCCGCGATCAAGCGCGCACAGAAGCGCGGCGCGAGGCTCTTCGTGGCGGATCCGCGACGCATCGAGCTGGCGCAGCGCGCGGACATTCATCTGCAGATGCTCCCCGGGACGGACGTCGTACTACTCAACTCGATGGTGCACCACGTCTTCGCGAAGGGACTCGAGGACACGAAGTTCATCGAGGGGCGCACGCACGGCATCGATGCGCTGCGCGAGTCGGTGGCGCCGTACACGCCGGAGATGGCGGAGACGATCACCGGAGTTCCGGCCACGCTCATTCGGCGGGCGGCCGAGGAATACGCGGCGGGCCCGCGCTGCGCGACGCTCTGGGCGATGGGACTCACGCAGCATCACACCGGCACGGACATCGTCACGTCGCTGCTCAATCTCATGCTCGTGTGCGGAATGATCGGGCGATGGGGTGCGCTGATGATTCCGATTCGCGGGCAGAACAACGTGCAGGGCGCGAGCGACGTGGGTGCGATTCCGATGTACTACACGGACTACCTGCCGGTGCAGGATCCGAAAGTGCGAAAGGTGTACGCCGACGAATGGCACGTGCCCGAGGACAAGCTCTCGCTCGTACCCGGGTTACGCGTCACCGAGATCGTGAAGAAGGGGAGCGGCGTGAAGGGGCTCTACGTGATGGGCGAAAATCCCATCATGTCCGACCCGGACATCGCGCACGCGGAAGACTGGTTCCAGAATCTCGACTTCGTCGCCGTGCAGGATCTCTTTCTCACCGAGACCGCGCGCTACGCCGACGTCGTGCTCCCGGGCTCGTCGTTCGCGGAGAAAACGGGATCGGTGGTGAATACGGAACGGCGCATCCAGCTCATGACGAAGGCGATCGATCCGCCGGGTCAGGCGCGAGGCGATCTCGAGATTCTGATCGAGCTCTCGAATCGCGTGGGGCTTCCGACGCCCTTCACGAACTCGGCGGAGGTCATGGATGAGATCGCGCGCGTCACGCCATCGTGGCGCGGGGTCTCGCACGCGCGACTCGGCGGCGGCGGCCTGCAGTACCCGGTCGACGACGCGCAGCACCCCGGTACCGACTTTCTCTTCGCGAATCACTTCCCGACTGCGGATGGAAGGGCGACGCTGGTAGGGGTCGAGTTTCTGCCCCCCGCAGAGCTGCCGGATGCAGCGTATCCGTTTCTGATGAACACCGGCCGCCAGATGTACCACTGGCATACGGGGACGATGACGCGGCGCGCGACGGGGCTCGATTCCCGCGAGCCCACGCCGACCTTCGAGCTCAATCCGCTCGACGCTGCGGAAATGGGGATCGACGATGGCGATCCGGTGCGTATCACGTCGCGCCGCTCCTCCATGGAGATCGCTGTGCGGCTGTCGGATCGCGTAGCGCGGAGGCAGATATTCGTGCCGATGCACTATCGCGAGGCGGCGGTGAACCTGCTTACGAACCCGGCGCTCGACCCATATGCGAAGATCCCCGAATTCAAGGTGTGCGCCGTGCATCTCGAGCCGATGACCTTTCACGGCCGGCGGGTGGGGGAAGACACACGGAGCCAGCGGGCGACGCAGAGCGACATCAGCGAGCGACAGCTCGTTGGCGGAGACGACTGAGTGGACCTCGGCATAGACGGAAAGGTCGCGCTCGTCACGGGCGCATCGAGCGGCCTCGGACGCGCCTGCGCGCGCGCGCTGGCGGCGGACGGGGTGAGCGTCGCGGTGATCGCGCGCCGCAAGGAGGAGCTCGAGCGCGTCGCCTCGGAGATCTCGGCCGAGTCGAAGCGGAAAATTCTCCCGCTCGTGGCGGATGTGACGGACAGCGACGCGATGGCGGCGGCGATCGCGGAGGCGAAGGCGACGCTCGGGCCGATCGACATCCTCGTCGCGAACGCGGGGGGGCCGCCGTCGACGAACTTCGAGTCGACGACGTACAAACAGTACGTGACGGCGATCGAGCTGAACCTGCTGTCGTCGATTCGCCTTGCGCAGCTCGTGGTGCCGGGGATGCGGAAGCAGCAGTGGGGGCGCGTGATCTTTCTGACATCGACGGCGGCGAAGCAGCCGATCGCATCGCTGATCCTTTCGAACACCGCGCGCGCGGGGCTTGCGGGCTTCGCGAAGACGCTGGCGACCGAGTGCGCGCACGACAACGTGCTCGTAAACACGATTCTCACCGGCCACTTCGACACCGATCGCGCGATGTCGCTCGCGGCGGTGGCGTCGCAGCGCGAGCACTCGACGATCGACCAGATGCTGCGCGACCGGCGAAAGCTCATCCCGCTCGGCCGTGCGGGCGATCCGGCGGAGCTGGCGGCGGTGGTGACATTCCTCGCATCGCAACGGGCGAGCTTCGTGACGGGCGTGGCGATCCCGGTGGATGGAGGGCAGATCGCTACGACGTTTTAGGGAAGGGAGTAGTCTAAAGCTGGTGAACTACCACAAAAACGGACGGGGACGGACAACAACGGGTTGCTCCATTGGGCGGGCGAGCTTCTTTCAACAGGGAGCGATCCGTTGTTGTCCGTTCATTCCGTTCCTGTGGTAGTCCGCAGGGTGTAACTCCCCGGTACGCACAGCGACCGAGCGGCTACCGTTTGAACTAGCCCCGTGCGACCTTTCCCACAGCACCGTGAAGTCGGCATTGCAACCGTAAGTGAGGAGCGTCGGTGAAAGCGCTGGTCAAGCAGGCGGCTGGACCTGGATTTGTGCTCCGCGATGTTCCGGTGCCGACGATCCGTGACAATGAAGTCCTGATCAAGGTTCGGCGTGCCGGGGTGTGCGGCACGGACGTGCACATCTACGATTGGGACGCGTGGGCGAGCGGACGGTGCGTGCCGCCCTTCACCGTCGGCCACGAGTTTGCCGGGGACGTGGCACAAGTCGGCTCGATGGTCACCGACGTCCGCGTGGGCGACAGGGTGACGGCCGAAGGGCATATCGTGGATGGACGATGCATGCTGTGCCGCACGGGGGATGCGCACGCGTGTCCGTATACGAAGGTGATCGGCGTCGATCGCGACGGCTGCTTTGCCGAGTACATCTCGATGCCGGCGACGAACGTCTGGCATCTCGACGACAACATCTCGTACGACGTAGGCGGCATCCACGATCCGATGGGGAATGCCTTTCATACGGCGCTGACGGCGGCCATTCCGGGCGCCACAGTGCTGATTACGGGATGCGGGCCGATCGGGATCTTTGCGGCGGGGATCTGCAAGGCGGCGGGGGCGTCGCGGGTGATCTGCTCCGACGTGAACGACACGCGTCTCGAGCTCGCGCGGCAGATGGGCGCGACGGACGTCGTGCATCCGGATCAGGTTGAGGCGCTGGTGAAGCGCGTGACGGATTTCGGCGTCGATGTGGTGCTCGAGATGTCCGGGGTGCCGAGTGCGATCCATCAGGCGTTCAAGCTCGTGCGGCCGGCGGGGCGCGTGCAGATGCTTGGCGTTCCGGCGAAGCCGATGACCTTCGACTTCGCGACGGAGCTCGTGTTCAAGGGGGTGACCGTGTACGGAGTGACGGGGCGCCGCATGTACGACACCTGGCATCAGATGACGCGCTTTCTGCGCTCGGGCGCGTTCGATCCGACGCCGGTGATCACGCATCGCTTTCCGCTGGAGCAGGCCGACGAGGCGATCGCCGCGATCAAGTCGGGCGCGGCCGGGAAAGTCATCTTCGACATCGCGTGAGCTTTTATGAACGATAAATTTTCGAATGAATTGCAGTCGCAGCTCGATGAGCTGAAGCGCGACAAGGTCTACAAGACGCTCAACTATCTGGACTCGCCGCAGGCGGCGCACGTGACCATGGAGGGGCGCGGCGAGGTGCTGATCCTCTCGTCGAACAACTATCTCGGACTGTGCGCGGAGCCGAGCGTGGTGGAGGCGGGGCGGAGGGGGCTCGACAAGTACGGCGCGGGCACGGGGAGCGTGCGCTTCATCTGCGGGACGTTCACCGTGCATCGCGAGCTCGAGACCGCACTTGCGCGCTTCAGCGGCACGGAGTCGTCGCTGAGCTACGTGTCGGCGTGGAATGCGAACGAGGGGTTCACTGCGACCGTGGTGCAGGAAGGAGATTTCGTGATTTCGGACGCGCTCAACCACGCGTCGATCATCGATTCGATCCGGCTCGCGAAGGCGATCACGAAGTGCACGACGGCCGTGTACAAGCATTCGGACATGGATGACCTGCGCGCCAAGCTCGAGGGCGGGAAGAGCGCACGCCGGCGGATCATCTGGACGGACGGGATCTTCTCGATGGAAGGCGACATCGCGAAGCTCCCGGAGATTCTCGATCTCGCACACACGCACGATGCGATCGTGGTGATGGACGACTCGCACGCATCCGGGGTGCTCGGAAAGTCCGGGCGAGGGACGGCGGAGCACTATGGCGTGTTGGGGCAGGTCGACGTGATCACGTCGACGCTCGGCAAGGCGCTCGGTGGCGCGGCGGGCGGGTTCACGGCCGGGCCCGCGTCGCTCACCGACTATCTGACGCAGCGCTCGCGACCGCAGCTGTTCTCGAATGCGCTGCCGCCGACGGTGGCGGCGAGCGCGCTCGCCGCGGTGGAGTTCATCGAGGCGCATCCGGAGCGGGTGAGGGCGCTGCACGAGAACGCGAGGTATTTTCGCGCGGCGATCACCGATGCGGGGTTTGCGCCGATTCCTGGGGACACGCCGATCGTCCCCATCATAGTCGGCGAGACGTCGCTCGCGCTCGACATGAGCGAGCGGATGCTGCGCGAGGGGGTGTTCGTGACGGGCTTCGGGTTTCCCGTGGTGCCACAGGGGCACGCGCGCATTCGTTGTCAGCTTTCCGCGTCGCACACGAAGGCCGACCTGGACTACGCGGTGACGACGTTCAAGAAGGTGGGAAAGGCGATCGGGCTGCTGAAGTAGCCAATCGAGATCGAACTACATCATGAGGAGATTCGTCGATGCCGTCGTGCCACTTGCGAGCCCGTAACTGCTCGCTTCTCGCCCTCGTCGTCTCCTCAGCGCTCGCGTCGGGATTCAATCCTGCCGCGAGCGTTCTTGCGCAGGGGATCTCGGCGCCCGCTCCGCAGTCCGTGCTCGGCTACCAGGTGGGCGCCGACCGGAAGCTCGCTGACTGGAACGAGATCCTCGGCTACTTCGGAAAGCTCGCGGCCGCGACGCCGGCGGTGTCGATCGAGACGCTTGGCAAGACGACGATGGGGAAGTCGCTGATCGCGGCAATTATTTCCACGCCGGAGAATGTGAAGCGCCGCGAGGCAATCTTCGCCGCTCAGCGGAAGCTCGCGGATCCGCGAACGCTCAAGTCGGCGGAAGAGGCCGAGCTCTATGCGCACCAGCCGGCGGTGCTCGTGATCCAGTGCAACATCCACTCGGATGAGATCGCGAGCTCGCAGATGGCGATGGAGCTCGCGTACCGGCTCGCGACCAACGACACGCTCCAGGCGGAGCTCAGGAATGCCGTGGTGATTCTCATCCCGTCGGTCAATCCGGACGGCGAGGAAATGGTCGTCGAGTGGTACCGTGCGCAGCTCGGCACGAAGTGGGAGGGCGGCGAGATGCCGTGGATCTACAACAAGTACACGGGGCACGACGACAACCGCGACTGGTTCATGATGACGCAGGTCGAGACGAAGCTCGTCACCGAGGCGCTCTACAAGCGGTGGCTGCCGGAGATCTTCTACGATGTGCATCAGCAGGGGTCGGAGGGCTCGCGGCTGTTCGTTCCGCCCTTTCTCGATCCCGTCGATCCGAACATCGATCCGCTGATCGTGCGCGGGATCGGGCTGATCGGCGCGGAGATGGCGAGCGCGCTCGAGTCACGCGGTAAGACGGGGGTGGTCGATCACGCCGTCTACGACATGTGGTGGGACGGCGGCGCGCGGTCGACGCCGGCGCGGCACAACATGATGGGGCTGCTCACGGAGGCGGCGAGCGTCAGGATCGCCACGCCGATCGTGCAGGTGGACTCGGAGCTCACGGGACACGAGCGCGGGCTGCCGAAGTACGAGCGCTCGGTGAACTTCCCGAATCCCTGGAAGGCGGGGCGCTGGACGCTGCGCGACATCGTGGACTACGAGCTGATCGCGAGCGAAGCACTGGTGCATCTCGCGAGCTCGGAGCGCGAGAGATACGTGCGGGACTTCGTGACGCTTGGGCGGCGACAGATCGCAATGGGAGAGAGCGATCCGGTGAAGGCGTGGGAGATCCCGAAAGCACAGCGGGATCCGTCGGCCGCCGCAAGAATGATCACGGCGCTGATCGAAGGCGGAACGGAGGTCACGCAGACCGATCATTCGATTATCGTACCGATGGCGCAGCCGTTCCGTGCGCATGCGAAGGATCTGCTGGAGATTCAGCACTATCCAAGGCGTGCGCTGTGGCCCGGAGGCCCGCCAGAAGAACCCTATGACGTGACCGGGTGGACACTCCCACTACAAATGGGAGTGAGTGTAACGTCGCTCGCCGCCGTACCCACCGAGAATTCGGTTAGCAATGTCTCGTTCGCGCCACCGAAGTGGAACTCGAAAGAGAGCACGCTGATCGACGCCCGACACACGGACGAGTTCGCGCGAATCGCCGCGGCTCTCGTTGGCAAGAAGAAAGTCATAGTGAATTCCGGCGCCAATCACTATACCCTCACCCGCCTACCCCGCATCGCCATCTACCGCCCCTGGACCGCCAACATGGACGAGGGCTGGTGCCGCTGGGTACTCGAACAATTCCACCTACCCTACGTCTCTCTGACCGATTCGGTCGCGAAAGCGGGCAAGTTGCGTGACCACTTCGACGTATTGCTCGTCCCCGACATGAGCCTACGGGAGATGCGAGACGGGAATTCCCTCGAGGAAGTTCCCCCTCGATACGCCGGTGGGCTCGGCACTGCCGGTATCGCTGCGATCCGGGAATTCGTCACGAATGGTGGAACGTTGGTGCTGCTCGACCACGCAACAGAGCTGGCGACCGAGTCGCTCGGTGTGTCGGTGAAGCGAATCGTCGTTCCGCACCGCCTGACTGACGAAACACGATCGCGCGCGCCGGGCGCTGGAGAGAGCACGGAGCCGCTCTACGCACCGGGCTCGATCCTGCGAGTGCTCGTCGATACGACCAATGCAATCAGCTTCGGAATGCCGGATACCGCTGCGGTGTACTTCACGAACTCCGTGACCTTCGATGTCGGCGCCGCGTCGCAAGTACGAGTGATCGCACGATACCCCGATCGGGGAGAAGACATTCTGCTGAGTGGATATCTGCAGGGAGCATCACAGATCGCGGGGAAGGCGGCCGCGATTTCCGCACCGGTTGGTCGCGGACACGTCGTGATGTTCGGCTTTCGTCCGCAGCACCGTGGTCAGTCGTACGGCACGTTCCGGATGCTGTTCAATGCCTTGCTCACCGGTGGCGTCTCCGCCACTCGCAATTAGCCCCTCTTGCCCGCACAACGAATGAGGAGTCACACCATGCGCACGGTCCGTTGGATGTCTTCCGTGCTCGCCCTCGTGGTCCTGACGCCGGTCGTCAGCGCCGCCCAGTCCAACCGTCTGTTCGAGAACGCGTGGTTCTGGGGAGCCAAAGCGGGCCTCATGAACTTCTCGACAGGCAACAACACCACGACCACCGCACCGCTCATCGGCGCCGAGTGGCTGATCACGCGAAACAGGGCCGGGCTGTATTTGAGCGCCGAGCAGGCGTTCTTCAACACCACCGGCTACGTGTACGACGGCAGCGGCCAGCGGTACAACGTCGCGCTGAAGGATTCGCGCCGCTACACCGCCGCGCTGCTCGCCTTCCCGGTGAACTGGGGATCGCTTCGCCCGTACGGCGGCGTCGGCCTCTCGTTGAATCTCATTCAGCACGCGACCGTCGATCAGGGACAGTTCACCGACCCCGACCAGCAGGACGTCGTTGCCCAGGCGGTACACGACGAGCGTGACCGCGTCGCTTTCATCATCATGGGCGGACTCCAGGCGCAGTACCGCCGCTTCTCCGTCTTCGGCCAGGCGACCTACATGCCGGCCCGAGCGAACTTCTTCTTCAGCGGTCGATCGACGTACATTCTCGAAGCGGGCGTGCGCTACAACGTCGGCAGCGCGATCGACAAGACGCCGTAAGCTCAGCGTTGCGCGCACTGCGAAGAGGGCGGCGCCATTGAATGGCGCCGCCCTCTTCGCAGTCATTGGGGTCGCAGATGCCTCGGAGTCTTCGACACGTAGGGATTCTCCGCCACGTACCACCGGAGCGGCCACTCCGCGCTCTTCGTGATCCCGATCCGCGGCGTCACGACGACCTTCGAGTCCGGCACCGCGACTCCGCGCAGAATCTCGATCGCGCTCTTCCTCAGCGGAATCCCGTTCTGCGCACCCGTGATCCCGAGCGCCTCGCACACCTTCCCCGGCCCATTCGTAAGATCGCGCTCACGCACGGCGCCGCGTCGCTCGCGCATGAGCTCCACACCCTCGAGCGGCTCGAGCGCACGCACCAGCACCGCACTCGGGCTTCCCACGGCGCGCGTCACCGCGTTGAAGCACCAGTGTACGCCGTAGATGAAGTACACGTACGCGGTGCCCGATGCGCCGTAGAGCCACCTGGTGCGCTGCGTGCGCCCCGCAGTGGCGTGACACGCCAGATCGTGCTCGCCCAGGTACGCCTCGGTCTCCACGATCCTCCCACTGGCCAGGCCGTCGCTCGTCGTGCACCGTAAAACGGCACCGAGCAGGTCGCGGGCGACCTGCTCGGTGTCTCGAACGTAGAACTTCGCGGGGAGCGGAGCGCTCCCCCGCACTGCCATGCGCCTACGCCTCCGTCGTCTTCTTGGCGCGCGGACGCTTCGCCTTGGGCGCGGCATTCTCGGCCGACGCTGCAGCGGGTGCGCTCTTCTTCGCGCGAGCACTCTTCGCAGCGGGCGCGCGACCGCGCTTCACCGGCTTCGCAGTCTTTGTTTCCACGTCGGGCTCGGCATCCAGCTCGAGCTCGAGCGAAGGCGCCGCAGTCGAAGCCGGTGCGCCCTCCGCTACCGGAGCCGTGTGGCCAATCACGCCGAAGTTCATGAGCTCGGGGGGCATCTCGCCGCCGCGCCCGCGCCCGCGCATCCCTCTCCGCAGCGACGCCGCGTTGGCCGCGCTCCGTGCCGACTGACTCGGCTCCGCCACCGGCGCCGCCGCGGCGAGCTGCTCGGCCACCGATGCGACGGCGGACGCGGGTGCTACTTCGAAGTCATCGCCACGCTTTCTGAGGTCGATGACATCCGCGTCGTGCGCGTCGCGGAGAATGCGTGGAAAGAAGCGCTCGTCGAGCGTCTCGCTGTCGCGTCCCAGAAGCTCGCGCGCCTTGCGGCGAACAGCGCTCGCGGGAACCGGCTTGTCCTCGCTCGTCGTGAGCTCGGCCACGGCGCGCTTGAGCAGCGAGAGCGCCTCATCACGGGTGAGCCGCTCGCCGACCATCTCGGGCTCCGCCGCCGCACGGGCGGGCGGGGCTGCACGCTCCGTCACGCGCTCGGACGGCGGTGCGGAGACTGGCGCCTCGAGCGATGGTGCGAAGTGCGCGGTCCCTTCGGGCGGCGTGACGCCCGACGTCGTCGCCTCGCCAGCCGCACGCGGCTCGCGCTCGCGGCCGCGGCCACGTCCACCGCGTCCACGACGGCTCCTGCGTGCCGCGCTCTCCTCCGCCGTCTCCGTTCCGCGATCGACCGAGAGACGCGGTGCTGCTTCGCTCGCCGACGATGCAGGCGCGCTGGCGACCGCCTTGCCGTCCGCGATGTCGACTTCCATCTGGCCGTTCTCGAGCTTCGTCACGCGAATGAGGCCGCGCTGCGCCGCCTCCTGCGCGAAGCGCGAGAACTTGGCCATGCCGAGGTCCTTCTCGTCGAACGTCGAGTCGACCTCCTGCATGACCTGCTTGAGGCGGTCGGAGCGCATCACGTCGCCGTTGCGCTTCATGCGCTGCGCGGCTTCGACCACGAGCTCCCACGGATCGTGCTTGACGTTCTCCTCCTCGTTCGTCTTCACCAGCCCGGCGAGCGCGTTGTAGCTGTAGTACTCATCGCAGTTCTGCACGAGCAGATCACTCGAAGACTCGCGAATGCCGACGCCGATGACGTACTTGCCGTACTCCTTGAGCTTCATCACGAGACTCGAAAAGTCGGAGTCTCCGCTGAGGAGGATGTACGTGCCGATCTCGGGGCGGTTGAAGACGAGCTCCATCGCGTCGATCGCGAGGCGGATGTCGGTCGCGTTCTTCTTCGACGATCCGTAGGCCGGCGCCATGATCATGTCGATCGAAGATTCGGCGAGCGGCACGACGTACTGGGGATAGCGGCGCCAGTCTGCGTAGGCGCGCTGCACGGCGACCTTCCCCTTGATGATGCTCGAGCCGAGGAGGGAGCGGAGCTCGTGTCCGAGGTCGGAGCGGATGCCCATCGTGACGTTGTCGAAGTCGATGAGCAGTGCAGCATTGGGCGCGGTGTGGAAGGGCGTCGGGGTGTACGGTGATGCCGCCACCGGAGACATCGCCTGCGGGCCACGGTGAATCGGAACGGCGGCCGGGCGGGGCGAGGACATGGGACGGTTGTTTCTGGGGGTCATGACTTCCTATCGAGTGTGCGAGCTCAGACTGCCGAGCTCATTGCTGTGTGATCGAGCGCGACCATGCGCTCGAGCTCTCGTCGCCGCACCTTTCCGCTCCCGGTCATCGGGAAGGCATCGAAAAAGCGAACGAGATCAGGGAATTTGTACTCGGCCACCGTGTCACGAGCGAAAGCCTTGAGCTCGTTGCCAGTGATGACCGCTCCTTCGACGGGAACGACGCACGCGCAGACCAGCTCTCCCAGAATGTCGTGGGGGATACCGATCACGCAGACGTCGTCCACCGCGGGGTGCGCACGGAGCTGATCTTCGACTTCACGCGGATAGATGCGAAATCCTCCGCGCACGATCGTCTCCCTGCGCCGCCCCACGATTCGCACGTAGCCTTCCTCGTCGATGATCCCAAGATCACCAGTGAGGAAGAAGCCTTCCGGGGAGACCGAACGGGCGGTCTCCGTCGGCATGCGAACATAGCCCTTCATTACATTCGGCCCGCGAACGGCAAGCTCGCCGACCGCTTCCGGCCCGTGCAGCGCACCGGTGAGAATGTCCACGACTTTTATCTCGACACCGGGAAGTGCGCGCCCCACCGTGGTGAGCCGCTTGTCCGCGGGATCCGAAAAGCGTGTCATCGTCATCGTCGGACCGGTTTCCGTGAGCCCGTACGCGAGCTGCACGTTGCACCAGCGCCGAATGCGCCTCACCAGCTCCTCATTCACGGCCCCGCCGGCGATCACGCCGGTGCGCAGCGATGGAAACGCTGCCGGATCGAAGTCCGGCGAACGCATGATGAGCTGGTACATCGTGGGCACACCGTGCATCACGGTCACCCGTTCACTCTCGAGCAG
This sequence comes from Gemmatimonadales bacterium, assembly GCA_038239265.1. GTDB lineage: Bacteria > Gemmatimonadota > Gemmatimonadetes > Gemmatimonadales > Gemmatimonadaceae > FEN-1250. The sequence continues at coordinate 2,515 of JBBSEY010000048.1, read as the reverse complement.
CGCTACTGCACCACCGGCGTCGAACTCGTCCTGCAACACCAGGGTCGCGCCTGCCGCGACCGCACCAACGAGAACAGACAGTCCGAAGATCGTGAAGAACGGCACCATCGCGAGAACGCGATGCCGGCTCCATCTCGAGGAGCTCGCCGGTTTGCTGCGCCGTCTCGACGATTGCTCGATGCGAGAGACGCACGCCTTTCGGCTTGCCCATCGTTCCGGACGTATACATCAGCGCGAGATCCGACTCGTCGTCTGCGACCAACGGCGGAATGCCTCGCCCTGCCCCACTCGACAACAGATCCTCGAACTGAAAGATCCGGTCGTCGTACCACAGCTCCTCGCCACCAACGGTGATGAGGTAGAGCAGGTCCGGCAGCTCCGCGAGCATGTCTTCGAACAGCTGCAGGTAGTCGACGCCGTGATGCCGCTCGAGCGCGATGACCGCAGACACTTCGGCATGCCGAAGCTGGTACTTCAGCTCGAGGAAACTGAGCCGAGGGTTCACAGGTACGACCGTGGCACCCACTTTCGCGACCGCGAGGAGTGAGATCACCCACTCGGGCCAGTTCGGCATCACGATCGCAATGCGATCGCCCGCCTCTATTCCCACCTCGGCCAGCGCCGCGGCCAAAGCCGAGGACTTCGCGTTCACCTGCGCGTACGTGAGCGCGCGACCGTTCGCCACCAACACCGTTCGCTCCGGATGCTCGCCGGCTCGTGCGGCAAGGACGCCATCGAGCGTCCAGACATACGACATCAGGCGCGGTCGACAATCATACAATCTCGTAATCTACAACAAGTTGGGCGATTGAGGGAGGGCGTGCCCTACACGCCCTTCCCTCTCGAAGCTAGCTTCTGACTGTCGCATGATGAAACAGTCCTCCGAACCCTCGCGTAGATGACCCGGTGATGCGGCTCAGCTTCCGCGCGCGCGTGCTTCTCTCCCTCGTGATCTTCGCACTCGTTCCTGCGAGCCTGCTGCTCGTGGGGGGTGCGGAGCTCGTGCGCAATGCGCTCCCGGTGTTGAGCGGGCGGGCGCCGTGGGAGCACGCGGCGGCGACGGGACGGAAGGCGATCGCGGCTGCGCGCGCATCGAAGCTGACCACCGATCAGGAGGCCTCAATCGCCGAGCACGAGCAGGTACTCACCAACTCGCTCGAACAGGCGTCGCGGGTGAGCTATCTGTTCTCGCGGACGGTCGCGGTCGCGGCAGCGGTGGCGTTCATCGGGATCGCCCTTCTCGCGCTGATCGCGTCGCGAACGGCGGGGCATCTGAGTCGGCAGCTGAGCCGACCGTTGAGCGAGGTCGTGGAGTGGACGGAGCTGATCGCGCGCGGGCGCCCGCTCCCCGAGGGGCCGCCGCGGCGCGGCGCTCCGGAGTTCGAGACGTTGAGGAGGCGAATGCGCAAGATGGACTCGGCACTCGTCGCTGCGCGCGAGCGGGAGCGAGAGGCGGAGCGGCTCGAGGCCTTTCGCGAGACCGCGCGTCGCGTGGCGCACGAGCTCAAGAATCCGCTGACGCCGATCCGCCTCGCGGTCACGAGCCTGCGACGCGCGACGGAGGGCGACGGTCGCATGGCCGAGATCATCGACGTGCTGGACACGGAGTCGCGCCGTCTCGAGCTGATGGCGCGGAACTTCGCTCAATTCGGAACGCTGCCGGAGGGCACCGCGGCAGATGTGGATCTGGCTGAGATGGCGGGCGTGGTAGCGAGATCACTCAACTCTGCGCGCGTGCAGGTGTCCACCGAGCATCCCGGGGATCTCCCGCTCGTGCGCGGATACCACGATGCATTGTCGCGCGCGCTCGCGAACGTCGTACTCAACGCGATCGACGCGTGCTCCGATGGTGGAGCGGTGATCATCCTGGTAGGGCGACGATGGCACGAGGGGAGGGCGATGGTGGAAATGCGCGTGCGCGACACGGGGATCGGGATTCCACGGGAGCGCATCGAGTCGATCTGGCAGCCATACGTCACGAGCAAGCCCGGCGGCACCGGGCTCGGCCTCGCGATCGTGCGTCAGACGATTCTCGCGCATCACGGGCTGGTGCACGCGAGCAGTACGGCGGGCGTTGGAACGGAGATCGTGCTCGCGCTCCCAGTCGATGGAAGCGCGGCGAAAGTAGTCGAACCGGCAGTAGAGGAGGAGTAATGGATATTCCAGGCGAGCTCATACCGATCGTTCTCTTCATCATGATGGGCGTCACCGCCATCGGCTATCCGATCGCGCGGGCCATCGCGCGCAAAATGGATCGCGAGGCGCTCCCGCCGAAGATTCCGATCGAGCTCACGGGGCGGCTCGAACGTATGGAGCAGGCGATCGACTCGATCGCGGTCGAGGTCGAGCGCATCTCCGAAGGGCAGCGCTTCACCACGAAGCTGTTGAGCGAGCGGCCGCAGGGCTCGCCGCAGCAGCTTCCACCGCGGCAGCCCTAGGCGATGGCCGAGCTTCTGGTCATCGACGACGAGCCGAACATTCGGCGCATGGTCGGCGCGATCCTGAGCGCCGAGGG
>JBBSEY010000047.1:0-17045 GCA_038239265.1 Gemmatimonadales bacterium | reverse complement strand
GGACTCCACGCGCATCTCCGAGCTCGCGGCGCAGCAGGCGCGCGACTATCTGACGTCGCTCTTTGGCGCGCACTTCCTCGCGAAGGGCGCGCAGCTCTACGGCAAGTCGGGACAGGCGAACACGCAGGACGCGCACGAAGCGGTGCGCCCCACGGATCCGACGCGCCGTCCGGAGCACGTCAGGAAATATCTGACCCCGGAGCAGTTCAAGCTCTATGAGCTGATCTGGAAGCGCTTCATGGCGTCGCAGATGGCGCCGGCGGTGTTCGACACGACCACTGTCGATTTCCTCATTGATGGAAACGAGGGGAAGCAGGCGAAGGAGCCGCGCGCGTATCTCTTCCGCTCCACGGGAAGCATCGTGAAGTTCGAGGGTTTCCTCACGCTGTATCGCGAGGCGCACGAAGAGGGGGACGGGCGCGCGCTCGAGGACGAGCAGGCGCTCCCCGAGGTCGCCCTCAACGAGCGGATCCCGGTCAAGGAGATCGTCCCGAAGCAGCACTTCACCGAGCCGCCGGGGCGATTCAGCGAAGCGAGCCTCGTGAAGGAGCTCGAGCGACTCGGCATAGGTAGACCTTCTACATATGCGTCGATCATCTCGGTGCTCGCCGACCGACACTACGTGCTCCTCGAGCAGCGCCGCTTCACACCCACGCCGCTCGGCGAGACCGTCGCGAAGATCATGGTCATGCAGTTCCCCGCGATCTTCAACGTGGAGTTCACGTCGGGAATGGAAGGGGAGCTCGACAAGGTCGAGTCGGGGAGCATGGGTTGGCAGGATGTGCTCGAGGACTTCTGGGAGCCGTTTTCCGTCGCGCTCGACGCGGCGAACGTCGAAGAGCTGATCGCGCAGGCGCACGATCTTTCGGTGCTCGCAACGGAGCGCTGCCCGAAGGACGGAGCGCAGCTCGTCGCCAAGGGCGGCATCTTCGGGCCGTATCTCGCGTGCGTGAATCGTCCCGAGTGCACCTTCACGCGTCCGCTCGGCCGCGATCGCAAGCCGGCGGTGATGACCACCGAGATCTGCCACGAGTGCGGCAAGTTCATGGTCATTCGCCAGGGGCGCTCGGGAGAGTTCCTCGGCTGCAGTGGCTTCCCGAAGTGTCGCGGCACTCGCGCGCTGCCAACCGGCATCAAGTGCCCGAAGGACGGCGGCGACATTATCCAGCTCCGCTCGAAGCGCGGGGGACGCGCGTTCTACGGTTGTGCGAACCATCCGAATTGCGACTTCATCGCGTGGAACAAGCCGATTCTCGAGGAGTGCCCGGATTGCCACTTCATGGGCGCCGAGATGAAGTCGACGAAGGCGCGCGGCGATTTCCGGAAGTGCATGAAGTGCGGCAATGAGTGGGAGGTCGCAGCGCCCGAGCTCGAGCCGGCGGTCGCGGTAGGGTGATGACGGCGCGCGCATCATGACGCGCGTTTCGGTTCTGGGTGGCGGTCTCGCCGGCTCCGAGGCCGCGTGGCAGCTGGCCGAGCGCGGACTCGAGGTCGTCGTGCATGAGATGCGCCCCGTCGTGAGAACGGCAGCGCATCAGACGGGGACGCTCGCTGAGCTCGTGTGCAGCAACACCTTCAAGAGCACCGACACGTCGAACGCGCACGGGCTCCTCAAGGCGGAGATGCGCGCGCTCGGCTCGCTGATCCTGTGGGCAGCGGACGAGGCGCGCGTCCCCGGCGGCACCGCGCTCGCGGTGGATCGCGTGCTCTTCGCGGGTGCGGTTCAGTCGCGACTCGAGGCGCATCCGCGAATCACCATAGAGCGCAGCGAGATCACGACGATTCCCTCGCCGTCGGTGATCGCTACGGGCCCGCTCACCTCCGATGCGCTCGCCACCGCGCTTCGCGAACGGCTCGACATCGACGCGCTGTCGTTCTACGATGCGATCGCCCCGGTCGTCGCCTACGACTCGATCGATCACGACGTCGTCTTCAAGGCGTCGCGCTACGGCAAGGGCGAGACGGAGGCGGAGCGCGAGGAAGGTGCATACCTCAACTGTCCGCTGTCGCGCGAGCAGTACGAGGCGTTTATCGATGCGCTCGTCGCGGGGGACAAGTATCAGGGGCACGACTTCGACAAGGCGCCGTACTTCGAGGGCTGCCTTCCCGTAGAGGAGATGGCCGCGCGAGGGCGCGAGACATTGCGCTTCGGGCCGCTCAAGCCTGTCGGGCTCCGCGATCCGCGCACGGGTCGCGATGCGTACGCGGTGGTGCAGCTGCGCCAGGAGGATCGCGCGGGGCGCATGTGGAATCTCGTCGGCTTCCAGACGCGCCTCCGCATCGGCGACCAGGAGAAGGTCTTTCGCTCGATTCCGGGGCTCGCCAATGCGGAGTTCCTGCGACACGGAAGCATCCATCGAAATTCGTATGTGAACTCACCGGCAGCGCTCACTCCGGCGCTGACGCTGCGCGACGATGGGCGGGTATTTCTCGCGGGGCAGATCACCGGCGTGGAGGGATACACCGAGTCGAGCGCCACCGGACTCCTCGCGGGGATCAATCTCTCGCGAGTGCTCGGCGGGGCGGAGGCGGTGATTCCGCCGGGCACCACGATGCTCGGCGCGCTGTATCGCTATCTGCGCGAGGCGGACCCCAGGCACTTCCAGCCGATGAACGCGAACTTCGGCCTGCTCGACGATCTCGCCACGCCGGAGCGTGACAAGCGGCAGAAGCGCGAGCGCTTTGCCGAACGCGCGCTCGCGGACATCGAGAGCTGGCGGCGTGAGAATTCGCTCGAGGTATTCTCCCCGGCTGCGTCGACGGTCGTCGGATGACCGACAATAACGACGTCGCCGACTTTCTCCTCCACCTCGAGAAGGAGCAGAACGACTCCCCCAACACGCTCATCGCCTATAAACGCGATCTCGATGCCTTCGTCGAATTCCTCGGCGGCTACTATGGTACTGAAGGGTGGACGTGGGGCGGGGTGGACCGTCTCGCCATTCGCGGCTTCATGGGCCACCTCACGCGCCGCGGGCTCGGAAAGCGCACGATCGGGCGCACGCTCTCGGCGGTGCGCTCCTTCTACAAGTTTCTCCATCGCAACGAGCTCGTCGAGGCGAACCCTGCCCGTTCGATGCAGTCCCCGAAGCGCGACAAGTATCTCCCCGCGTATCTCGACCGGGCGCAAATCGATCTCCTCTTCCAGTTGGCCGAGGCGCGAGCATGGGAGGGGAAGTTCACGGATGTGCGGAATCTCGCGATCCTCGAGCTGTTCTACTCCACCGGGTTGCGACTGTCCGAGCTAGCCGGGATCAATCGCGACATGCTCGACCTCGTGTCCCAGCAGCTCAAGGTGCGCGGCAAGGGTCGCAAGGAGAGGATCGTACCGGTTGGTGACCACGCGCAGCTGGCGCTCCGAAACTACGAAGCGAAGCGCGATGCGCTCTCGCGCACGCTTGGCGGCAAGGCCGATCGCACCGCGTTCTTCCTCTCGCGCACGGGCACGCGAATAGGCGTGCGCGCGGTGCAGCTGGTCGTCGGGAAATTTCTGCACGAGATCGACGAGGACGCGGGGCTCTCCGTGCACTCTCTTCGCCACACCTTCGCAACGCACCTCCTCGACGCCGGCGCCGACCTCCGCGCCGTCCAGGAGCTGCTTGGCCACGCCTCGATCGCCACGACGCAGATCTATACGCACACGAGCGTCGAGCGGCTCAAGCAGGTCTACGCGAAGTCGCACCCGCGGGCGTGACCGCGCTCGAAATGCGCTCCCGGAGCGCGGAACCGCTCTTGCATTGTCTGCGCTGATGCGAGCTGAAACCATCCCTTTGATCCTCGGCATCCTCGTCTTCCTCATGGGCGCCGCCCTGATCGCCGACGCACTCATCGCCGATCGCCAGGCACATGTCGCCGAGCGGCGGAGCCGCGAGCGCCCGGAGCGCAGCAAGCTGGGGCAGATCGTCCTTGCCGCCGGAATGCTCTGCGTGGCGGCGGCGCTGATCGGCCGGGATCAGTGGCGTTTTACGACCTTGACGATCGCCGTCGCGGTAGTGCTCGTGGTAGTCGGTGTCGGCCTGAACGTGCGCTATATCCGCGGCTCGCTCCTGGGTCCCGTGCTCGGCCGCAGCGAGAGGCGCCGCGAAACGGACATCGCCCCGCGGAAGAAGACTTCGCGACGCTAGGCGGCACCAGCTGGCGTCCGCCCCTTGGCGGCCGTGGTATCTTTCGGTCATGGCACACGCACTTCCAACGATCTACGCCACCACCGTCCTCGGTGTGCGGCGTGACGGCAAGGTCGCTGTCGGCGGCGACGGGCAGGTGAGCGTCGGCGAGACGGTGATGAAGTCGAACGCACAGAAGGTTCGCCCGCTGCGCGGCGGCAAGGTGCTTGCGGGTTTCGCGGGCGCCGCGGCCGATGCGTTCACGCTCTTCGAGAAGTTCGAGGAGAAGCTGGAGCGCTATCCCGAGAATCTTCCGCGCGCGGCGGTGGAGCTCGCGAAGGACTGGAGGAGCGATCGAGTGCTCCGTCGCCTCGAGGCGCTGCTGGTAGTCGTCGACAAGAATCACGGGCTGATCGTCTCGGGAACCGGCGACATTATCGAGCCCGACGATGGGATCCTCGCGATCGGCTCCGGCGGCTCGTACGCACTGTCGTCCGCGCGAGCTCTCCTGGCGCACTCGCAGCTGAGCGCCCGCGAGATCGTGCAGGCGTCGCTCGAAATCGCCGGCGACATCTGTATCTACACGAACAAGAACATCACAATTCTGGAGCTGTAGCGGCCTTTCCGAACGCTGCGGAGCGCACTGCGCCCGTTTCGCGCTCGCACGCCGCATTAGACCATGCCATCGAATCGCACGCAGCAGGCCGTAGCACGGCTGGCCGACCTCACGCCACGACAGATCGTCGGTGAGCTCGACCGCTATATCGTAGGGCAGGGGAACGCGAAGAAGGCCGTCGCGATCGCGCTCCGAAACCGGTGGCGCCGACAGCAGGCGCCCGACGACATTCGCGACGAGATCTCGCCGAACAACATCATCCTCATCGGCCCCACGGGCGTGGGCAAGACGGAGATCGCACGCCGCCTCGCGAAGCTCGCGGCCGCGCCCTTCATCAAGGTCGAGGCGTCGAAGTTCACCGAGGTCGGCTACGTCGGTCGTGACGTCGAGTCGATGGTGCGCGATCTCGTCGAGAGCGCGATCGACATGGTGCGCAACGAGCGCGAGGCAGACGTCGAGGATCTCGCATACGAGAAGGTCGACGAGCGGCTGCTCGATATGCTGCTGCCGAAGCCGACCGCCGATGCGCCGGCGACGCCCGAGGCGTCTGATGCGAACGCGGCGCCGACGGGCCCCGCGCTCTTCGTCGTCTCCGCCACTGGCGAGACCTCTCGCGAGCCCGCTGATGAAGTCGGGGCCGAACGATATCGTCGTACGCGCGAAAAGCTCAAGCAGCTCCTGATCGACGGGAAGCTCGAGGACCGCGAGGTCGAGGTCGAAGTGACCGGCGGCAAAGGGCCAATGTTCGACATGATGGTGCCGCAGGGTGCGCCGGAAGGGATGGAGAACTTCACGGACATGCTGCAGGAGATGATGCCGAAGCGTCGGAAGAAGCGCACCGTGAAGGTGAGCGAGGCACGGCGCATCATCCTCGAGCAGGAACTCGAGAAGCTCATCGATCTCGACGACGTCACTGCGGATGCCGTGGAGCGCGTGGAGAAGATGGGGATCATCTTCCTCGACGAGATCGACAAGATCGCTGGTGAGCGTTCGCAGATGGGCGGACCGGACGTCTCGCGCGAGGGAGTGCAGCGCGATCTGCTCCCGATCGTCGAAGGCTCGAACGTGCAGACGAAGTACGGGCTCGTGAAGACCGACCACGTGCTCTTCATCGCCGCCGGTGCATTTCACGTTTCCAAGCCGAGCGATCTGATACCGGAGTTGCAGGGTCGCTTCCCGATCCGCGTCGAGCTCACGCCGCTCACCGAGGCGGACTTCGTGCGCATCATGACCGAGCCCGAGAACGCGCTGACGCGTCAGTACGCGGCGCTGGTCGAGGCCGAGGGCGCGTCGCTGATCTTCACCGAGGATGGGATTGCGGAGGTGGCGCGCATCGCAGCGACGGTGAACGATCGCATGGAGAACATCGGCGCGCGCAGGCTGCACACCGTGATGTCGACGCTGCTCGAGGACGTGTTGTACGATCTTCCCGATCGCGGCAAAGAGGCGATCACCGTGGACGCGGCGCTCGTGCGCGACAGGCTCAAATCGATTGTCGAGGACGAGGATCTGCGCCGGTACATTTTGTGACTGAGTTCGATGACCTCTCCCTCGCGAAGCTGCGCGGGCGGCAGAGTGCGAAGTGGTCGACCTATGCCGCCGACGTGCTCCCCGCGTGGGTGGCCGAGATGGACTTCCCGCTGGCGGAGCCGATCAAGCAGCGGCTGCGGCGCGCCATCGATGCGGACGATGCGGGATACGCGCAGCCGCGACTGCTCAACGATTCGTTCGTGGCGTTCGCGAAGTCCCGCCTCGGCTGGACCGTCGATCCCGCGCGCATTCGCGTCGGTGCCGAGGTGATGGTCGCGGTCGCCGAAATTCTGCGAGTGGTGACGAAGGCAGGCGACGGCGTCGTGATCAATCCCCCCGTCTATCCTCCGTTCTTCGAGACGATCGAAGAGGTTGGACGCACGGTGGTCGAGGTGCCCCTCGCGCACGTGCCGGGGGGCGGCTGGGATCTCGATCTCGATGCGCTCGAGAGGTCATTTGCGGCGGGCGCGAAGGTGTATCTGCTGTGCCACCCACACAATCCCGTGGGGCGGGTGTGGGAGAAGTCGCAGCTCGAAGAGATCGCGAAGCTCGCGAAGCGCTACGGCGTGATCGTCATCTCGGATGAGATTCACGCGCCGCTCGTTCTTCCGGGTGCGGTGCACGTGCCATTCGTCACCGTGAGCGAGCCGATTGGCGCGAATGCGATAACGGTGACGTCGGCGAGCAAGGCGTGGAACGTCGCGGGGCTCAAGTGCGCGATATTCGTCGCGGGAACACAGGCGATGCAGACTGCGCTCAAGAAGCTGCCGCGTGAGATGGGCGAGCGCACCGGACACTGGGGCATTCTCGCGAGCATCGCGGCGTTCGAGGAAGGCGGGGCGTACCTCGATGGGCTCGTTTCGCAACTCGATCACAATCGCGCGACGATGACTCAGCTACTGGGCGTGTACCTCCCCGCCGCTCGCTACATCCCGCCGCAGGCCGGCTATCTCGCGTGGGTCGACTGCTCCGCGCTGGGACTCGGCGACGATCCGGCAAAGACCTTTCTGAAGAAGGGGAAGGTCGCGTTGATGCGCGGGCTCGACTTCGGGCGGCAGGGCGCGTGCTTTGCGCGCGTGAACATGGGGACGTCGGGGAAGATATTGGGCGAGGTGGTGGGGCGGATGGGGAAGGCGTTGGAGAAGGGGTGAGTCCTCGAGTGCTCCGATAACCGCCTTGCTGCTCTTGCGCACCTCGCACTATCTTCCCCGCGCTTCTCAATTCCCAAGAGGAAAATGACCGACGTAACCCATCGCGACTTCCTCGCGATTCCCGACTTCACGCGCCCCGAGCTCATCTCCCTCTTCGCGCTCGCAGAGAAGATGCGGAAGGGCGAATACGCCGCGAAGCCGCTGGCGGGCAAATCGCTCGCGATGATTTTCATGAAGTCCTCGACGCGGACGCGCGTGTCGTTCGAAGTCGGCGCCTGGCAGCTCGGCGGACATGCGCTCTTCCTCTCGCCGCGCGACGTACAGCTCGGCCGCGGTGAGCCGATCGCCGACACCGCGCGCGTGCTCTCGCGCTACGTCGACGGGATCATGATTCGCACCTTTGCGCACGAGGAGGTCGAGGAGCTCGCGCGCTACGCGTCGGTGCCGGTGATAAACGGGCTCACCGATCTGCTCCACCCATGCCAGATCCTCGCCGACCTCCTCACCGTCAACCAGCACCTCGGCACCTTCGAGGGGAAGAAGATCGCGTGGATCGGCGACGGCAACAACATGGCAAACTCCTGGATCAACGCGTCGTACCGGCTCGGCTTCGAGCTCGTGCTCGCGTGCCCGGAGGGCTACGATCCCGACGCGGCGACTCTGAAGCGCGAGGGCGGGAAGAACGTGAAGGTCGTGCGCGATCCCGCCGAGGCAGTGAAAGGCGCGCACGTTGTGAATACCGATGTGTGGGCGTCGATGGGGCAGGAGGAGGAGCAGGCGAAGCGCGAGAAGGCATTCAAGGGATTCGAGGTCGATCGCAAGCTCATGTCCGGCGCGAGCAAGGACGCGATCTTCCTTCACTGTCTCCCCGCTCACCGTGGGGAAGAGGTCGCCGCCGAAGTAATCGACGGGCCGCAGAGCCGCGTGTGGGACGAGGCGGAAAATCGGCTGCACGTGCAGAAGGCGCTGATGGCGGTGCTGATGGGGAACGAGCCGCTGGGCTGATCCATTTGCTCGTTGCACCGGACCAAGCGGCGCTGCATTCTATTATCACATCGAAACCATGCGCACGACTTCCCGGCTGAAACTTGGACCTTAGACTGTTCGCCTAGTACCGTCGAGAGAGTCCACCGTACGTAGGCTCAGGAGGGCCATCACCCATGAGTCGCACCGTTCGCCCTCCGCGGGCGATGCCGCGCCATGCGCTCTTCGTACGTGTCACGCATTGGCTCACTACCATCGCGTTCTTCGCTCTGCTTCTGAGCGGCATTGAAGTCGTCCTCTCGCATCCGCGTTTCTACTGGGGCGAAGTAGGAAACGTGAACACCGCGCCCGTATTCACGATTCCGGTTCCGTCGTCGCGCTCAACCGTGCCTACGGGATTTGACTTCGTCCTTCGGGATCAGAACGGGTGGAGCCGCTACCTGCACTTCCAATCGGCGTGGCTGCTCCTCTTCACGGGACTCGCATACCTGATCGCCGGATTCCTGAGCCGTCACTTCCAGCGCGACCTCGTCCCCGTTGCAGCGGATCGCAACTGGCGGGCGTTCGGTACGACGATCCTCGAGCATGCACGATTCAACGCTGCCGCACTCGGAGATCCTTCCTCGTACAATGCACTGCAGCGGCTCTCCTATCTCGTGATCGTGTTCGTTCTCGCTCCTCTCGTCGTGTGGACGGGGCTCGCGATGGCGCCGGGATTCACCGCGCTGTTCCCGTGGGCAGTGAACGTTTTCGGCGGGCGCCAGTCTGCCCGCACGTTGCACTTTTTCATTACAGTCGCCTTCGTGCTCTTCACCCTCGTTCACGTCACGATGATTATGCTCGCTGGATTCCGCTCGCGTGTGCAGGCGATGATCTCGGCGGCTTCGGAGCCAGCTCGATGACCACTCTCACGCGTCGCGCATTGATCGCCGGCGGAGTCGTCGCCGCTGCCAGTGCACTGGGTGCTGCGGTCAATGCGGCTGGTCGCAGGTTCGGACTCGTACCCCCGGATGCTGATGGCATCTTCGGTCCGGGCGAGACGCTCGCTTACGCCGCACACCGAGTGTTCGGCCGCAACGCACTGGCGCGAGAGTTTCCGCGCACCATGATCTCGGCGAAACCATTCGCAAATTCGACCTCGCCACCCACCGAAAACTTCAAGCGTCACGAAGCTGCGAGTTTCGTGAATTGGCGGCTCCAGGTGGACGGTCTCGTCGCCAGCTCCGCGTCGCTGTCGCTCGCAGACTTGCATGCGATGGAGAGAAGCTCACAGATCACGGAGGTGACGTGCGAGGAGGGGTGGTCGTACGTCGCGGAGTGGACCGGGACGCCACTGTCAATGGTACTCAACGCACTTGGCGTGCGCCCAACGGCAAAGTTTGTGGTCTACTACTCATCCGATCCCGAATGGTGGGAAAGCATCGATATCGACGAGGCACTACACCCGCAGACGCTGCTCGCCTGGGGGATGAATGGCGATAGTCTCCCAGTACCGTTCGGCGGCCCGCTGCGCATGAGAGTTCCACGACAGCTCGGCTATAAGAGCGTCAAGTTCCTCAACCGAATTGTAGTGACGGACACGCTCGACGGCTTCGGCGACGGGAGAGGTCAGTCGTCGGCCAACGACGGGTACGCGTGGTACGCGGGCATCTGAGACACGGTGTCCTACCGCCCACCTCTCGATTACCCCTTCTTCACCGTCCGGTTCTCCCCACTCGGCCGCCACGGCTTGAGCGCCTGCAGCTGCTCCTCGATCGCGTGCATCTGATCGTCCGCGCTCATCAGCGAGAATCTCGCGAGAGCGCGCCGCAGCCACTTCGTCGCGCTCGTCACGTCGCCGCGCCCCGCCTTCACCATCCCCAGCTCGCGCGCCGCCTCGGCTTCGAGCGTCAGCAGTTGCAGCCGCCCCGCGATACGAATCGCTTCCTTGAGTCGCGGCTCCGCTTCCTCGAGCTGGTGCATCTTCCGATAGATCTCCCCCTGCACGCGCAGCGCCGCCGCGCGTCCGCTCTCGTCCTGCAGCTCGCCGAAGATCTCGAGTGACTTCTCGCTTCGCTCCAGCGCTTCCGGATATCGCTCGGCCTCGCAACGCAGCTCCGCCTGATTGAGCATCGCCCCCGCGATCACGCTCTTGTCGCCGCGCTTCTCCGCGATCTCGAGGCACCGTTCGAACGAGACGTCCGCCGCATCCCAGTCCTGCTCCTCGGCGTGCGCGAGCGCGAGATTGTGCAGCGCGAGCGTCAGCCCCTCTTCATCGTTGATCGCGTCGAGCGTCTCGACGGCGCGCTCGTAGCTCGCGCGCGCGTCTTCGACATCGCCGAGCAGGAGCGACAGCGCGCCCATGTTGATCTGGATGCGTCCGCGGAGCGTCGCAGATACCGCGAGCTCCGACGCAATCGCGTACGCTGACCGCGCCTGCGTAAAGATGCCGCGCTGGCAGTATACCGAGCCCACCCCGTTCTCGATCGAGGCGCGCAGGTCGTCGTCGCCGAGCTCGATGGCGGATGCGCGAGCGCGCTCGTAGAGCTCGAGCGCGTCGTCGAGCCGCCCTTGCCGCCACGCAACCCGTCCCAAACGAAAGAGTCCCTGCGCGGCGGCCGCGGGAGGCTCCGACGTCGACAGCCGGCGATACGCCGCCAACGCCGCCTGCAAATCGCCCTTCTTCTCCGCCTCATCCCCCTCGGCCAGCGCGGTCTCGTGTTCGCTCATACGGCCAGCCTCGGTGCGCGAGTGTGCACGCGCGGAAGCGTCTGACGCCGGCCGTCGGCCGACTGCACGTGTCGAAGCAGCGCGCCTATCACGTACGCCGCGCCGCCGCGCGCGCGGATCTGGTGCGGGGCAGCGTGCACGTAGCGCTGACATGTATTCCGGAATGCGCTGCCAGATGGAAAGTCGAGCGCGAGCGCGACGCTATCCGCGGTGCGCTCGTTGTCCTCGAGCATCTTCGCTGCGACGACGAGCCGCCCCCACGCGATCAGCCGTTGCGCGGTGGGGAAGCCGGCCTGCACGAGTCGATCGGATAGCACCTTGCGGCGAATTCCGAGAATCCGCGCGAGCATGTCAGGCGCGAGCCGCTGATGCGCGCGCGTCACCGTCACCAGCAGCGCATCGCGAACCGTCGGCTTCACGTCGGCAATCGCCGGGCGCAGCAGCTCGATGATTCCGCGCGCCTCGGCCTGCTCGATGATCGTGAGCAAACGGCGCGGATCGTCGTCCTGGTCGGCAACGATGAGCCCATCCACGCCGAAGCGTCCGGCCTCGAATAGATCGCGCGGGCGCGCGGGAGGCACGGCCGCGTAGAGCACGACGGTTACCGATGGAAAGCGACGCTTCACCTGGCGAAGCCAGTCGAAGGTGTCGCTCACCTGCGAAGCCGGGAAGAGATCGATCAATGCGATCGTCACCGGGTGCGCTGCACACGCGGCGAGCAGCTCCGGCCAATCGTTGCAGGGGACCATCGTGTAATGGTCCCTCAAGGCGGTGCGAACGCGGTTCAGCCGGTGGGGGCTGGGTAGCAGCGTGGCGACAAGACCCACGGCTATCTCGGTTGGTTAGTCATGACTATAGAATGGACGCGGAAAGGCTCGGCCTTGTCACAGCCCGTTGCAGCGGGGAAGCCCCGCGGCGTGACGCCCAGCGAAAAGCGGCACCAACCATTATCGCGTTTCGAAACACCAGACGGTGACGATCTCAACCGTGATCTAGTCCACTCATTGAACGTGCCAGACGGTCAAGCGACCTGTGCAATATATATCGCGTTTGCACCTATTTGCATAGCAGCAGAATTTCTGTTCAATCGTAAACGCCTGTAAGGCAAAGAGATAGCTTCCGGCATGCCTCGCGCATTGGGAGGCTGCGGACGAGATCGCCTTCTGAAGGTGGCGGGCTCGTGAAGAGACTCGAAGAAAACTCGCAGTTCAATGATCCTGTCGTTCCTGGACCCTTGGAGAGCAAGCGCAGATGACCCTATTCACTAGTGCCTCACCCAACGACGTGACAGCAACAGGATCGGCCCGTCGCCGCGGATTCAGCGCGGTCGAGCTGCTGATCGTGTGCGCGATCGTCGGTATTTTCGCCACGCTGGCGTACCCCCGGGTGAACTTCACGCAGTTCCAGGTGGATTCGGGAGCGCGGACGGTTCGCGTCGCGCTGCAGAACGCCGAGCGTTTGGCGGTCACGCGACAGTACGACGTCGTGGTGAGCTTCGATGTCGCCGGGAAGCGCCTCCGGATTCTCGAGGATGGCAACAACAACGATCTCGTCGACAATGGCGAGCGGGTTACCTACGCAGCGCTCGAAGACGGTGTGCACTTCAAGATCCCGCCGGCCGGCCTGAGTGGGCCCGTTAGCAGCGAGATCAGCGGTTCCAATATCAAGACGGTAGATGGAATGCCCAGCGTCGTCTTCCGCCGCGATGGCGCGGCGAGCACCGATCTCGAGGTCTATCTGGCGTCGAGCAAGGAGCTGCCGAACGACTGGCGCGCGATTCAGGTCGTGCAGTCGACGGGTCGCACCGACTGGTTCCGATATCTGTCCGGCATCTGGAAAGCGGGGAGCATATGAGCGCTCGCATGAAGCGACGCAGCGGCATGACGCTGATCGAGGTCATGATCGCGCTGGTGATTCTGACTGGGGCGCTGCTGGGAATGGGCAAGTTCATCACGTCCTTCTCGCACGCCACGAGCGACGGCGCACTGTCGTCAGTCGCGAGCGATCTGGTGCTCGACCGTTTGGAAACGATCAAGGGCTCGACGTCCTATGCGGCGCTCGATGCCTACGCAGTGACCGAATCGGCAATCACGGGCTTCGCGGGCTACAAGCGCGTCACGCAGGTGGCACGCACGCTCGACGGGACCCAGGACTACAAGGCGATCACGGTAACGGTTTCGAACCCCGGGCTCACCACGCCGGTAAAGAAGTCCACCATCATCGCCGCCTTCTGAGGATGTCTGCCATGCGTACTTCCAGAGCTCTCCGGCGCGACGGTGTGACGCTCATCGAAATGATGATCGCGATCGTGCTCTTCGTGCTCGTGTTCGGACTCGCCGTTCCGTTCTTCCGGTACCAGGCGCGCTCGGTGAGCGCGAGTGCCGGCCGTCTGGACGCGCTGCAGAATGCGCGCTACGCGCAGAGCGCAATCGATCGCGATCTGCGCATCTCCGGCATCGGAATCGTCCAGGCGCAGCCGATGATCGTGCAGGCCGACGGCTTCGCGGTGACGTTCAACGCAGATCTGGCGACGAAGGACATCAACGATCCGATGTCGATCTACTACGATGCAGACATGGACTCGACCGGCACCAGCGCGATGAACAACGTGAACAAGGTCACGCTGCCGAATTCCGCGGTCCAGTACCCCGATTCGAATTACATGAACGGCGCGGTCGCGAGTGCCGCCGAGACGATTCAATACTGGCTGACCAAGGATTCCAGCGCGACGCGCACGGATCAGTACGTACTCTGGCGCCGCGTGAACAACCTGCCGCGCAGGCTGGTGGCGAAGGGGATCATCGTGCCGGCCGGAACGAACTTCTTCCAGTACATGAAGCCCAATAATGCGGGCGGTCTCGACTCCGTGAAGGCGGTGAATCTGCCGCTCTTCCATTCTGCTCCGATCCACGGCTCGCCTGCGGATACCGGCGCCTCGGCGCTCACGGACAGCATTCGCGTCGTGCGCATGACGGTCACCGGCTTGTACAACGATCCCGACAAGGGCGCAATCATGAAGACGGTCGTGAGCTCGACGAAGCTCCTGAACGCCGGAATGTCGCGCTCGAGCGTCTGCGGCGATCTGCCGATTGCGGTGACTACGGCGACGGCGTTTCGCTGGCCGCCCGCCGGAACGCCGACCAAAGTGACGATTGCCTGGAATTCGTCGCTCGATCAGGATGCGGGCGAGAAAGACGTCGGGCGCTACATGGTCTTCAAGAAACTGGTCGGCTCTTCCGATTGGGGCAGCCCAATCGCGGATCTGGCTGCCTCGCAGGATATCTACACACTGGATGACACTTCGTTATCGAGCGGACTCTGGGTGTACGGAATCATTGCCCAGGATTGCTCGCCTGCGAATTCCGCAATTACCTCCACTGGAGCTGTCAATGTTCCGTAACGTGCCCAGCGTGCAACGCACGCCAATGTTGTGGGCGGGGCGCGTCCCGCGACGCGGTACCGCGCTCATACTCGTGCTTCTGATGACCGTTACCCTTGCAGCCATCGCGATGTCGGCGATTCTGCTGACGGGAAGCGGTGGTATGATCGGGCGCTATTACGATCGCGAGCGCGACTTCCGTTATGCAGCCGAGGCGTCGCTGCAGATGGGAAAGGCGCGTCTGCTGCGCGACACGACGATCCATCTTCCAGACACGGGTTTTGTCACCCTGGTCTCAGGTGGTACGATCACGGGCGCCGACGGGCTCGTGATCCCGAACGTGAAAGTGAATCTGTACGCCGGCTACACGAACATCACGACAGGTCAGTTCGGACAGTACGCGAGTATCGTCGCCGAGGCGTACGATGCGGGCGGAACGCGATATGTGCGCCGGCTCGAGATGCAGGCGGAGAACTTCGCGCGCTACGCGATGTTCACGAACACATGGCCAGGGGGCCTGTGCTACAGCACCGGTGAGTTCATCGCCGGCCGCGCGCATAGCAATCAGAACTGGAACTCGTGCAACTCGCCCACTTACTATGACACCGTCTCAGCGGTCGGTTCGGTAGGCGGCGGATCGCCGACCTACAAAAAGAGCAAGATCAATGGTGCGCCGTACATCCCGATCCCGCCGGTGGGCAAACTTCTGGCGCTGCACACGCACGCCGTCGAGGGCAATCTGGATGTTCTTGCGAACGGAAACGACATCAATTCCGTGCGCACCCGTATCGAGTTCATACCGGTCGATCTGAACAACGACTTGAAGGTCACCGGCGCCAACGAGGGTTTCATTCGCGTCTATCAGGCCGTCGGTCCTTCGGCCAGCTCTGGCCACATGAAGAGCGATTCCACCTTCGCGTCCAGTAATGCTGCCTATCAGGATTCGTTGTGCGGTGACTTTCATGTCGATAACACCGGTCGCTCGCGCTTTTACCCGGTCTCAGCGCACAACACGCAGTGGTTCCGGAACATGTTTGCCGCTGCTCCTGGCGATGCGATTCCGGTGGGTACCGCTGTAGATGCTGCGGCCCGCGACAAGATCATGCGCATGGGTGGCGGCGGTACCAACTTCCGCTGCTACATGGGGGGCGATCCGCACCTCGTCGCGACCGAGCGCCGTCTGCGACTGCCCGCTCTGGGCAACACTGCTCCGGAACTCGCTCTGTGGCAGAAGGGCGGTGAGGATACCACCTGGACCGACAGCACGCAGTATGGATTCTGGCAGGGCTGGTCAGGCGATGTCGCGCCAGTGCAGACTGCATTGAATGCTATTCCAACGGGACCTGGAGGCTCGCCGTACCAGGAATACGCGAATCACGCCATTCGACTCTGGCCGTTGCATCGAAGCTTGAATCCGAACACGAAGGGAGTGATCCACGTGCACGGTCCGGTTATTCTCAGCGGTGTGCTGCGCGGAAGCATCACGGTGTACGCCGCGACGACGGGCGGACAAACGGGCTTCGTGGGATACGGCGACGATCTCGTGTACGCACAAGATCCTGCCTCGGCGACGTGCGCCAATCTCCTCGGTGTGATTTCGGACGGCGATCAGCTGATTCTCGACAACACGATCAACTCGCCGCAGCGCGCTAACAACGGTGGCGGGTATCAAAATACCTACCGCTGGGCCGACGGCGACGACAACGGGATGTCGACCTCGCATGACTTCGTGCTTCATGGTGTGACGATGAGTCGCACCGGAACGGTGGGGGTCGAGAATTTCAGTCAGCACCCGGAAAACCTTCAGAACTGCAACGCCGCCAACTCCGGTCGTGGCTGCATTCGGCAGGCAGGCGGTGTGATCGAGCAGGTTATTTCGGCGACCTACTCGAACAAAGGTGACGGCTTCGGTGAAAATCGATCCGTCGACGTCTGTCTGAATACGCAGTCGCCGCCGTACTTCCCGACCACCGGTCGCTACATCGACAACCGGTTCTACGAAATTGATCCGGCACGCTACAACATCACCACGCTCTTCCAGAGCATGCAGGGTGGGTATTAGCCGATAGCACGCTTCACGAAGCACTCACCGGGCACCGCGGCGCTTTCAGCGCCTCGGTGCCCGGTTTGCATTTAGCCCCGTGAATTCGCGGGTAATTCCCGCAAAAGTGCCGACTTGGCAGCGCATATGCAGACCCGGCATATTGCCGGATGCGAATTGCGATCCTCACGATCTCTGATGCCGGCGCGCGCGGGGAGCGGACGAATGACGCGTCAGGCGACGCGATCGCCGCCTGGGTCGACCAGCGAAGCGTCAGGGGAGCGAGTGCCGACGCCGCAGGTGCTCACGACACCGGAGGCGGTCGCGACACAATAGTAGGGCGTCGGATGGTCGCCGACGACGTCACCGCGATCGCAGCGCAGCTCGCCGCCTGGTGCGACGGCAACGTCGCGGACCTCGTGCTCACCACCGGGGGCACCGGGCTCGCCCCGCGCGACTTGACCCCCGAGGCGACGCGCGCGGTGCTCGAGCGCGAGGCGCCGGGGATCGCGGAGCGGATTCGGTTGCTCTC
>JBBSEY010000046.1:0-17055 GCA_038239265.1 Gemmatimonadales bacterium | reverse complement strand
TCTTTCCCGCGGCGGACATGGCGCTCTATCAGGCGAAGAGCGCGGGGCGGAACTGCGTGCGGCAGGCAATGTCGCGCAGCTCGTTCGGGAAGAAGTCGAACGCGAGCGAGTGATCGCTCAATGCCACCCGGCGAGGCTCAACGCGCTTGGCGGGCGTATGCGCGCACGCTATATTTGCTGTTAAGTCGGGCCTGAAATGGTTTCGATTGTGTAGAAGAAGCTGTGGTTGCGTGCCCAGGTACTCGGGTTCCTGGTAAAACACTCGGGAAAATTTTCAACTGCCAACTCAAACATGGCCCTCGCAGCGTAACTTCGGTTACCGCTTGTGAGTGCCTGCGAGGAAGCCCGCCCGGGGCGGCCTCGTAGGTATCGAAAAGCTGGGCTAGTCATGCGTCGCGCTCTCAGGCACGTGGCGAAAATTTAGAGAGCTCATCCGGCGGTGGGTCGTTCACCAGCCAGCCGTCGGAAACATCAATCGGTGGACTACGCACGTAGACGCTGTGGTTGATCCTATGCAAGACGCGAGTTCGACTCTCGCCAGGTCCACTCGGAACGCCGGTAGGAGCCTACGCTCCGACCGGCGTTCCTGCATCCGGACGCCGGGCACGGTGTCTGCCAAGGAAAGCGCCAGGGCAGCGTTCAGGCGCCGGCGCGATCGCGAGGAGTCAATGGGAGTAGTCGGACGCACTCTGGCAGAGGCACGCAAGCACGGAACGCTCTCTCGCGAGGAAGAGCGGTCGGTTACGCACGGTGATTTCTGGGTGCCCGAAGCCGAACGAGAGTTGTACAAGTCTGCACTCTCCGCGCTCAATGCGGCGGGGATCGATTACGTCGTCGCCGGTGCGTACGCGATCTACGAGCACACGGGGATTTATCGCGAGACGAAGGATCTCGACATCTTCGTCGATCCGACGAGACTCGTCACCGCGATGCGCGCGCTCAAGGGCGCCGGGATGACGGCACGACTCGAGCAGCCTCACTGGCTCGCCAAGGCGACGATGGGCGAGCTGTTCATCGACATCATCTTCGGGATGGGCAACGGCCTCGCGATGATCGACGATGATTGGTACCGCTTCAGCCGCCCCGCGATTCTTGCCGCCACCCCGGTGCGCGTGGCGCCGGCGGAAGAGCTGCTTTGGCACCGGCTCTTCATCAGCGAACGGCATCGCCAGGACATGGCGGACATCGTGCACCTCATCGTCTGCGTCGGCGCGCACATGGACTGGACGCGCATCGTGGCCAAGACGGGGGAGCACTGGCCGCTCCTGCTCGCACAGATCCAGATGTACGACTACGTGTATCCCGAGCATCGGGAGAGCGTGCCGCGCTGGGTTCGCGAGGAGCTCATCTCGCGCGCGCAGGCCAACATGGATCGCGAGCGTACGGGTGAGCCGGTCACGCGAGGGCCGATCATCTCGCGCTTCAGCTTTACGATCGACGTGCACGAGTGGCGGATGAAGGACCTGCGCGAAGAGATCGTCAATCGCGCCCTCGCGCGCCCCCTCGTGCGCGAGGTCGCGGAGAGCGATGTCTGGGACGAGCGCAGCGAACAGGTAGCGGAGTTTCTCGCATGACGGAACGATCGATATCCGGTGCCATCTCGAACGGCCGCGAGCGCCGCGCGCCGCAGTCCCGGCGGCCGGGCAGCGTTCGCATTGCCGCCGTGGGCGACTTCCACTGCGGCACCGATGATGTCGGCGCCTATCGCGAGCTCTTCGCCCGCGTCAACGACGAGGCCGACGTTCTCGTACTCACCGGCGACCTCACCCGCTGGGGCGCCGTCGCCGAGTACGAGGTGGTCGTCGGCGAGCTCGCGGACGTGACGGTGCCGATCGTCGGAGTGCTCGGCAATCACGACTTCGAGTCGGGGCAGGTGGAGGAGGGAAGCCGCATGCTGCGCGCGCGCGGCGTCCATCTCCTCAACGGCGACACCTTCGAGTTGAACCCAACCGTCGGCTTCGCGGGAGTCAAGGGATTCATGGGCGGGTTCGGCCGCGGCATGCTCACGCCGTTCGGCGAGCCGGAGACCAAGGCGTTCGTGAAGGCGACGCTCAACGAGGTGCACGCACTGGAGCTCGCGCTTCGCCGCCTCGCGACCCCGGTGCGCGTCGCAGTGCTCCACTACGCGCCGATCGCCGCGACGATCGCCGGTGAGCCCGAGGCCATTCATCCGTACCTGGGCACTGATCGCCTGGCGGAGCCGCTCGATCGCTACGCCGCGGCGGTGGCCTTTCACGGGCACGCGCACTCGGGCACGCTGCGGGGGACGACGCTCGGCGGCGTTCCCGTGTTCAATGTTTCGCTCCCGCTGCTTCGCAAGGAGCGCCCCGGCGCGATGTACTACATCTACGACGTCAGCGCGCCGGAAGCCGCCAGCGCGCCGAAAGCCATTTCACTTCGCTAGATTGAGCGCCGACTGCGCGGCGGCGAGCCTCGCGATCGGTACACGGTAGGGAGAGCACGACACGTAGTTCAGCCCGGCAGTCTGACAGAAAGCGATCGACCGCGGATCGCCGCCGTGCTCGCCGCAGATCCCGGTCTTCATGCCGGGGCGCACCTTCCGCCCCTCCGTCACCGCGTACTTCACGAGCTTGCCGACGCCATCGACGTCGATGGTTCGAAACGGATCTTCCGGATAGATCCCAGACTCGACGTACAGCGGAAGAAAGCGCCCTGCATCGTCGCGGCTGAGGCCGAGCGTGGTCTGCGTGAGGTCATTGGTGCCGAAGGAGAAGAAATCCGCGGCCCGCGCGATCTGGTCCGCCGTGAGCGCCGCACGCGGCAGCTCGATCATCGTGCCGATCGTGTAGGGGAGCTCCTCTCCCATTGCGCCCATCACCTGATCGGCGACGTGCTCGAGAATCGCCCGCTGGTGCTCGAGCTCCTTCACCGTCGAGACGAGCGGGATCATGATCTCCGGCTGCACGTCGATGCCGCGCCGCTTCGCGCGCACCGCGGCCTCGAAGATCGCGCGCCCCTGCATCTCCGTGATCTCGGGATACACGATTCCGAGTCGACAGCCACGAAGCCCGAGCATCGGATTCGTCTCCCGCAGCGACTCGACGATGCGATTGAGCTCCTCGCGCGCGAGCCCGAGTGTGCGCGCGAGGCGCTTGGTGTCCTCGCCGCCATGCGGCAGAAATTCGTGCAGCGGAGGATCGAGGAGCCGAATGGTCACCGGGCACCCGTCCATCGCTTCGAAAATCCCCTCGAAGTCCGATCGCTGCATCGGCAGCAGCTTGGCGAGTGCGCGCCGGCGCCCGCCCTCGTCGCGCGCGACGATCATCTCGCGCATACCGGTGATCCGATCCCCCTCGAAGAACATGTGCTCGGTGCGACAGAGTCCGATCCCCTCGGCGCCGAAGTTCCGTGCGACGCGCGCGTCCTGCGGCGTGTCGGCGTTGGCGCGCACCTGGAGTGTGCGCGCTTCGTCGGCCCACGAGAGGAGCCGCGCGTAGGTGACGTACACACGCGAGTCGGAGCCGCGCATTTGCCCGGAGAGCACGCGCACGACATCACTCGGGATCGTCGGGAGATCGCCGCTGAATACGCGCCCGGTGGCGCCGTCGAGCGTGATCCACTCGCCCTCGTTGATCGTCGTGCCGTTCACCTTGAACGAGCGATGCTGGAGATCCACCTCCATCTCCTTGCAGCCCACGATCGCGCACTTGCCCATCCCGCGAGCCACTACCGCGGCGTGGCTGGTCATCCCGCCGCGCGCCGTGAGCACCGCTCGCGCCGCCACGATGCCGTGGAAGTCCTCCGGAGTGGTCTCGTCGCGCACGAGGATCACGCGAATGCCCTCGGCGGCGCGCTGCTCCGCGACATCCGGATCGAACACCGCCTGGCCGCTGGCCGCGCCGGGACTCGCCGGGAGTCCGGTCGCGATGTGCTCCGCGCGCGCGGCCGGATCGATCACCGGATGCAACAGTCGATCGAGCTGCTCCGCATCCACGCGCAACACGGCCTCGCGCTGCGTGATCAGCCCCTCGGCGACCATCTCGTCCGCGATACGAATCGCCGCGGCCGCAGTGCGCTTTCCCGTGCGCGTCTGCAGCAGGTAGAGTGTGCCGCGCTCCACCGTGAACTCGATGTCCTGCATGTCGCGGTAGTGGTGCTCGAGGCGATTCTGCGTCTCGAGCAGCTCGGCATACGCACCGGGGAGCTGCATCTCCATCTGATCGATCGGGAGCGGTGTGCGGATCCCCGCCACCACGTCCTCACCCTGCGCGTTGATGAGAAACTCGCCGTAGAAGCGCTTCTCGCCCGTCGATGGGTCGCGCGTAAAGGCGACACCCGTGCCGGAGTCGTCGCCAAGATTGCCGAACACCATCGAGACGATGTTGACGGCGGTACCGAGCGCTTCAGAGATGTTGTGCTGGCGGCGATAGTCGACGGCCTTCTTGAGCGTCCACGAGCGCCACACGGCCTCGATCGCGCCCTTCAGCTGCTCGCGGGGCTCCATCGGAAAATCGGCGCCAGTGCGACTTCGCACCAGCGCCTTGTATTCCTCGACGAGATTTCGGAGCGCGTCCTCGGAGAGATCGGCATCATTCTCGGCCGAATTCGTGAGCCGCTTGGACTTGAGGAGATGCTCGAAGTCGTGCATCGGCACGTTCAGCACGACATCGCCGTACATCTGCAGGAAGCGGCGATACGAGTCGTACGCGAAGCGCGCGTTGCCGCTCTGCTGTGCGAGCCCGATCACGGTGCGATCGTTGAGCCCGAGATTGAGGATGGTCTCCATCATCCCGGGCATCGAGACGGCTGCTCCCGAGCGAACCGACACGAGGAGCGGATTCTTCGTATCCCCGAAGCCTCTCCCCGACACCTGCTCGAGGCGCGTGAGATTCTTCTCGATCTCCTCCTGCAGCTCGGCGCTCGTGCCGCCGCCATTCAGATAGTCGAGGCAGGCCGAACACGCGATGGTGAACCCCGGGGGCACGGGAACGCCGAGATTGGTCATCTCGGCGAGATTCGCTCCCTTGCCACCCAGCACCGACTTCATCTCCCGCGTGCCGTCCGCGGTACCGCTGCCAAAAAAGTATACGAGCACGCGTAAAGTCTAAGCCTCGTGACGGTGGTCCGCGACCGGCAAAAACGGCAGTGGTCAGCAGCCGCAGCCGAATCGGAGTTTGTCGGGGTCCGTGGGTGGGGGAGTCGGATAGTCCCCCGAGAAGCAGGCATGGCAAAAGCCGTGCGGGCCTCCGGGAACCGACTGCAACATCCCGTCACGCGACAGGTAGCCGAGGGAATCGACACCGATATGGCCGGCAATCTGATCGATCGTCATGTTCGCCCCGATCAGCTCCTCGCGCGACGGAGTATCGATACCGTAATAACATGGACCAGTGACCGGCGGCGACGAGATGCGCATGTGGACCTCGCGCGCCCCCGCCTGTCGCACCAGCGCCACGAGCCCGCGCGTCGTGGTGCCGCGCACGATGGAGTCGTCGACCATGACGACGCTCTTGCCGTCCAGCACTTCGCGCACCGGATTGTACTTGACCTTCACCTTCTGCACGCGTCCCGCCTGGCTAGGCTGGATGAACGTGCGGCCTACGTAGTGGTTGCGGATCAGCGCGAATTCGAGCGGCAGCCCGGTCTCCTCGGCAAAGCCCAGCG
The DNA here is from genome assembly GCA_038239265.1 of Gemmatimonadales bacterium. Taxonomy (GTDB): domain Bacteria; phylum Gemmatimonadota; class Gemmatimonadetes; order Gemmatimonadales; family Gemmatimonadaceae; genus FEN-1250. Next base: position 11,430 of record JBBSEY010000046.1, on the reverse strand, counting down.
CCGCAGCGTTGGCGGAATCCGGCACGCCGAACACGAGATCCGCCGTCGGCGCCGGACACTCGCGGCCGAGCTGACGGCCGAGCTCGCGGCGCGCGTGATCGACCGAGCCGCCATCGAAGATCCGGCTGTCGGGGCGCGCGAAGTAGACGTATTCGAATACGCACCGCTTCAGGTCGACGCGTTCGGGAATTTTCATGGAGCGGATGCCGTTCGAGTCGATGATGACGATCTCACCTGGCTCGACATCGCGCAGATGCGTCGCACCGACGATGTCGAGCGCGCACGTCTCCGACGCGAAGACGTAGCCCTCGGCCAGGGTGCCGAGCGAGAGCGGGCGCCAGCCGTGCGGGTCTCGCGCGGCGAGGAGCGTGTCGCCGATCGTCACGGCGAGACAGTACGCGCCCTCCACTCCTCGCAGCGCCTCGGCCAGCTTGTCCTCGGGGCGCTCGCAACGTGAGCGCGCAATGCGGTGCACGAGAATCTCGGAGTCCATCGAGCCGGAGAAGATCGCCCCCTGGTCTTCGAGCTCGCGACGCAGCTCGGTTGCGTTGACGATGTTTCCGTTGTGCGCCAGCGAGATGTTCCCATCCCGGAAGCGTGCCAGAATCGGCTGCGCATTCTCGATCGTCGACGATCCCGCTGTGCTGTAGCGAGTGTGGCCAATCGCGAGCATGCCGCTGAGCGCCGCGGTCTCGGTGGCGCCGAGCCCTTCGGAGACGAGCCCCATGCTCCGCACGGCGCGCGCCTGTCCGTCGTCGTCGACGGCGACGATTCCAGCAGACTCCTGTCCGCGATGTTGCAGCGAGTACAGGCCAAGATGAACGAGCGCGCCGGCATCCTGCACTCCGCGCACGCCGAATATTCCACACATGTTCTAGGCGCCAGATGGTTGGGGATGTTGCTCGAGCACCGCGAGCTCCGCGATGGACGCATTCATGATCTTCGGAATTGCATCGTGGTATGCGCGTGCGAGCCGGTCGAGCGGCGTGCGAAGCACTCGCTCGCCGATGCGGATCGTGAAGCCCTCGCCGCGCGCGCGCACCCGACCGATCACGCGCGCCGCCACTCCGTGCGTTTGCGCGATCCGGAGCACCGCCGCAGATTCCGGCGTACTCACGAGAATTCGTGCCTGCGCCTCTCCGAAAAGCAGTGCTCGCACGGGCAGCGCGCTCCACTTACTCAACTCGATTTCCGCTCCGATCGTTCCGTCCGCGTCGGCGATGCAGCATTCGGCCAGCGCAACGGCGAGCCCTCCATCGCTGCAATCGTGTGCGGAGCGGACGGCGCCGGCACGAATGCCGTCGAGGAGGGCGTCGATCGTGGCTTTCTCTCGCGCGAGATCGCAGCGCGGCGGTGCGCCGGCGACGACATCGTGAATTCGCGCGAGATACTCGCTGCCGCCCAGCTCGTCGGTGGGCTCGCCGAGGAGCACGATGTCGTCGCCCTCGGTGTCGAAGCCGGAGCGGGTGATGTGCTCGAGCGAGTCGATCAGCCCGACCATTCCAACCACCGGCGTGGGATGCACGGCGCCGCGCGGGTTCTCGTTATAGAACGAGACGTTTCCGCCGGTCACCGGCGTGCCCAGCGCGACACACGCCTCGCCCATCCCGCGCACGGCCTGGGTGAATTGGAAGTAGACCTCGGGGCGCTTCGGATTGCCGAAGTTGAGGCAGTTCGTGATCGCCATCGGACGCGCGCCGGTGCACGCGACGTTGCGCGCGGCTTCGGCCACCGCGAGTTGCGTTCCCACGCGCGGATCGAGCGAGACGTAGCGTCCGTTGCAGTCGGTCTTGAGCGCAATGGCGCGATCGGTGTGGCGGATGCGGATGACCGCCGCGTCGCCGTCGCCGGGGCGCAGCACGGTGCTCGTGCGAACAGTGGAGTCGTACTGGCGGTAGGCCCAGCGTTTGCTCGCGATGGTCGGCGAGGACAGGAGCCGCTCGAGTGTCCAGAGCGGATCGGCTTCCTCGCGGAGCTCCGCGATCGCATGCACGTCGCGCGCGCGCAGCGCAGCGAGGGCGGGATCCTCCCTCGCGGGCGGGTTGTACATCGGGCAATCGCTCACGAGCTGCGAGCCGGGGAATTCGGCGACGATACGATCGCCCTCGGTGACGCGATAGACGGGCTCCGCGATCACCTCTCCAATGACGGCCGCGCTGAGATCCCATTTCTCGAGAATCCCGCGTACCGCCGCCTCGTGCCCTTTCTTGGCGACGACGAGCATTCGCTCCTGCGACTCGCTGAGCATGATCTCGTACGGCGACATGCCTTCTTCGCGGACGGGGACCTTCGAGGTATCGATGCTCACTCCTACGTCGCCACGCGCGGCCATCTCCGCCGATGACGAGGTGAGCCCCGCGGCGCCCATGTCCTGGATGGCGACGATGTGCCCGCTCGCAATCAGCTCGAGGCTCGCTTCGAGCAGCAGTTTCTCGGTGAATGGATCGCCGACCTGCACCATCGGGCGCTTCGCCTCGCTGGCGGCCGAGAGATCTTCGGATGCGAATGATGCGCCGTGGATGCCGTCGCGCCCCGTGCGGGCGCCCACCGCCATGATCGCGTTTCCCACACCCTCGGCGGCTGCGCGAATGAGATCGCGCTCGTGCAGCAGTCCGACGCACATGGCGTTGACCAGCGGATTCCCTTCGTACGCGGGGTCGAAGACGATCTCACCGCCCACGGTCGGGATCCCGACACAGTTGCCGTAGTCGCCGATTCCCTTGACCACACCGGCGAAGAGATGCCGCACGCGCGGGGACTCGAGCGATCCGAAGCGAAGAGAGTTGAGCAATGCGATCGGACGCGCGCCCATCGTGAAAACATCGCGAAGAATGCCGCCGACGCCGGTCGCTGCGCCCTGGTACGGCTCGACCGCCGAGGGATGATTGTGGGACTCGATCTTGAAGGCGATCGCGAGGCCGTCGCCGATCGCGATGACTCCGGCATTCTCTCCCGGGCCCTGAAGAACGTACGGGGCCTTCGTCGGTAGCGTCTTTAAATGCGTGCGCGAATGCTTGTATGAGCAGTGCTCGTTCCAGAGAGCACTGACGATCCCGAGCTCGGTAAAGGTTGGCTCGCGATTCAACAGCGCCACCAGGCGCGCATACTCGTCTTCCGTCAAGCCATGCTCGGCGATGAGCGCCGGGGTGATGACCGGATCGCCAGGGCGGGGCATTGGGCCTGAGGTCACTTAGGCGGCTTCGGCGGATGGCTCGTGCTCGACGACGAATTGTCGACGGGCGGATGGCTCGTGCTCGTTGCGGCACTGTCGGCAGGCGGCGGCGTGACAGGCGGCTTGCCGTACTGCGGAGGCGGAGGCGCCCGGTAGACCGGCGCGCTGTCCGCGGGCGGATAGCTCGTCGACGTCTTCGTGCTGTCGTGCGGCGGATAGCTCGTCGACGTCTTCGCACTGTCATGCGGGGGGTCGCTCGTCAGCGTCTTTGTGCTCTCGGCAGGCACCGTCGTGGTCACCGACGTGCGCACTGAGGTCGTGGTCGTGCCCTTCAGCGTCGGCAGCGTCGTCGAGGTTGCACTCGATGCGGGCACCGCGAGCGGCTGATTCCGCTGTGTGCGCGCGCTCGGCTTCGTCGCGTCCGGCGAGCTGCTCGTGCCGGTGAAATGACGATTCGGCGAGCGGAACATCGCGTCGACGACGACGTCGTGGTCGAGGATCACGATGTCCTGCATCCCGCACTTCTTCCCGCAGTTGTTCGAGTACATGAGGTACGTCGACCCCTGATAGTTGCGCACGGTGGCGGGCTTGCCGAGGCGCTCGATGACCTGGGCGCGTGTCATACCCGGATCTATCGTCCCGGCTGCGGTGCCGCTGGCGGTGCCGACGCCCGTCTGCGCGTGTGCAACAGAAGCGGCAAATGCGAGCGCGAATATCCATCGATACATGATTACCTCGGGGTTAGGCTGAAACTCTGGCGAGCAGTGACTCGAAGATGCGGCGACCGTCTGCCGATCCCACGAGATCCTCCATAGCGCGCTCCGGATGGGGCATGAGCCCGAGCACGTTTCCTTCCGCACTGACGATCCCCGCAATGTCGCGCATGGCACCATTCGGATTGGACGTCGCATCGGGAACACCGTCGGCGTTCACGTAGCGAAAGATCACGCGCCCCTCGCCTTCGAGGCGATCGAGCGTCTCCTCATCCGCTGTGTATCGGCCATCACCGTGGGCCACGGGAATGCGGAGCACATCGCCCTTCTCGCAGCGCGAGGTGAACATCGTGTCGGCGTTCTCGACTCGCAGGTGCACGCTGTCCGAAACGAATTGCAGCTTCTCGTTACGGAGGAGCGCGCCGGGAAGCATCCCCGCTTCGCACGCGATCTGGAATCCATTGCAGATGGCGAACACCGGACCGCCGCCGCGTGCATGCGCCGCGACCTCTTTCATGATCGGGCTGAAGCGCGCGATGGCGCCGGCGCGAAGATAATCGCCGTAGCTGAAGCCGCCCGGAAGCACGACGACATCCACTCCCTGCAGATCGGTCGACTTGTGCCAGAGATAGACGGCGGGAAGTCCGAGAATGTCCGCAACCGCATGGTAGCTGTCGTAGTCGCAGTTGGAGCCGGGGAAGGTGACGATGCCGAATTTCATGCGGCCTCTACCGTGGCGATCTCGAAGTCCTCCGTCACCGGATTCGCCAGGAGCTTGCCGCACATCTCGCGCACCTGCGCATCGGCCGACTTGGCATCAGGCGCCGCGATGTGCAGCACGATGTGGCGCCCGATGCGCGTGTCCGTAACGCCCTCGAAGCCGAGCGAGTGGAGCGCATCCGAGACTGCCTTGCCCTGCGGATCGAGGATCCCCTTGCGCGGCACGATGTGAACGGCGACGCGAAAGCGAGTCATTCGGGCTCCTCTTTGGAACGGGGGATGGATTTGGGAAAACTCGGCCCGCGGCGATCGCGGCGACGGCCGCGTCGCTCGCCCACAGGGGTGTCCACGACCTCGACCTCGCGGCGAAGGGAATACTCGTCCGGCTCCTCGTCATCCTCGTCGTCCATCAGCGGATCGCCGGTAGGGAGCCGTTCCATGAGGCCGAAGAAGATCGTGCGCAGCAGTCCGAAGGCGACGTAGCTGACGAGAATCGGAAAGGCGAAGCGCAGGGGGTCATAGAACACCGCCACGATCGCCGCGACGAGGAGCACCGACCCGATGATCCCGCGAAAGTTGCGCACGCTCACCCGTGGCATGGCGGGGTAGAGCACGTGGCTGATCATGAGGAAGCTCAACGTGAGCATCACCCCAGGCAGCACCGTATGCCATGGCCATCCATCGACGAACCGATACCACGTGGTCTGCGTGAACCAGTAGTACGTCGCCAGCGTCATCCCCGCCGCGGGGCTCGGCAGCCCGTGAAAGTGCGTCTTGGCGCGGCCCCCCTGCTCGACGTTGAAGCGCGCGAGCCGCATGACCGCGCACGCGATGTAGGCGAAGCACACGAGCCATGCCCAGGAGTCGCGGTTCAACACCGAGAAATACATGATGAACGCGGGGGCGACTCCGAAGCTGATCGCATCGACCAGCGAATCGAGCTCCACCCCGAACTGACTCCCGGTGCGCGTCGCGCGCGCGACGCGACCATCGAGCGCGTCCATCACTCCGCCGAGGATCACGCACCATCCCGCCTCGGTGTACTCGCCGCGCGCGGACTTGACGATCGCGAAGATCCCGAAAAACAGATTCGCGAGCGTGAAGCCGTTCGGCAGCAGCACGACCGCACGCCGCATCGCCGGGCGGGGGAGGGGTCTCACGAGGCGAGATCCGCGAGCACCGTGGTGCCGGCGACCGTGCGCTCGCCCACCTTCACGCGCATCACGCTCCCCGGCGGAATGAAGACGTCCACGCGCGACCCGAAGCGAATGATGCCCATGCGCGAGCCCTGCGCCGCCGCGTCGCCGTTCCTCGCATAGTTGATGATGCGACGCGCGACGAGCCCCGCGATCTGACGCACGAGAATCCTCCGCGAGCCGGACTCGATGCCGACCGACATCTGTTCGTTATCGAGGCTCGCTTTCTCATGCGCCGCGTGCAGAAACTTTCCCTTGTTGTACTTGATGAAGCGCACGGTGCCGTTCACGGGATAGCGATTGACATGTACATCGAAGACGTTCATGAAGATCGAGATGCGCGTCGCCGTGCCGGCGATGTACGTGGGCTCCTCGACATCCGTGATCATGACGACGAGACCATCGGCTGGCGAGACGACGACCTTCTCGCCGCGCTCGCCACCCCGTTCGGGATCGCGGAAGAAATAGACGACCCACAGCGCGATGATCACGAGCGGAATCGCCGCGAGATACCAGCCGGTGGATCCTCGCAATGCGCCGAGCGCAACCGCGCCCACCGCGAGCAGCCAGGCAATGATGATGAAAGGAATTCCTTCGCGCGCGACCTTCATGAGAGCTCCGTGAGATCGAGCGGCGCACCGGTGATGCGCTCGAAGGCGTCGAGGTAGCGCGTGCTGGTTTCCTTCACGACCGATGCGGGTAGCGGCGGGGGCGGCGCGTCCCCGTTCCAGCGGCCGCTCTTGCGCTCGCCTTCGAGATAATCGCGCAGCGGCTGCTTGTCGAAGCTCGGCTGCGCGCCTCCCGGGCGGTAGCCGCTCGCGAGCCAGAAGCGCGAGCTGTCCGGCGTCAGCACCTCATCGATCAGCAGCACCTCTCCCGCCGTGGTGCGCCCGAACTCGAACTTGGTGTCAGCGATGATGATTCCCCGCTCCTTGGCGATGTCTCGTCCGCGTTCGTATATCATCTTCGATCGCCGCTCCAGCTCCCCTGCCGCGTCGCCGATCAACGCGCGCATGTGGGCGATCGTGATGTTCTCGTCGTGGCCGGTCTCCGCCTTCGTCGCTGGGCTGAACAGCACCTCCGCCAGCCGGTCGCTCTCCCGGAGCCCCTTCGCGAGCGGCTCACCCGCGAGCGTGCCTGCCTGCGCGTACTCCTTCCAGGCGGAGCCCGAAATATAACCTCGGACGACGCACTCCACCGGAAAAACCTCGGTCCGCCGGCAGAGCATGGCGCGCCCCGCAATCGTGGCCCGCTGGCCCGCGAGCGCCGGCACGAGGCGCTCGATTTCCGCGGCGTCGGCCGAGATCAGATGGTGCGCCACCAGTCCTTCGAGGCGCTTGAACCAGTACGCGCTGATCTGCGTGAGCACCGCACCCTTGAACGGAATCGCCTCTCGCATCACGACGTCGAAGGCGCTGACGCGATCCGTCGCCACCAACAGTAGTCGATCAGCATCCACTTCGTAGATGTCGCGCACCTTGCCGCGCCCCAGCTGCTTGAGCGGGAGCGCGCTCGCGGTCATCACCGTCATACCCGGAGCGCCTCCGCCGCGTCGGCGCGCGGTGCCGCGTCGAGGATCGGATCGATGACCTCGCGCAGGAATTCCTCCACCTGCTCCGGCGCACGCCCGGTGAATCGCTCGGCCGACATCAGATCCCGCATCTCATCGTGTGAAAGGGTGAACTCCGGATCGCCCTTCAGCCGGTCGAGCAGATCATTGTGGAGAGCGCCATCCTTGAGCGCCCGTCCGGCATCGAGGCTGTGGCGACGGATGATCGCGTGCGCATTCTGGCGGTCGCCGCCGGCCGCGACCATGCGCACGATGAGCTTCTCGGTGGCCATGAAGGGAAGCTCGGCCGCGAGCCGCTGCTTGATCCGCGCCGGATGCACTTCGAGTCCCGCGCTGATATTGCCCATGAGCAACAGCACCGCATCCGTCGCGAGAAACATCTCGGGGATCACCAATCGCCGATTCGCGCTGTCGTCGAGTGTCCGCTCGAAGAATTGCACGCCGTGCGTGAGATTCGCGTTCTCCTCGAGCGTCATGACGAAGCGGGCGAGCGAGTTGATGCGCTCGGAGCGCATCGGATTTCGCTTGTACGCCATCGCGGACGACCCGATCTGCTCGTCCTCGAAGGGCTCCTCGATCTCGCCGAACGACTGCAGGAGCCGAACGTCCGACGCGAATTTCGCCGCGCTCGCCGAGATGCCGGCGACGACGCCGAGGACGTGCGCGTCGAGCTTGCGGGTGTACGTCTGTCCGGTCACGGGAAGCACGTGCGTAAAGCCCATGCGATGCACGACGTTCGTCTCGAGCGCCCGCACCGCGTCGTGGTTGCCGCGAAAGAGCTCGAGAAAGCTCGCCTGCGTTCCCGTCGTTCCCTTCACGCCGCGGAGCGGCAGCGTCTGCACGCGATGATCGAGGTCCGCGAGGTCGAGCAGGAGATCCTGCATCCAGAGCGTCGCCCGCTTGCCCACCGTGGTGAGCTGCGCCGGCTGCAGGTGCGTGTAGGCAAGCGTTGGCTCGTGGCCCCACGTGCGTGCGAACACCGACAGCGCCCGGATCGCCCCGACCACCTTCTCGCGCAGAAGGGTGAGGCCCTCGCGCATCAGCACGAGATCCGCGTTGTCCGTGACGAAGGCGCTCGTTGCACCGAGATGGATGAACGGGCGCGCCGCGGGCGCCGCCGCAGCAAAGGTCTCGACGTGTGCCATCACATCGTGGCGGTATCGCCGCTCGAAGTCGCCCGCCGCGGCGAAGTCGATATCGTCGAGGTGCGCCCGCATCTGCGCGAGCCCTTCGTCGGTGATCAGCGGCTGACCGCGCTCGTCGAGTACGCCGAGCTCGCGCTCCGCCTCGGCGAGCGCGAGCCAGAGCCGGCGCCACGTGCCATGACGCCGCTGAGGCGACCAGAGCTCGAGCATCGCCGTAGACGCATATCGCTCGCTGAGCGGTGACGAATATCGCGTATGACTGCTCATCGAATCATGAAATCGGTGGAGTAGATGCGGCCCCCTCGTTCGAAAAACATGTGAAATGTCGTGCGCCCCGCGCCCGGATTGAGCGCGCGCGCGGCGTCGTTCGCACTCTCCACCGGAATGCGATTGATCTGCACGATCACGTCACCCTTCTCGAGCCCGAGCTCGTCGGTGACGCGGTCGCTCAGGTTGTAGATGAGCGCGCCCTTCGGACTGCGGATCCCGCGATCCACGCGAATCGCCGGCGTGAGCGTCACCAGCTCGAGCTCCTTCAGCACGGCGACTTTCGCGGCGCTCACCTCCGGCAGATCCGCGATCGTCACCGACACCGGCACGTCGCGCCCCGCGCGCTTGAGCACCAGTGGCAGCTGATCCCCCACGCGCAAATCGAGCAACTCGGCCTCCCAGTCGAAGGCATTCCGGATCACGCGCGCGCGCGAGCGGACGAGCACATCGCCGCGCCTGATCCCTGCGCGATCGGCCGGGGAGCCAGGGACCACTGCACCGACGATCACCCCCGCACGCAGAGACTCGCGCTGGCTCTGACCCTGCGGGATTTCCGGCTTGAGCCCGATCCACGGCCTGCGCACCGTTCCGTGCGCCAGCAAATCCTCCGTCACGTGCTTCACGCGATTCACCGGTATCGCGAAGCCCAACCCGATCGACCCGCCGCTCGGCGAGAAGATCGAGCTGTTCATCCCGACGATGTCGCCCAGCGCATTCACGAGCGGGCCGCCGCTGTTTCCGGGATTGATCGACGCGTCCGTCTGAATCATGTCGACGTACATCGCGGAGCCCTGCGAGCGCGCCACGAGATTGCGCCCTGTGCCGCTGATGACACCGACGGTGACGCTGGGCTCCGAGTTGCCGAGCAGAAAGCCGTACGGATTGCCGATCGCGATCACCCACTCGCCGATGATCAAATCATCTGACTGCCCGATCGGAGCCACCGGAAGCCCCTTCGCCTCGATCTTGAGCACCGCAATATCGTTCGTCTCGTCCTTGCCGAGCAGTCGTGCGGGATAGGTGGTGCCATCTCGCAGCGCGACGGAGATCGTATTCGCGCCCGCCACGACGTGCGCATTCGTGACGATCACGCCATCCGCGCGCACGATGAAGCCGGAGCCGAGTCCCGGGAGCACGCGCTCGCTCGTGCCATTGAATGCATCGAATGAGTCGCTCGATCGATCGACGACCTCCGTTTGCACCGTGACCACCGTCGGGGCGACGCGCGCCACGGCCTGCGTGATCGCCGTCCGGCGCTGCGCCGTGAGCGTGCTCTCCGCTGCAGCCACCATCGGCGTCGTCGTCGTACCGCCAGTGGCTGCGATCGCCGTGCTCACCGCGAGCGACGGCGCGTCGTGTGAGCTCTCCCCGCATGCGGCGCCCAGCGCCAGAAGGGAGAGACCAATCGTTCTTCTGATCACGGGCTCGTGCGGCTGCGCGAAACGCGCTTGCTCCAGTCGTGGAGGAAGTGATCGAGACCGAGATCCGTGAGCGGATGCACCAGGAGCATTCGCAACACCTCTGGCGGCACCGCGGCCGAATCGGCGCCAATGGTCGCGGCCTCGGAAAAGTGGCGCGGGGTGCGAATCGACGCCGCTGTGAGCTCACACTCCACATGATGGTTGTCGAACAGCTGGCGAATTTCGCCGATCAGCGTGATGCCATCGCCGCCGATGTCGTCGAGCCGGCCAATGAATGCGCTCACCGAATACGCGCCCGCCTTCGCCGCGAAGAGTGCCTGCGCCGCGCTGAACACCAGTGTCGCCGTCACGCGAATGCCGTCGGCCGCGAGGCGCGCCGTCGCCTTGAGCCCATCCTCGATCACCGGAACCTCGACGACGATGTTGTCCGCGATCTTCGCGAGCTCTTTCCCACCGCGATAGATGTCTTCCGCGGTGATCGCGAGCACCGGCGCGAGCACCGGTCCGCGCGTCAGCCGACAAAGCTCGCCGAGCAGTTCGTGGTACTCTTCCGTGGATTCCTCCTCGGCGATCAACGTCGGATCGGTCGAGATGCCGTCGACGACCCCCACCTCCGTCGCCCATCGCACTTCGTCGAGACTCGCCGTATCGATCAGAATCTTCATGTCCCGCCCAGGTAGAGGTCGCGCGGATAGCGAACGACTTCGAGAAAGAGCGCGTGCGGTGGCGCGGGTGCCGTCGTCCGCCGATTGTCTTCGGCTTCCAGCAGCATCGCGAAGTCGGACGCGGGACGCCGCCCGCGCGCGATCTCCATCATCGTGCCCACCAGGAAGCGTACCATGTGGTGCAGAAAGCGATTGGCCTCGATCTCGAAGCGAAGTCCATTGGGATGCTCGTGCCACGCGGCATCGAGGACGGTGCATCGATGGTCATCTTCCGGCGGCGCGGTTCCCTGAACGGCGAAGGCGAGAAAGCGGTGCGTGCCGAGCAGCTCGCGCGCGCAGGCCTCGAGTGCCTCGCGAGCGATCGGCTCGTCGAGCGCCCACTCCCACCGCCTGCGGAAGGGAGAACGCGCCTCCCGATCGGTGCCGACGTGGTAGCTGTACCGCCGTCCAATGGCGCTGTACCGTGCGTGAAAGGCATTGCTCATCTCGACTGCGCTGGCGACCCACACATCCGCCGGCAGTACCGCGTTCAATGCCCGCCGCAACTCGGTTGCTTCC
>JBBSEY010000045.1:0-17087 GCA_038239265.1 Gemmatimonadales bacterium | reverse complement strand
CAGCCGGTGCTCACGGGCGAGTTCACGGCAATGGGTGTGACGCGCGCGCTCGAAGCGTTCCGGAAGGCGGCGCCGACGGCGCGCTTCTACCAGGCCAGCTCCAGCGAGATGTTCGGCCGTGTCGTCGAGACGCCGCAGACGGAAACGACGCCGTTCTATCCGCGCAGCCCCTACGGCGTCGCGAAGGTCTACGGACACTGGATCACCGTGAACTATCGCGAGAGCTACGGGCTCTACGCAGTGTCGGGGATTCTCTTCAACCACGAGAGCCCGCGGCGTGGCCTCGAGTTCGTGACCCGCAAGGTCACGGACGCCGTCGCGCGAATCAAGCTCGGACTCTCGAACCAGCTCGCCCTCGGCACGCTCGATGCGCGACGCGACTGGGGCTTCGCCGGCGACTACGTCGATGCGATGTGGCGGATGCTCCAGCTCGATGAGCCCGAGGATTTCGTGATCGGCACGGGGCACACGTGGACCGTGCAGCATCTCTGCGAGACGGCGTTCGGTGCGGTGGGACTCGACTACCGCGACTACGTCGTGCAGGATCCGCGCTTCATGCGCCCCGCGGAAGTGGATTTGCTCGTGGCGGATCCGTCGAAGGCGAAGCGGATGCTCCAGTGGGAACCGAAGGTGTCCTTCCAGCAGCTCATCGAAATGATGGTCGAGGCGGATCTGGTGCGCCACAGGGTGCGGAGCTGACGTGAAAGCGCTGGTGACCGGCGCGGCCGGATTCGCCGGCCAATGGGTGTGTCGTGAGCTGCTGCATTCGGGGTGGGATGTGTGGGGCGCGCGGCTCGACGATGCGCTCCCCGCCGGGGCGCTCGAGCGCGACGCCGCACAGGCAATTCATTGGTGGCTCGGCGACCTGCGCTCGCCGGATGCGGCGCACGCGATGATCTCCGCATCGATGCCCGACGCGATCTTTCACCTCGCCGGGATCGCACACGTCGTCTCCGCGAACGCCGATCCTGCCGGTACGCTCGACGTGAACGTGATCGTGGCTTCGCGCATCCTCGGCGACGTACGCACGCGCCGGGCGGCCGGGACACTCGATCCAGCGGTCGTGATCGTCGGGAGCGGCGAGCAGTACGGACGTCACGAGACATCCGAGATGCCGCTCGACGAGAACGTCGCACAGCATCCCTTCGGGGTGTACGCCGCGTCGAAGGCCGCGCAGGAGGTGCTCGCGCTCGAGGCGCATCGCACCGGCGGTGTGCGCGTGATCTGCGCCCGCCCCTTCAATCACAGTGGTCCGGGGCAGTCGCCGAGCTTCGTGATCCCTGCGCTCGTCAAGCGCGCGGTCGCGCTGCGGGGCACGGCCCAGCCGCTCGTCATGGGCAACACGGATACGGTCCGCGATTTTTCGCACGTCGAGGACGTCGCGCGGGCCTACGTGGCGCTCGCCGGCCGCGGAGTTCCGGGCGAGGCGTACAACATCGCGAGTGGCGAAGGCACCGATATGAAGTCGCTCGCGCTCCGCATCCTTGCCCTCGCCGGAGTAGACGCGAAATTGCAGACGGATCCGGCGCTGGTGCGCGCCGCCGACGTTCCAGCGCTCGTGGGGAGCACCCGGAAACTTCGCTCGGCGACCGGGTGGGCCCCTCGTCACTCGCTCGACACCATTCTAGAAGAGCTCATTCGTGCCGCGTCGCACTGACATCCAAAAGATCCTGCTCATCGGCTCCGGCCCAATCGTCATTGGGCAGGGCGCCGAGTTCGACTATTCCGGCACGCAGGCGGCGAAGGCACTTCGCGAAGAAGGATTCACGGTCGTGCTCGTGAACTCGAATCCTGCCACGATCATGACGGATCCGGAGTTCGCGGATCGCACGTACGTGGAGCCGGTCACCGCCGATGTCGTCGAACAGGTCATCGAGCGCGAGCGCCCGGATGCGCTGCTCCCCACGATGGGCGGGCAGACCGCGCTCAACGTCGCGCTGGCGCTCGCCGATAGCGGGGTGCTCGGAAAGTACGGCGTGGAGCTGATCGGCGCGGACGCCCGCGCCATCCGCCTCGCGGAGGATCGCGAGCTCTTCGCCGACGCGATGCGCCGCATCGGTCAGCGCGTCGCGACGGGCGGCATCGCGCGCACGTGGGACGATGCGATCGCGCTCATCCCGGTCGTGAGCTTCCCGGCGATCATTCGCCCCTCGTTCACGCTCGGCGGCACCGGCGGCGGCGTGGCGTACAATCGCGAGGAGTACGAGGACATCGTGCGGCGCGGGCTCGATCTCTCGCCGACGAGCCAGATCCTCATCGAGCGCTCGCTCCTCGGCTGGAAGGAGTACGAGCTCGAAGTGATGCGCGATCATGCCGACAACGTCGTGATCGTCTGCTCGATCGAGAACATCGATCCGATGGGCGTGCATACCGGCGACTCGATCACCGTGGCCCCGGCGCTCACCTTGACTGATCGCGAATATCAGGCGATGCGCGATGCCGCCGTCGCGATCATCCGCGAGATCGGCGTCGAGGCGGGCGGCTGCAACATCCAGTTCGCGGTCAACCCCGCCGACGGCGAGCTCCTCGTCATCGAGATGAATCCCCGGGTCTCGCGCTCATCGGCGCTCGCGTCCAAGGCGACGGGCTTTCCCATCGCGCGCATCGGAACGAAGCTCGCCGTCGGCTATCGCCTCGACGAGATCACCAACGACATCACGAAGACGACCCCCGCGTCGTTCGAGCCGGTGCTCGACTACGTCGTGGTGAAGTGCCCCCGCTTCGCCTTCGAGAAGTTCGCCGCCGCCGATCCGCGCCTCACGACGCAGATGAAGTCGGTCGGCGAGTCGATGGCGATCGGTCGCACGTTCAAGGAAGCGTTCCAGAAGGGGTTGCGCGCGCTGGAGATCGGCCGGTCGGGATGGCACGTGGGTGCGCGCCTGATCGACGATCGCCTCGACGACGACACGCTCGAGACGCTGCGCGGCCAGCTCCGCCAGCCGACGCCGGAGCGCATCTTCCAGGTGAAGCACGCGCTCGAGCGCGGGCTCTCGATCGACGAGATCTACGAGCTGACGCATATCGATCGCTGGTTCCTCGATCAGATGAGTGATCTGCTCGACGCCGAACGTCGCTACAGGACGCTCGGAGAGATCACCGCGCTCGAGATGCGGAGGATGAAGCGCATGGGGTTCTCCGATACCCAGCTCGGCGCCCTTCGTGGCGAGAGCGAGCAACGGGCGCGCGAGCGCCGGTGGGCGCTCGGTATTCGACCAGTCTACAAGATGGTAGACACCTGCGCGGGCGAATTCCCGTCGGCCACGCCATATCTCTACGGCTCGTACGATGAAGAGTGCGAAGCCCCGCGCTCGGGGAAGCAGTCGGTCGTGATTCTCGGGAGCGGGCCCAATCGGATCGGCCAGGGCGTCGAGTTCGACTACTGTTGCGTGCGCGCGGTGCTCGCGCTGCGCGAGGCCGGCTACGAGACGATCATGGTCAACTCGAATCCCGAGACGGTTTCGACCGACTTCGATATCTCGGACAAGCTCTACTTCGAGCCGCTCACCCTCGAGGACGTGCTCGAGATCGTTCAGCGCGAGCAGCCGCTCGGCGTCATCGTGCAGCTCGGCGGACAGACGCCGATCAAGCTCACGCGCGCGCTCGAGGCGGCCGGCGTCACGATTCTCGGCACGTCACCGGACGCGATCGACATCGCCGAGGATCGCCGCCGCTTCGACAGGGTCGCCCGTGAGCTCGGCATCCGGCAGCCGCCCAACGGCACGGCGACGACGCTCGCCGAGGCGGAGGCGGTTGCGCTCGACGTCGGCTACCCGGTGCTGGTGCGCCCCTCGTACGTGCTCGGTGGACGCGCGATGCAGATCGTGTACGATCAGAAGTCGCTGCGGGGCTACTTCGAGACGGCGGCGCGGGTGTCGGAGGACAAGCCGGTGCTCATCGACCGGTTCCTCGAGGACGCGTACGAGGTCGACGTCGACGCGATCGGCGACGGTGAGCACTACGTGATCGGCGGCGTGATGCAGCACATCGAGGACGCGGGGATCCACTCCGGCGATTCGGCGTGCGTGCTCCCGCCCTACATCATTCGCGAAGAGGATCTCGCGACGATGCGCACGCACACGCTCGCGCTTGCGAAGGCACTCGGCGTGATCGGTCTGATCAACGTGCAGTTTGCGATCCGCGACCGCGTCGTCTACGTGCTCGAAGTCAATCCGCGCGCGAGCCGCACGATCCCGTTCATCTCGAAGGCGATCGGCGTGCCGCTCGCATCGCTCGCGGCGCGGCTGATGATGGGCGAAAGCCTGGCCGATACGGGCTTCACCGTGGAGATCATCCCGCCGTACGTCTCGGTGAAGGAAGCCGTGTTCCCCTTCAACAAGTTCCGCGGAGCGGATCCGGTGCTCGGTCCGGAGATGCGCTCGACGGGTGAAGTAATGGGGATTTCGGAGAGCTTCGGGAGCGCGTTCGCAAAGGCGCAGCTGGCGGCCGACAACGGGCTTCCGCTGAGCGGTGCGGTGCTGGTCACGGTCAACGATTCCGACAAGGCGGTCGTCGCCCCGATCGTGCGTCGCTTCGCGGACATGGGCTTCCGTATTCTCGCGACGCCGGGGACGGCGAAGTTTCTGAACTCGCGCGGCATTCCTGCGGAGACGGTGTTCAAGGTGCACGAGGGGCGTCCCAACGGTGTCGATCTGATCGTAAACGGTCAGGTCCAGCTGCTCATCAACACGCCGCTCGGCAAGCACTCGCAAACGGACGACTACACGATGCGGCAGGCGGCGGTCGCGCACCGCATTCCGTATACCACTACGATGTCTGCGGCAAACGCCGCCTGCGACGCGATTCTCTCGCTGCGTTTCAAGCCGCCGCAGGTGCGCTCGCTGCAGGAGTGGCACGAGATCGCGCGCGCGGCGACCGCTCGCGCGCGACACGATATCCCGGAACCCATCGGAACCTGATGCCCGTCCCGCTGCTCGATCTCAAGGCTCAGCACGCCCGCATTCGCGACACGATCACGAGCGCAATGATGAAGGTGGTCGAGGATCAGAACTTCATCCTCGGTGCCCAGGTCGCGGACTTCGAGTTGGCGGTCGCGACCCTCTCGCACACGAAGCACGCCATCGGCTGTGCGAACGGCTCCGACGCGCTGCTCATCGCGCTGCGCGCGCTCGACGTGGGTGCGGGGCACGAGGTCATCACCACTCCCTTCACCTTCTTCGCGACCGCCGGGATGACACACAACTCCGGCGCCAGACCGGTGTTCGCCGATATCGACGCGCACACGTTCAGCCTGAATCCCGAGGCGGCGGCTGCGGCGGTAACGAGCCGCACGCGCGCCGTGATGCCGGTCGACCTCTTCGGGCAGATGTCGCCGATCGAGCGCTACGCCGCGGCGATGAAGGAGCTGCCGATCATCGAAGACGCCGCGCAGTCGATCGGTGCGCGGCGAAAGGTGGGTGGCGAGTGGGCGATGGCCGGCGAGCGCGCGACGATCGGCACCTTCAGCTTCTTTCCCTCCAAGAATCTCGGCGGCTACGGCGACGGCGGAATGATCGTCACGCAGAGCGACGAGCTGGCGATGAAGCTCCGGCGCCTCCGCACGCACGGCGCGATCAAGACGTACGTGCACGAGGTGGTGGGCTTCAACTCGCGACTCGACACGCTGCAGGCCGCGGTGCTCGCGGCGAAGCTCCCATTCCTCGCCGAGTGGAGCGCGGCACGGCGCGCGCACGCAGCTTATTATGATGCGGCGTTTGCGGATCTCTCCGATATCCGCACCCCGGCCATCGACTCGGCGAACGAGTCGATCTATAATCAGTACACCATTCGCACCGACCGTCGCGACGCGCTCCAGTCATATCTGAAGGCGAAGGAGATTGGAACCGCGATCTACTATCCGATCCCGCTCCATCTCCAGGAATGCTTCGCATACCTTGGTTACAAGCAGGGTTCCTTTCCGGAATCAGAGCGCGCATCAAAGGAGGTCCTTTCGCTCCCCGTTTACCCAGAGCTCACGCAGGCACAGCAGGACGAGACCATCGAATCGGTCCGCTCATTTTTCGGCCGCTGATGCGCGCCCCATTCCTGCGCGCGATCGCCGCCGCGCTCATCGTCGCGGCTCCGCTTGCCGCTCGCGCGCAGCACGCGCTCGTCGGACTCCCGCTCTCCGATCCGGCGTACGTGCAACTCGATGGCCTCATGCGCCAGGGCTGCGCAGCCGCGCGCGTGTCGCAATTTCGTCCCTTCTTCGTCGGGGACATTCGAAGGGCGATCAAGGACGCCGAGAGCGACTCGGCGTGCGTGGGTACCCTCCTCAAGGCGCTCCAGCTTCGCTTCCCGCAGGACAGCGCGCCGCGCGACACGTCGCGAAGCCGCCTGTCGTTTGGCGCCGCGGCCACGCTGCGGGGGACGGGGTTGAAGAACGGTACTTTCCGTCCGCTCTGGGAAGACATTCGCCCCACCGGCGACGGCGAGCCCCCGGTGGTCGGTATGGGTCGCATTCGTCTCACCTACGACGGCGGGCCGCACCTGCTCCTCATGACGGAGGCCTTCGGCGAGACCGACGTTCGCAACGATCCAACGATTCGCGAGTCCCCCTTCCGGAGCACCTCCGGGGTCGTCGGCTTCCAGGACGCGTACATCACGGCCGAGGTGAGCAAGCTCATCATCTCGCTTGGCCGCTCGCGAGAGGCGTGGCTCGGTGAAGGGCAGGAGTCGCTCGTCCTTTCGGCGAACGGTCCCGCGTACGATCGGCTCCTCCTCTCGCTTCGCTTCAGCAAGTTCGAGCTGCGCGCCTTCGCGGCGACGATCAACGATGTCGTGCTCGATTCCGCGCGCGATGTCCTTCCGGCGGGAATCTCGCAGCAGCGCTGGCATCGTTTCGCCTTTGGTCATGGCATCACGTACAAGCCGATGAAGAATATCGAGCTCACACTTGGCGAGACGGCGGTGGTGCAGCGTCAGGGATTCACGGTGGATCTCGCGTATCTGAATCCGCTGATGATCTACCAGACGACTCAGCACGACACGAGTCAGAGTGGGGCAGGGGACGCGAATCTCACGGGCTTCTTCGCGGCGCGCGCGACCTTTGGCCGGGCCACAATGTCGGGTGAGTTTCTCGTCGACGACATTCAGATCGATTCGAAGGACCGCGCGAACTATCCGAATCAGCTCGGCTGGAACTTCGAGGCAGCGTACGCGCTCCCGATCATCTATGTGTCGTCGGTCGGCGTGCAGTACCGGCGGATCGATAGCTTCACGTACATCGGGCAGGTCGACTACTCGAAGGTGTACCAGAACTTCGACGCCCCGCTCGGATCGGAGCTCGGCCCCGACGCGGACATGGTGCGCGGGTATGGGGAGTTCTGGCAGTCGGGCAAGCTGCGCCTCGTGGGGGGAATCGCGCGCTGGCGCCACGGCGCCTACCGTCTCACCGATCGTCCGACCATCAACCGCGTCTTCCACGCGAACGACCCCTACCCTGACACCACGGCCGATCGCCCCAATCCCCAGACGGCGTGGATCGGCGACATCTCGGCCGAGTGGCTGGACGGGATCATCCCCATCACGGCGAAGCTCGAGGTCGCGCGGGTAACGAACGTCAACAACGTATCGACACCCTCGAGGAATCTGGCGCGGCTGCAGGTGACGGCGAGCTACTGGTTTCGGTATCCGTGAGGACCGCACCAACCATCCGCATTGCCCCCCTCCCTGACTACAGCTAACTTCAACGGCTGTATCGCTTTTCCGCTCTTCCCCACAGTCCCTACACGCCCACTGTAATGCGCATTACCGTCGTCGGAACCGGCTACGTCGGCCTGGTCGTAGGGGCGTGTCTCGCAGAGACCGGCAACGACGTCCACTGTGCCGACGTCGATGCTACCAAGATCGAAGGGCTGAAGAAGAACGTCCTCCCGATCTACGAGCCCGGTCTCGATGAGCTGGTCGATCGCAATCAGTCGCAGGGACGGCTCAGCTTCACCACCGACGTGCCCGCCGCGATCGCAGGCGCCGAAGTCGTCTTCATCGCCGTCGGTACTCCGCCCGACGAGGACGGCTCCGCCGACCTGCGCCACGTGCTCGCGGTTGCGGAGCTCGTCGGCAGGCACATGACGCGCGAGCTCGTGGTCGTCACCAAGTCGACCGTTCCCGTGGGCACTGCGAACAAGGTGGAGGCCGCTGTCGCAAGAACCGCCACGCTCCCTTTTCACCTCTGCAGCAATCCCGAGTTCCTCAAGGAGGGCGCCGCCGTCGACGACTTCCTCAAGCCCGATCGCGTCGTGCTCGGCGTCGCCACCGATCATGCCCGGTCCGTCATGGCCGAGCTCTACGCGCCGTTCGTGCGCACCGGGAAGCCGATCATTTTCATGGACATTCCGTCCGCCGAGATGACCAAGTATGCCGCGAACGCGATGCTCGCGACGCGCATCTCGTTCATGAACGAGGTCGCGAATCTCTGCGAGCGCGTCGGCGCCGATGTCGACATGGTGCGGAAGGGAATCGGCAGCGATGACCGCATCGGGCCCTCCTTTCTCTTCCCGGGTCCCGGCTACGGCGGCTCGTGCTTTCCGAAGGACGTGAAGGCACTCCTCCGCACCTCCGTCGAGAAGGGCGCGGAGATGTCCGTGCTGCACGCCGTCGAACAGGCGAACGACCGGCAGAAGCATCTTCTCTTCTCGAAGCTCACGTCCGCGATGGGCACTTCGCTCGAGGGCGCGCGCATCGCCGTCTGGGGTCTCGCCTTCAAGCCGCAGACCGACGACATGCGCGAATCGCCCGCACTCACGCTCATCGAGGAGCTCATCAGTGCGGGAGCCACGGTCGTCGCGCACGATCCCGTCGCGATGCACGAGGCCGAGCGCCGCCTTGGCGATCGCGTTACGTATGCAGCCACCAACTACGACGCGATCGAGGGCGCCGCGGCGCTGGTCGTGGTCACCGACTGGAACGAGTACCGGCATCCGGACTTTTCGCGCATCAAGAGTGCGCTGTCGAAGCCGATCGTCATCGACGGACGCAACCTCTACGATCCCGCGAAGATGAAGAGTCTCGGCTTCACCTATCGCGCGATCGGCCGGGGAGAGCAGTCGTGAGAGTATTGATCACGGGCGGCGCGGGCTTCCTCGGTTCGCACCTCACCGATCGCTTTCTGGCGGATGGACACGAGGTCGTTGGCCTCGACAACTTCATTACCGGCCACCCCGACAACATCGCGCACCTCGCGAGCAACCAGAAGTACGAGTTCGTGCAGCACAACATCTCCACGTACACCTATGTGAAGGGAAAGCTCGACGGCGTGCTCCACTTCGCGAGTCCGGCGAGCCCGATCGACTATCTCGAGCTGCCCATTCCCACACTCAAGGTGGGTGCGCTCGGCACGCACAACGCGCTGGGGCTCGCAAAGGAAAAGGGCGCGCGGTTCTTTCTCGCGTCGACGAGCGAGGTGTACGGCGATCCGCTCGTGCATCCCCAGCCCGAGACGTATTGGGGGAACGTGAACCCCGTCGGCCCGCGGGGCGTCTACGACGAGGCGAAGCGCTTCGCCGAGGCGCTGACGATGGCCTATCATCGCTATCATGGCGTGGACACGCGCATCGTTCGGATCTTCAACACGTATGGTCCGCGCATGCGTCCGCGCGACGGGCGCGTCGTCTCCAACTTCATCGTCCAGGCGCTCCGCAACGAGCCGATCACGATCTACGGCGACGGCTCGCAGACGCGCAGCTTTTGCTACGCGTCGGACGAGGTGGAGGGGATCTACCGCCTCTTCATGAAGGGGGACAGCGATCCGTGCAACATCGGGAATCCCGATGAGTACACGGTGCGTGAGCTGGCCGAGATGGTGCGCGAGCTGACGAAGACGACCGCGCCGCTGGTCGAGCGCCCGCTGCCGGAAGACGATCCCAAGATCCGGAAGCCGGACATCACGCGCGCGCGCGCGATGCTCGGGTGGGAGGCGAAGGTCGGCATTCGGGAGGGGCTGCAGAAGACCATCGACTACTTCGCGAGCCTTCCGGCAGAGCGGATGAAGCCGCGTGGCTGAGAAGGTCATCGTCACGGGCGCGGCGGGGTTCATCGGCTCGCACGTGGTGGAGGCGCTGCTCGCCCGCGGCGATGTCGTCGTCGGAATCGACAACTTCGACACCTTCTACGATCCGGATCTCAAGCGAGCCAATCTCGCGGACGCGATGCTCGATCCGTCCTTCGAGCTCGTCGAGGCCGATGTTCGCGATGCCGCGGCGATGCGCCGCGTCATCGACGCCTTTCACCCCGACGCGATCGTGCATCTCGCCGCCCGCGCCGGCGTTCGGCCCTCGATCGCCGACCCCGCGCTCTACGCAGCGGTGAACGTGCTCGGTACCACCGTGCTCCTGGACTGCGCCCGCGCGGCGAAGATCGCGCGCCTCGTCATCGCATCGAGCTCGAGTGTCTACGGTAACGACTCCACGCCACCCTTTCGCGAAGACGAAGCGGCGATCACGCCGATCAGCCCGTACGCCGCGACCAAGCGCGCGGCCGAGCTGATGTGCGGGACCTACGCCGGCCTCTGCGACTGGATGAAGATCATTTCGCTCCGCTTCTTCACCGTCTACGGCCCGCGCCAGCGTCCAGATCTCGCCATTCATTCGTTCACGCGAAAGATCTCCGCCGGCGAGTCGATCCCGTTCTTCGGCGACGGCACCGCGGAGCGCGATTACACCTATATCACGGACACGGTGCAGGGCGTGCTGGGCGCGATCGACCGCAGCCGCACGTCGGAGCCCGGCCACGAAATCTTCAACCTCGGCGAGTCCGCGGTGACCACGCTTTCGGCGCTCGTACAACACATCGAGCAGGCGCTCGGGATGACGGCGAAGCTCGACCGGCTCCCCGCGCAGCCAGGCGACGTTCGCCGCACGCTCGCGGACATCTCGAAGGCGCGTACACTTCTCGGCTACGCTCCCTCGGTGCAGGTGAGCGATGGCATTCCACGGTTCGTGGCTTGGTTCCGCGAGAGCGGCATCGGCGCTGCGTCAGCCACCACGACCGCGCGCGGCTGAACCCGCCGCCCTATCCGGGGTAACATTTCGCACATGTCCTTTCTCAAACGATCCCGTGTCAGTGCCGTGTTGGCCGTCGTTCTGGTCGCCGGCTGTCACCACACGGGCGGATTCCAGCCGCTCAAGTACCCGTCGCACCAGGCGCTCTTCGACGCGTCGCTCGGCGAGCTGCGCAGACACAAGTGGAGCCACGCCGTCACGGGCTTCGAGAAGCTGACCACCGATCTTCCCGCACGCGATCCGCTCCTCCCGGAGTCGTACTTCTATCTCGGCGACGCGCACCTGGGGGAACATGAGTACATCCTCGCCGCGCAGTCGTACTCACGCGTCGCGGAAAATTTTCCGGAAGACACGCTCGCCGATCGCGCCACGTACAAGACGGGCGTCGCGTACGCCAAGCTCTGGCGCCGCCCCGGCCTCGATCCCGAATACGGGGAGACGTCGCGCAGCACCTTTCAAAGCTTCCTCGCGGCATATCCCGACTCGCCGCTGCGGGATTCCGCGGTGAAGCAGATCGAGCGTCTCGATGAGTGGTTCGGCATCAAGGGCTACGACAACGGCGTGACCTATCTCAAGCGCAAAGCCTACGATTCGTCGATCATCTATTTTCGCGACGTCGTCAAGCAGTATCCAAAAACCGATGCCGCGCGAAAATCGCAGATCCGCCTCGTGCAGGCATATCGAGCGATCAAGTACAAGGAAGACGTCGCGGAGACGTGCGGCGCGCTCGAGAAGGCACATCCGAAAGACAGGGATGTCGTCAAGGCCTGCCGCGGCGTGAAGGCGACGATCGCCGACACCACCGTCGCGCCGCCAAAGGCGAATGCGTCGGCGCCGCCGCTGCCGAATCCGCCCGCGCCCATCGACGCGACGTCCGGCACGCCCGCGCCCGCACAGGTTCCCGCTCCCGTGCCGACGCCGGCGAGCAAGACGCCTCCGCTCCGCTAGGCTCGCGTGCGCCTCGGCGTCCTCGGCGGGACGTTCGATCCTCCGCATGTGGGTCACCTGCTCGCGGCGGGAGATGCGCTCGAGGCGCTCGCGCTGGACCGGCTGCTCTTCGTTCCCGCGAACGTGCCTCCGTACAAGGCTCGGTCCGTACAGGCCACCCCCGAGCAGCGGCTGCGGATGCTCGAGCTGACGATTGGAAGCGATACGCGCTTCCGCGCCAGCCGCCTCGAACTCGATCGGGACGGGTTATCATTCACGGTTGACACACTGGCGGCACTCTCGGGGGAATCGCCGGGCGTTTCGCTGTTTTTGCTGATCGGTGAGGATCTCGCGACGCAGATCGCCAGCTGGCGAGACGCGACACGTATCGCCGAGCTGGCTACGATCGTAGTGCTGGAGCGTCCGACATCGGTGAGGGCGAGTGCACTCGAGTCGAGCATCCCCATGCGCAGGCTCGCAACGCGGCGCATCGAGCTGTCCTCGACCGAGATTCGCGACCGCGTGCGCTCGGGGCGCTCGATCCATGGATTCGTAACGGATGCCGTCGCTGCGTTCATCGACGCGGCCGGCCTGTACCAATAGAGGCGACGAATGCTCAAGAAAATCGCGACATCACTGTTCGGCACGAGGCACGCGCGCGAGATGAAGCGTGTGCAGCCGATCGTGGATGCGATCAACGCAGAGTACGAGCGGCTGCACGGTGTGCCGGAGGAAGAGCTGCGAGCGCAGACCGCGAAGCTCCGCGGGATCATCGCGGGGCGCGTGCGTCCACTCGAGGAGAAGATCGCCTCGCTGCGCGAGCGGAAGCACGCGGCGCCCGACCCGGAAGATCGCGAGCGCATCGATCGCGAGATCAACGGTCCGGACGGCAAGGGGGGCCTCGAAAGCGAGCTGCGTGACGCGATCGCCGAGACGCTCGACGAGATTCTTCCGGAGGCGTTCGCGACGGTACGGGAGGGCGCACGTCGACTGCTCGGCACCACGGCGATGGTCGCCGGCCACGAGACGCCGTGGAACATGGTGCACTACGACGTGCAGCTGATCGGCGGCATCCAGCTGCACTTCGGCAAGATCGCAGAGATGGCGACCGGCGAGGGGAAAACGCTCGTGGCGACGCTCCCGCTCTATCTCAACGCGCTGGCGGGGCGCGGTGCGCACCTCGTCACCGTCAACAACTATCTCGCGCGCCGCGACTCGCAGTGGATGGGGCATCTCTACTCGTACCTCGACCTCACCGTCGGCTGCATCGACGACACGGAGCCGAACACCCCGGAACGTCGCGATGCATACTTCCGCGACATCACGTACGGCACGAACAACGAGTTCGGCTTCGACTACCTGCGCGACAACATGGTCGTCTCGCTCGACCAGCGCGTGCAGCGACCGCACTGGTACGCGATCGTCGACGAAGTGGACTCGGTGCTCATCGACGAGGCGCGCACGCCGCTCATCATCTCGGGGCCTGTCGGCGACGAGAGCGACATGCAGTATCGCGAGTTCAACGCGACCGTCCAGCGCGTGGTGCGCGTCCAGTCGGATGACGCGAATCGCCTCGTGGCCGAGGGCGAAGCGTCGATGGCGAAGGGGGACACGGAGAACGCGGGGCTGCGCTTCTATCAGGCGCAGCTCGGCGCGCCGAAGAACAAGCGGTTGCTCAAGGCGCTGCAGGAGCCTGGCGTCAAACAGCTCGTGCAGCGGATGGAGCTCGACCACATCGCCGATCGCAAGCAGCAGGCGTCGAAACAGCAGTTCGGCGACATCGAGGAGCGCCTCCTCTACGTCCTCGACGAGCGGGGCCACACCGTGCACCTCACCGATCGCGGCGCCGACGTCATGTCGCCGGAGGATCCGG
Organism: Gemmatimonadales bacterium; assembly: GCA_038239265.1. Taxonomy (GTDB): domain Bacteria; phylum Gemmatimonadota; class Gemmatimonadetes; order Gemmatimonadales; family Gemmatimonadaceae; genus FEN-1250. The sequence goes on along the minus strand of JBBSEY010000045.1, from coordinate 3,290 downwards.
ATGCATTCCTCCTTCCGGACATCTCGGAAGCGGTGCACCGCATCGATCACGACGCCACCCTCGCGCCGCAGGAGAAGCTCGATGCGCGTGCGGCGATCGAGCGCGCGTACGCGGAGCGCAGCGAGCGGCTGAACATCGTACACCAGCTGCTTCGCGCGCACGCGCTGTACGAAAAGGATGTGAACTACGTCGTGCAGGATGGGCAGGTGCTCATCGTCGACGAGTTCACCGGGCGCACCATGCCCGGCCGCCGCTGGAGCGAGGGGCTGCACCAGGCCGTCGAGGCGAAGGAAGGGGTGCAGGTGAAGGGCGAGACCCAGACGATGGCGACTATCACCATCCAGAACTACTTCCGCATGTACGAGAAGCTCTCGGGGATGACGGGAACGGCGGAGACGGAGGAGACGGAGTTCCACGACATCTACAAGCTCGAAGTCGCGGTCATTCCGACGAACAAGCCGATCATCCGCGACGATCGCCAGGACTGGATCTATCGCACGCGCCGCGAGAAGTACAACGCGATCCTCGAGGAGACGCAGCGCCTCCACGACCTGGGCTATCCAGTGCTGGTGGGTACGGTGAACGTCGACGTGTCGGAGACGCTCGCGCGCATGTTCCAGCGCGCGGGAATCAGACACAACGTGCTGAATGCGAAGTACCACCAGCGCGAGGCGGAGATCGTCGCGGGCGCCGGACAGCCGGGGGCGGTGACCATCGCCACGAACCTGGCCGGCCGCGGTACCGACATCAAGCTCGGTGAAGGGGTCACGGAGTCGAAGCAGTCGCAGGTCAAGGATCCCGACGGGAAGACGCTCGACGTCGCCGAAGATGGCGGTCTGCACATCATTGGCTCCGAGCGCCACGAGTCGCGGCGCATCGATCGTCAGCTGCGCGGCCGCGCGGGACGCCAGGGCGACCCGGGCGCCACGCAGTTCTTTCTGTCGCTGGAAGATGATCTCATGCGCCTCTTCGGCTCGGAGCGCATCGCGAAGCTGATGGATCGACTCGGCGCGCAGGAGGGAGAGGTGCTCGCCCATCCACTGATCACGCGCTCGATCGAGCAGGCACAGAAGCGCGTCGAGCTCCAGAATTTCCAGGCGCGCAAACGGCTGCTGGAGTACGACGATGTGATGAACCAGCAGCGCGAGGTGATCTACTCGCTGCGCGCGTTCGCGCTCGAGGGGGGCGAGGAGCTCAAGGGCGAAGCGCTGAAGATGGTCGAGCGCGCCGTGGAGCGTCGCGTCGAACAGTCGCTCGAGGGCTACGACTCCGAGAGCGACTGGGATTTCGGCGTGCTCCGCCAGGATCTGCTGATGCACTATCTGCTCTTCGTGCCGGACTTCGAGGATGGGGCGTCGCAGAAGCCGGGGACGATTGCGGAGGCGAAGGAGCACGCGCGCATGGCGGCGAACAACGCATTCGCGACCAAGCTCTCCACGCTCGACGTGTACTCCGACGCGCTCCTCTCGCGCGTGATGCTCCACGTCCTCGATGATAAGTGGAAGGACCATCTCTACGACCTCGATCAGCTTCGCGCCGCGATCCACTATCGCTCGTGGGGGCAGAAGGATCCGCTCGTGGAGTACAAGCACGAGGCGTACACGATGTTCGTCGATCTCATGACGGACCTCTACCACACCTTCGCCGAACGCTTCCTGCGCGCACAGATCGTGATCGAGCAGCAGGGCGGACCTGCGAGCGCGCCGGATGACTCCTCGGGTGGCGGACGCCGTGGCCCGCGCGTGCCGGCGCCAAACGCGCCGACGCGTCGCTACAACGCGCTCGGCATTCTCGAAGACGTTCCGCGCGAGTCGCAGGACGGCGGCAACGTGGCGACGGAGCCCGGCGAGCCCGACGGCCAGGTCGACATCGGCCCTGACGAGTCGCCCAAGAAGGACGTCGTTGCGCGCAAGGAAGCGCGCATTGTCGGTGCCGGGCCGGTCAGGAGCCTGTCCGCGCAGCCGAATTCCGGAATTACGGACTGGTCGGCAGTGGGCCGAAATGACCCGTGCCCGTGCGGCTCCGGGAAGAAGTTCAAGAAGTGCCACGGAGCGACGGTCTAGCGAGCGTCGCTTTCGCCAGCGTCGAAGGAAAGGGATGCGCTCTCGCGCGTGCGCTCGGTTATCTAGGGCGCACGTTTCGCATTTGGCACCCACCCCTCTTCCTCGAGTAGCGTCTCTTGCCGCCAGCCGCTGGCCTCACCGCACACGCCGCGTTAAGTATTAGGGAGTTGCCCCGATCGGAGCGCCCGCGCGAGCGGCTGCGCGATCACGGGGCCGCATCGATGAGCGCCGCCGAGCTGCTCGCCATTGTGGGGGGCACGGGCGGCGCGGGTCGCTCGGCGATCGCCGTCGGGCAGGCCATTCTCGAATCCGCGGGCGGATCGCTTCGCCGGATCGCCGCGCAGCCCGTCGCATCGCTCACCGCGATGCACGGCGTCGGAAGCGCTCGAGCAGCCACCGTCCACGCGGCGCTCGAGCTGGGTCGCCGAATGGCGAGCGAAGGGCGCGACGAAGGCGCTCCAATGCGCTCGCCGCGAGAGGTCTACGCCGCATTCGCATCGCGGCTGCAGGATTTGCCCGTCGAGGAGTTCCATGTGGCCGTCCTCGACTCGCAGCACCGCCTTGAGCGCGATATCGCAGTCACGAGAGGGATACTCAACTCCTCGCTCGTGCATCCGCGTGAAGTCTTTCGGGAGGCGATCGCGGAGCGCGCGGCCGCCATCATTCTCGTTCACAATCACCCGAGCGGCGACCCGACGCCCTCGGCCGATGATCGGGTAGTGACCGACCAGCTCGTGGCCGCGGGACGATTGCTCGACATCCCGGTGCACGACCACCTGATCGTCGGCCGGGGGCGCTATGTCAGCTTTGCCGAGGCAGGGCTTCTGTAGGAGCAGACCCGGGCACCCGCCGCATCTCCGAAGCGTTCGTTGTGTGTAGATACGTCCCACTCGTTGTAGGTTGAGAAGGCAGACCCACTGTCACGACAGGACCTTTGACGGCTCCGACGCTCAAATCGATTCTGCCCGAGCTGAATCTCGGTGACGCCCGCCTCGAGCGCCTCGACGCGGACCTCATCGCGCGCGCCTACAAGTTCAGCGAGAAGGCGCACTACGGGCAGAAGCGTTCGTCCGGCGCGCCGTATCTGCACCACTGCGTCGAAGTCGCGAAGATCCTGGCCGAGCTGCATCTCGATTCGAGCACGGTTGCCTGCGGGCTGATTCACGATGTGGTCGAGGACACCGCCGTCACCGTCGCCGACGTCGCCGCCGAATTCGGGAAGGAGAT
>JBBSEY010000044.1:0-17385 GCA_038239265.1 Gemmatimonadales bacterium | reverse complement strand
GTCGTTCATCGCGAGCTCGACCGACAAGATCCGTCGCGCGCGCGCGCTGCTCACGGAGACGAAGAGCCGCGCGGCACTGGAGGTCGACGGCGGGATCAATCGCGAGACGATCGTTCAGGTGTGGCGCGCGGGCGCAGACAGCTTCGTCGCGGGGAACGCGGTGTTCGCGGCGCCCGATCCGCGCGCCGAGATCGGAGCGCTTCGCGCGCTGTGCACGGAGCGGGCGTGACGGCGCGACAGCAGTGGTCGATCGTCGCGGCGATCGTCGTCGTGCTCGGCGGCGCGCTGTTCATCGCGTCGCGCGTGCTCGGCGATCAGCTCTATCCCGTGTCGGTGGGCTCGCGAGCTCCGGATTTCCGGGCGGCCACGGTCGACTCGATACCGCGCACGCAGACGCTTGCCGACTACAAGGGACAGGTCGTGCTACTGAACGTGTGGGGGACCTTTTGCGTCCCCTGCCGCGACGAAATGCCCGCGATCGAGAAGTTGCACCAGGCGCTCGGCCCACAGGGGCTCAAGGTCGTCGCGATCAGCATGGATGATCCGGGCTTCGAGCAGAAGATTCGCGATTTCGCGAAGCAGTATTCGCTCACCTTCCAGATCCTCTACGATCCGTCGGGCAAGGTCGTGAACGACTACCAGACTACCGGCGTGCCCGAGACCTTCGTGATCGCGCGCGACGGCATCATCAGGAAGAAGGTGATCGGTGCGTCCGACTGGAACAGCGAGGGGAACCGCGCGCTGATAGCGCAGCTGCTCGCGGAACGGGGAAAGTAGCGTGGCGCCTGTGCAGTCGACCCGGGTTCTTTCGTTCAAGCGACAGTTCAGGGCTGCCGTCACGGAGCTGCTGCCCGCGAAGTTTTCTGCGCTGTTCTTCGCGATCGTGCTCTGGGTGATCGTGCGCTCGGAGGAGCCGTCGGAGGCGTGGATCGATGTCCGCCTCGCGCTGATGCTCGACTCCACGGTGACAATGGCGTCGCAGCCGCCGGTGGTGCAAGTGCTGGTCTCGGGGCGCGGGCGGGAGCTGCTCAAGCTCTACAGCGCATCGCCGCAGCTGCGCCGCTCGATCGGGATGGATGACACGGTGTTCGCGGTGCATCCCGCAGATGTGTACACGTCGACCGAGGCGGACGTGAAGGTGCTCGACGTGCGGCCCCATCTCCTGCGACTGCCACTTGCGCGCATCGCCCCGGTCGTCGTGCGTCCCACGCGCGGCAACAGGATCTCGCGATGACGCGCGTCCTCGGCATCGAGACCTCCTGCGACGAGACGTCGGCCTCCGTGCTCGAAGGAAGCGGCGACGCCGTGCAGCAGCGCTCGCTCGTGATTCTTTCCCAGGACATCCATCGCGTGTTCGGTGGCGTGGTGCCGGAGATCGCGTCGCGCGCACATCTCACGAGCATCGTCCCGGTAGTCGAGCGCGCGCTCACGGATGCCGGGACGACGCTCGATGAGCTCGACCTCATCGCGGTGACCGAGGGGCCGGGGCTCGTCGGTGCGTTGCTGGTGGGCGTCGCGTACGGGAAGGCGCTCGCGTACGCGCGCGGCATTCCGGTCGTGGGGGTGCATCATATGGAAGGGCATCTCTTCGCCACGTCACTCGAGCACGCGGATGCCGTCCCGCCGTTCATCGCGCTCCTCATCTCGGGCGGACACACGCTGCTGCTCGACGTGGCCTCGTGGGGCGACTATCGTGTGCTTGGCACCACGCGCGATGACGCCGCCGGGGAGGCCTTCGACAAGATCGCGAAACTTCTGGGCCTTCCCTACCCTGGCGGACCGCACATCGAGCGCGTCGCGGCCACCGGCGATCCGACTCGATTCCGCTTCAGCCGTCCGATGGTGCGGAGCAATTCGCGCCCCGGCGACGGCGACTACTATGATCTCTCGTTCAGCGGGCTCAAGACCGCGGTGCGGCTCGCGTCGCAGAAGGTCGACGTCGAGAGCGAGCGCGCGAATCTCGCGCGCGGCTTTCAGGATGCGCTCATCGACACGCTCGTAGAGAAAAGCGTGCGGGCCGCGCGCGAGACGGGTCGCACGCGCGTCGTGTTGGGCGGCGGCGTGGCGTGCAACCGGACGCTCGTTGCTCGGATGCGCGAGCGGCTGGCGGAGGTCGGCGCAACCGTCTATGCTCCATCGGCGCGGCTGGCGACCGACAACGCCGCAATGATTGCCCGTGCGGGACTCTTCCGCTTCGAGGCTGGCGCGCGCGCCACATCCGCGCTCTCGGCCGCCGCCTCACTTCCCATTCCCGGCTCCCGTCCCGCATGACCGTTCACCATCCGTTTTCGTACAAGCTCGGGATCTTCACCTTTACCGGCTTCGGGATCGCCGTGCTCCTCGCGTTCGCGATCGCGCAGGTGATCTCGCAACGCGAGCTCCAGCGCCGCGGCTACGATCCCGAGCCGATCGGCGATCTCGTTTTCGCCGCCGTGATCGGGGGGCTGCTCGGCGCGAAGATCTACTACGTGTTTCTCGTGCATGACATCACGACGCTCTGGAGCCGCGGCGGCTTCGTCTTCTGGGGCGGCCTGATTGGCGGGATCATCGCCGTGTTCGCGGTCATCCACCGGAAGCAGCTGAATCCCTGGCGCATCTCGGATGTCGCGGGTATCGGCATCGCGGCGGCATATTCGATCGGGCGAACTGGCTGCTGGGCCGTCGGCGACGACTACGGGCGGCCATGGATGTCGCGCTTCGCGGTGAGCTTTCCCGACGGCGCACCCCCATCAACAGCCGCGAATCTCGCCGCCTTTCACTCCGCCATTCCGGCGGGAATCTCGCCGTCCACCGTTCTCTCGGTCTATCCGACGCAGCTGCTCGAAGTTTTTCTCGGCTTCGTGATGTTCTTGATCCTGTGGCGTCTCCGCGATCACAAGCATGCCGAGGGATGGCTGATGGGGGTGTACATGGTGTTCGCGGGGATCGAGCGATTTGCGGTCGAGTTTCTGCGCGCGAAGGACGATCACCTCTTCGGCCCCTTCACGATGGCGCAGTATCTCGCCATTCTCTTCATCGTCGCGGGAGTGCTGGTCATGCGGACGCGGAACGATGTGCGCGGGTCGGCGCGTGGCATCTACGCCGTCGCATGAGCAGCGGGGCGGGAATCGTCGCGGCGCTCGTGGTGGCTGCGTCGCTCCCCGGTCATCGATCGATGATGGGCGCCCGCGACTGCCTCATGCCGCATGAGACGTTCGCAACGGCGCGCGACACGGCGGCGTTCTGCGCCGAGGCGTTCGTCGAGCGCAACGGATATACCGAGCTGCCGGGCACGTCAGATCGCGACATGATCGCAGTCGAGGCGCGCGATCGCGGCCGCACGCTCACCGACGCCGTCGAGGCACGACGCCGCACGATCGCGCGCGGCGCGGTGGTCGCGTGCCAGGGATCGAATGGATTCAGCGTGGTGTTTCACGTCTATGATCCGCTGGACACGAAGTCGGGGCACGTGGTCGTGATGAGCCGGCAATACGCCGACATGCGGCTCCTCGCAGGCTTCACGCGCATCGATGTGCTGAACTCCGGCTGCGAACGGCTGTAGCGAACCACACCCTCAACCCCCGGTCGACAGATGATGGATCGCCGAAATTTTCTCGCCGCCGCACTGGTCGGCGCAGGCACGCTGATCGCGCGTCGCGCTGCCGCTGCAGTACCCGTGCGCGCCATCGTCGCTCGCCCGCCGGTGACGGTGTACAAGGATGCATCGTGCGGCTGCTGCAAGAAGTGGGTGGAGTACATGACCAAGAGCGGCTTCACGGTCACCGCGCACGATGACCCCGACATGGACGCGCTCAAGGATCACTACGGCGTGCCGAGCGGCGTGCGCTCGTGTCACACCGCACTGGTGGGCAGCTACGTGATCGAGGGGCACGTTCCGGCTGCGGACCTCGACCGCCTGCTGAGGGAGCAGCCGAAAGTCGCGGGGCTCGCAGTGCCCGGCATGGTCATGGGGAGCCCGGGGATGGAGGGCGGAATGTCGAAGCCCTACACCGTCGTCGCCTTTCAGAAGACCGGCTCGACGACGAACTTCGCCTCGCACGCGTAGCGCGTGTCGCGCTACTGTATCATAGGCGCGGGCCCGTCCGGGCTCGCCGCCGCGCGCGCGCTCGCGGAAGCCGGTTTCGCGTTCGATGTGTTCGAGCGGCACGGCGATGTCGGGGGGCTCTGGGACGCGAATCGCGAGTCCACGCCGCTGTACCAGAGCGCGCACTTCATCTCGTCGCGCACACAGTCCGCATTCGACGACTTCCCGATGCCCGCGGACTATCCCGACTATCCGTCGTGGAAGCAGATCCTCGACTACATTCGCGCGTACGCCGAGAAGTACGATCTCAGGAGGCACATCCGCTTCGATGCGCCGGTCGTGAAGGTGCGGCCCGTCGGAAGCGCATGGGACGTCACGCTCGGCTCGGGGGAAACCCAGCGCTACGATGGCGTGATCGCCGGCGTCGGACACGACTGGGATCCGGTGATTCCCGACTACCCGGGACAGTTCGACGGCGAGTCGTACCACACCCTCGACTATCGCTCCGGCGCCGAGCTCGCGGGGAAGAAGGTGCTCGTGGTCGGAGCGGGGAACTCGGGGTGCGATATCGCGTGCGATGCGGCGGCGCAGGCGAGCCAGGCGTGGATCAGCATGCGCCGCGGCTACTGGTTTCTGCCGAAGCACGTGTTCGGACAGCCCACCGACGCCTTCTTCCATCATGGTCCGCAGGTCCCGAACTGGCTCGCGCCGTCGATGCTCAAGGTGCTGCTGCGCATCCTCGTCGGGGACGTGCGCCGCTTCGGCCTGAAGAAGCCCGATCACGCGCCGCTGTCGACGCATCCGATCATGAATACGCAGCTGCTGCATCACCTCGCGCATGGGGACATCGCTGCGAAGCCCGACGTCGCCGAGCTGCGGGGAAGATCCGTGCGCTTCACCGACGGCAGCGAGATCGAGCCGGACGTGATTCTCTGGGCAACAGGGTACAAGCCGACGATTCCCTGCCTGGATGCCGGCGGCGTGCATCTGAGTGAACGCGGCGAGGACTTCTACCTCAACATGTTCCCGCGCGATCATCCGACTCTCTACGTGCTCGGCTTTTTCGCGACTGCTGGCGCCGCGTATCCGATTTTGAGCAGGCAGTGCGCACTGCTCACGCAGGTGCTCGAGGCGCGGGAGAACGACGGCGCTGCGATCCGCGCGTTCGACGAGATGCGCGCCAGGCCGCTCTCGCTGGATGGCGGGATGCGGTATCTCGATTCACCGCGCCACGCGTTCTACGTGCAGTTCGAGTCGTACGTGAAGGAGCTCGACCGCGCCCGCGTGCGGGTGGAGCGCGCCGCCCACTAGCTACTGAACCGCCGGCGCCTCGTCGGGGGTGATCAGCGTGCGCACCATGTCTCGCCGCGCGAGGAAGTACGAGCCGATCACGATCACCGCGGCAAGAAGCTGCGCCGCGAGCGTCTCCACCGTTGGGAACACCGAGAACCAGAGTCCCACCCATGCCGGCGTGCGCTCGAGCCACGCGATCGGCGTCGTCGAGATCCAGTGCGCGAGCTGCATCTCCTGCGCCTGCTCTCCCACCATCACCAGCAGCACGACGCCGAGCATGAAGCCCGTGAACACGAGCATCTTGCGATAGGGGAGCTTGCGATGCGCGATGAATGTGAGCACCGCGACGATCGCCGTGAGGATGAGCCCCATCGACACGCCGGCGAGCACCACGCTCCCACCCATCTTCAGCCGATAGCTCTGGAGGAAGAGCACGACCTCGAACCCCTCGCGGTAGAGCGACGTGAAGCCGAGCACGCCGAGCCCGAACACCACGCGCCGCGCCTTCTGCTCGGCGTTCCCCTCCCTGCTCATCAGCGTGCGCTTGCGGCGATTGTGCATGCTGATCCATCCGGTCCAGTAGACCTTGTGGAAGAACCAGTTCATGACGACGAGCAAGACGACGACCGCAAGCAGCCCAGTCCCGGCCTGCACGTCGAGCGCGGGGAGCCGATCGGAGAGCGCGTCGACCATGCCGACGGCGCCGTACCAGGTGATGAGCGTCGCCGCGAAGGCGAGCGCCGCACCGGCAGCGACGGGCTTCTGATACGACTCGGTCGACCCCTTCATACTTGCGGTAATGGCCGCGAGCACGAGGATGCACTCGAGTCCCTCGCGGAAGACGAGGACGGCGATGTCGAGCGCCTTGACCGTGGAGCTGTTGTCGAGCGCAGTAGGATCGGGGGAGCCGCCGGCGGCGACCGCCGTCCACATGAGGATCGAGAATACCAGCCCGACGCCCGACCACAGGGCAACGAGCCACGCGATTCGCACGGCGCGAGAGCCGGCGAAGGCGGTTGGTCGGCTGGCCGTGGTCACTGCGGACACGGGGTGCAGGCGCAAGCTCGCATCTTCATTCCGACTGATATTATCGGCTTTCACTTCGACGCGCCAGCGGAGGTGAAATTTTCCGATTCGGGAGGCATTCCCGGTCCTTCGAGCACAGCAACCGCCGCTGCTGAGCCCGCCGTATGAGTCAGCGACAGATGGACCCTCGTGACTCCCAATTCGATGGCGCGCGCTGCCGCGCCGCCGTGCAGTACGATCATCGGCGCCCCATCCCACTCGAGCCGCACCTCGAGCTCCCGCCACCCAATCGCCCGCGCCTCGTGCGTTCCCCGCAGCGCCTTGTACGTCGCCTCCTTGGCGGCCACGCGCGCCGCGAAATGCAGCCCGGGGCGCGGGCGGCTGAGCGCGTACACCCGCTCCGCATCCGTGAACAGCTTCCTGAGCGCGTGATCTCCCTTCGACGCGATCAGCCGCTCCACTCGCGAGATCTCGACCATGTCGATGCCGACGGCGATGATCACGTCCCCTTCTCCGTCTTCGCCTTTCGCTTCCCCGTCGACTTCCCTCGCCTGAACATCCTCCGCCACAACGAGGGGCGCGCTCGTCGCTCGTCGCTCAGCACGGGATGGATGACGATCCAGCACTCATCCGCGCTCCGGAACACCTTGCGCAGCACGGACTGCCACTCGCGCCAGCGCACGAAGCGCTCGCTGTCGTCGGAGCCACCCAGCGCGTGCTCCGCGCGCTCCAGCTCCGCCACTCGCGTGAACAGCTCGTGCGCATTGTCGCCGAGCTCCGCGCGCAGCGCACGCCGCTCTCCCGCCGCATTCGAATACCGCTCCGCGGCGATCTCGTCGAGCACGTGCTCGATCGAGGCGCGCAACGCCGCCGCATCGAACGCTGCCTTGAGCGCCACCAGATTCGGTGCCCGCTCGGCCAACAGCCTCGCCTCGAGCAGCGGACCGAAGAAGCGATCGTGCTCCTCGCCGGCCGCGAGCGAGCCGGCGCCAAGCGCGCGAAGGGAGCGCGTCATCTCGGGGATCGCGCAGACGATGCTCGCGATCTCGGTGGCAAGCGCGTTGAGATCGTGCGCCTGCTCGAGCTGGATCACGTCGCCGCTGTCGAGGTAGAGCTCGAGCATATCGCCCGGCACGCGCAGACCCTCGAGCTGGGTGAGCGCGAGCGAGATGCGCCCGCGGGCCGTGTCGAGAGAGAGCGAGTCCGCGTCGAGTGTCGCCATCGCCTCCCCTTCGAGCTCGCGCCCGCGAAGGAGTCCGCCCAGGATGACGCGACGCGCGGGCGACGTGGCCACCTACAGCTCGCGACTGGCGGGGGCGGTACCCGCGAGCTCCGCATCGGACAGCATCGCACGCTGCCCCGTGCGCATTTCGTAGCGCGCGGCGAAGTCGGTGAGCCGGTCAGCGTTGTACTCCGCGCGCGAGATCCCGAGCGCTTCGATCGCGCGTTCGAGCGCGGCGGGCTCCCCCTCGACCTCCACGAGATCGTCGAGTCGCGGATAGCGCTCGAAGCGCACCATCGCCTCGCCGATCACGAACTGCTCGATGTCGCGATCGATCGCGCGCGTGACGATGTAGCCGAGCCCCGCGAGCATCACGGCCACCGATGCGGAGTCGAGCACCGTGCTCCCGATCTCTTCGCGCACCTTGTATCCACGCTCGTAGCCGGTGGGGCCCTTGAACTCGAGCTCCGTGCGTGCGCCGCTCGCATCGCGATAGGTGCGCAGCCGCAGCACGATGTCGCGCGCGGCGAGGGAGCGATCGACGGTATCGTAGCGGCGATCCTCGAGACGGCCCGCGAAATCCAGGATCGCCCCGGCCTTCACGAGCCGCGCGCGCCGTTCGCTCCACGAGTCGAGCACCGCTTTGAGCTCGACCTCACGCATCGACGATCACACGCATCACGGCGGCCGTGTCGGCGAGCGAGGAGAAAAGCGCGAACGGGTGGTGGCGCGCCAGCTCTTCCGGCGTGTACCGCCCCGTCGCGACGGCGATCGCCCGCGCTCCGATCCCCTGTCCGCACGTGATGTCCGCTGGCGTATCGCCGATGACGAAGATGTGGTCGCCGGAAATCTCCAGCCCGAGCGTCTCCTTCGCGCGTCGCTGCGCGAGCCCCGGCAGCTCGGCGCGCGCATGATGATCGGAGCCAAAGGCGCACACCTTGAAGCGATCGATGTCGATCCCCGCCGCGCGCAGCTTGATCGCCGCGCCCGCGAGGAGATTTCCGGTGAGCAGCCCGAGAATGACGTCGTCGCGCTCCTCGAGGAGATCGAGCAGCTCGCGCACGCCATCGAAGACGTGCGCGCGCGTGCCTCCGGCGAGCTCGCGCTCGAGTCCGCCGAGGTAGCGCTGCATGAGCGGATCGATTCGTTCGTCGATGGTCTCGTCGGTATGGCCAGCGGCGCGCATGAGATCGCGCACGATCTGCGGATCGGTCTTGCCGTCGTAGTGGTAGTCGGTGGGTCCGGCGCCGCCGAAAAGGTTGGTCAGCGCCTCCGTCATTGCACGGCGGCCTGCGCCATCGCTCCACAGGATGGTTCCATCGATATCGAACAATACGAGCTTCACGTTTGCTCTGTCGGTCATGTGTGCGTGAGAGTGACGCCCGCGAGAATGGTGACGGCGCCGACGCCCTGCAGCGGCGTCGGATGTTCGTGCAGCCAGATCCACGCCGCCAGGAGTGCGAAGACTGGCTCGAGGTGCAAATAGATCCCGGTGCGCGTGGCGCCGAGGATGCGCACGCCGCGGTACCAGAACACCGAGGCAAGCGCGAGCGAGATGATGCCGCCGTAGACGACCGCGAGCCAGAGCTCGAGCGGCAGCGCGCGCCAGTGCGTGGCCAGCAGCGCCGGGAAGCCGAAGATCACGAGCGGGATCGCGCCGCCGGTGAGGGTGAGCGCGGCGACGGTGGTGTCGTCGACATCGCTGACGAAGCGCGCCTGCAGCACCACGTACACGGCCCAGATGATCGCGGCCATCACGGCGAGCAGATTCCCCTCGAGCGACGACGTGCCATCGATGGCGACGCGCGAGGTGAACGCGATGAGCGCCACGCCGGCGAGCGACAGCGCGATCCCGAGCGCGCAGCGCGCGGAGATCTCGCCGAGCCCGGCGAAGCGGCTGAGCAGCGCGATGAAGGCAGGGCTCGAGGCGAGGAGAAGCGCGGCGACGCCGACGTCGGTGTTCACGACGCTGCCCACGAACACCATCTGATAGATCCCGTTGCCGAGCACGCCGAGCGCGAGGAGGAGGAGCACCTGCCGCCGGGTCGGTCGCGCACGCACCGTGAGGAGCACCACAGTGAGGAGCACGACGGCGGCGAGCGAGATTCGCGCCGCATTGAACGCCATTGGCGGGATGACACGCGTGGCGTACTTCACGATCGGGAAGTTGAAGCCCCAGATGGCGACCATCAGCACCATCAGGAAGTCGGTCGGAACGAACATCGGCGCGGGGCGGGGCGGGGCATCGGCGCGGGGCCGGGCGTCGATGATCGTCATGCGTAAAGTTATGCGTTCGCGGTGGGCCGTGACAGCGGCTGGCCGCTCGTATGAGCGATCCCTAAGTTGCAGGATGCATCTCTCATTCGCTCTCTTCGCGGACGCCGCGAACATCTCCCAGGAAGGGAAGCTCAACATCCTCGGCGTGTTCGACGCGGTGCAATGCGGCACGCTGCCGACCGTTCACCCGCGGGCACACCTGGTTGTGCGGCTCAAGGGCGGGCAGGACGATGTCGGCACGCATACCGTGTCGCTCAACTGGCTGAATCCGGACGGGCGCGAGCTCTGGTCGTCGAATGGAGAGCTGAACATCGGGGCGCCGCCACCCGGCGTCACGGAAATGGATATGCCGTTGATCGCCGCGATCGACCTGCCGCTGGACGCCTCTGGTGCGTACTCGATGCGTATCGCGCTCGACGGCGAAGCGCACGGCGAGGTGCGTCTCATGGTGCGCGGCGACGGCGCGCCGATGGGTGCGACGCTGCCGCCGAACCGGCTCGTGAGCTGACAAACTTTCGGAGGATTCCCGCGTGACGTTTCGTGCTCTGGCGCTCATCGCCATCGTCGTTGCGACATCGAACGCGCTCGGCGCGCAGGTCTCCGCGAAGGCGGTCGACCGCTCGAACATGGACACGTCGTGCGCTCCGTGCACCGACTTCTACCGATTCGTCAACGGCAAGTGGCAGGACAGTGCGACGATTCCCGCGTCGTACCCCGGCATTGGCGTTGGCCGCGAAGTGTACGACCGGAGCCTCGACGTGCTCCACGGAATTCTCGAAGCGGCGTCCAGGGACAAGAGCGCGGCGCCGAACGGCAACACGCAGAAGCTCGGCGCGTTCTACGGGGCCTGCCTGGATTCGACTCGAGCGGAGAAGCTCGATGCGGCACCGATCGCTGCGGATCTCAGCCACATCGCGGCGGTCACGAACACCGCGCGGCTGCAGGCGGAGCTCGCGCGCGAGCAGGCGAACGGCATCGACGTCGCATTCGGCGTGGGGACGGAGCCGGATTTCAAGAACACGAAGCTCACCGTGGCCGCGCTGGGCCAGGGCGGGCTCGGACTTCCCGATCGCGAGTACTATCTCAACGACGACTCCGCATCGGTGAAACTGCGCGAGACGTATCGCGCGCACATTGCGCGCACATTGCAGCTGCTCGGCGACACGCCGGCGAAGGCTTCGGATGCCGCGAAACGCGTGCTCGCGCTCGAGACGTCGCTCGCGCAGGCGGCCATGCCGCTCGAAGAGCAGCGCGATCCGAAGAACATCTATCATCCGATGTCGGTCGACTCGATTGCGAAGATCGCCCCTGGTGTGAATTGGCGCGCGTACTTTGCGTCGGTTGGGGTTGCTCCGATGTCGGTCATCGTGTCATCGCCCTCGTATCTCACCGCGGTGGGCGGCTTCGTGACATCGGTGCCGCTCGCGACGTGGCGAGACTATCTCCGCTGGAAGGTGACCGACGCGGCGTCGCCGTACATCAGCTCCCGCTTCGTGAACGAGCGCTTCGCGATGCGCTCGATCCTCACGGGCGCGAGGTCACTTCCGCCGCGCTGGAAGCGGTGCATGCAGACCACCGACGCGTCGCTCGGGGAGGCCCTCGGCGCGGCATACGTGGCGAAGCAGTTTTCGCCGGAGGCAAAGGCGCGCGCGCTCGCGATGGTGGGCAATCTCGAGGCGGCGCTCCATGACCGGATCTCGACGCTCGACTGGATGAGCGAGGCCACGAAGAGAGAGGCGCTCGCGAAGCTCGCCGCCTTTCGAGTCAAGATCGGCTATCCGGATCGGTTCCGCGACTATTCCACGCTGCGCATCCCGGCGAGCGCATCGTACTACGAGAGTGCGATGCTCGCGAACCAGTTCGAATTCCGCCGGCAGATGGCGAAGGCCGGCAAGCCGACGGATCTGAACGAGTGGGGGATGACGCCACAAACGGTCGACGCCTACAACAACGGGTTGAGCAACGAGATCGTGTTTCCCGCCGGGATTCTACAGCCGCCGTACTTCGACGTGAACGCTGACGATGCGTCGAACTACGGCGCTATGGGCGCGATCATCGGTCACGAGATCACGCACGGCTACGACGACGAGGGGCGGCAGTTCGACGCGAGCGGCACGCTGCGCGACTGGTGGACGAAGGAGGACGCGGCGAAGTACGATGAGGCCGCGGGGCGCATTCGCGATCAGTACTCGGCGTACATCGTCGCCGACACCTTCCACGTGAACGGCAAGCTCACCCTCGGCGAGAACATCGCGGACTTCGGCGGCCTCAAGATCGCATACGCGGCATTCGAGAAGGCGATGACGGGGAAGTCCCGCGCGCCGATCGACGGCTTCACACCGGAGCAGCGCTTCTTCATCGCGTATGCGAATGCGTGGCGAACCAAGATTCGCCCCGAGGCGAGGATCCTCCAGTCACGCACGGACCCTCACTCGCCGGGAGAATGGCGCGTGATAGGCGCGATCTCGAATCTGCCGGAGTTCGCGCAGGCGTTCGGATGCAGGACGGGAGATCCGATGGTGCGGGGGGAGACGGTTCGGGCGACGATTTGGTAGGGGGTCCTGCTGGCGGATCAGCTTCCGATCACCCGCCGCGCCACCTTCAGCCGCCCCATCAGCGCCGCGGTGTACGCATCGCCCGCCATGTCGAGATGCTCAACCGCGAAGCCCCCGCGCCCGATCGCGACGTGCATCAACGTCCGCTGCTCTGCCGCGATCGCGACGTGGGTGATCCTGCCATCCTCTCGATTCGCGAAGAACAACAGATCCCCGGCCGTCCATGCTGTCGGTGACAACGAGAGCGGAACGCCGAGCACTGCCTGCTGACGCGCATCACGCGGGAGTGCCGCGCCGTGCAGTCCGAATATCGTCTGCACCATCCCCGAGCAGTCAGCGCCCCAGGGCGTGATCCCGCCCCACTGGTACGCCGTACTCCGGAAATACTGGCCGGCCGACGCGCAGATCTGGGTGCCATCCGGAGGATAGCGCCGCCGCAGCTCCGCCTCGTCGAGAACGCTTCCGGTCACGAGCTTCGCGTCGCGCGCGACGCGCGCTCCGAGAGGCAGCGTCCGCTCGATGTCGGTGTGCGATTCGTGAATCGTGCATCCCAGCGAGTGTCGCGCGGTCGCGTACCACTCGCTCGCCTCGGCCGCGGGCCACGGCCGCGCATCGAGGTACCCCTCGTGCATCCACCCCTCGTAGCCATCCGCGAGGCGCACGCGACGCCAGCCCTCGCGTAGCTCGAGCACCACCGCGAGATGCCCAGCCACGGCCTGGCTCACCTGCTCGCTCGACGCGTTGGGCTCCCCGTGCAGCGGCGACACCGCCGCACGCACGACCTGGATCGACTCCGCGCTCACTCTCCGCTCGGCCCCTGCACCAAGGCCGAAGTCAGCGTGTACGACGCGCACCGGGAATCGCGATCGAGTTGAACGCCTTCGTCAGCTCGCGATCCGATGCCGCGCCGAGCTGGCGTACGAGATCGTCGCGCTTCCGCGCCCGCTTCACCGCGGTCGAGGCAACGGGACTCGCGAGAGAACGGTCGAGCGGCACGTACAAAAAGCGCCCCTTCC
This sequence comes from Gemmatimonadales bacterium, assembly GCA_038239265.1. Taxonomy (GTDB): domain Bacteria; phylum Gemmatimonadota; class Gemmatimonadetes; order Gemmatimonadales; family Gemmatimonadaceae; genus FEN-1250. Next base: position 3,972 of record JBBSEY010000044.1, on the reverse strand, counting down.
ACTCGTCGCTCCCCGCATCGTACCACGGCTCGGTGAGCACCGTGAACGTCCGGTCGCCGAGGGCAAGCCGCTCGCGCAAGACCACGCTGTCGCTCATTCCTTCGCAGCCACTCCCTTGTGCTTCCCCTCGCACGCGGAGCACATCGTCACGCCCTTGAAGGTGCAGAGGAGGCAGATGAATGTCCCGCAATCGGAGCACGGGTACCCCTCACTCGCACGCTCCTCGTTCCCGCAGACGCGACAAACCATCCGGTCCTGCTCAACGTTGTTCTCAGGCATCTCGCTCCTCGGTTCGAGAGCTCTTCGCCGCGCAGCGTGGCTCTGAATATGAACGATTCACACCCCGCTTACGTCTCACCCTTCCGGCGAGGCGTAGGATAGCACCTGCGGATCGAGCTGGTACTCCTTGATCTTGTTGATCAGCGTCGCGCGCGAGATCCCCAGCTCGCGCGCCGCCCGGGTCCGATTCTCGTTGTGCGCGCGCAGCGTCCGCTCGATGTGGGCACGCTCCACATCGTGCAGCGATCGCGGCACGTGCCGCACCGGTATCGCGCCCCCCGCGCGCCGAATGTCCGGCGGCAGATGCTCCACTGTGATCTCCTTCGATCCGCGCCCCACGATCATCGCGCGCTCGAGCACGTTCCGCAGCTCGCGAATGTTCCCCGGCCACGAATGTCGGAGCAGCTGTTCGAGCGCGCCCTCCGACAATCCCGCGGGCGCATGCGGAAGCTGCCTCCGTAGCTCGCCGGCGATGCGATCGATGAGCGCGACGATGTCCTCGCGCGCTCGCGCGCGCAGCGGCGGGAGCACGACCGGGAGCACGCTCAGTCGATAGTACAGATCCTCGCGGAAACGCCCCGCCTGCACCTCCTCTACGAGATCCTTGCTCGACGTGACGATCATGCGAACGTCGACGGACACATCCTCCACACCGCCCACGCGCCTGAACTTCTGCGCTTCGAGGAGCCGCAGCAGCTTCCCCTGCACCGGGAGCTCGAGCGCCGCGATCTCATCGAGCAGCAGCGCACCCTTGTCCGCCACCTCCGCCAGGCCGAGCCGCCGAACGGGCACCTCGCGCGTGCCGCCGAACTCATCGCCGAACAGCTCCGCGTCGAGCGTGCCCTCCGCCGCTCCCGCGCACGACACCTCGACGAACGGCTTGTCGGCGCGATCGCTCATTGCGTGCATCGCGTACGCCATCTGCCCCTTCGCCGTCCCCTGCTCCCCGAGCAGGAGCACCGTTGTCCGATCGCTCGACGTGAGCAGTTCGATCTGGTGCGCCAGCTCGCGCATCGGCGGCGACGTGCCGAGCAGAGCGCCGACGCCCTTGATCCCGCGCCGCTCGCGCATGTAGCGCGCGAGCTGCCGCAGTCGCGCCTTCTCGAGTCCACGCTCGGCCGCGAAGCGCAAATGATCGAGGTCCACTGGTTTCGTCAGAAAGTTCTCGGCGCCTTGCTGGAGTGCCTGCACCGCGAGTGGAATATCGCCGTGCCCGGTCACCATGATCACCACCGGCTCGTCGCTGCGAATACGCTCGAGCACATCGAAGCCGCTCATGTCGGGGAGCTTCAGATCGAGGAGCACGAGATCCGGACGGGTGCGCAGATATGCCGCGATGCCATCCTCTCCGCTGTGCGCGCGCACCACCTGATGCCCCGCACGCTCGAAGAATGCTCCGAGCGCAGCGGTCACCTCCGGGGTGTCGTCGATCACGAGAATGGTCGCCATCAGCGTGCCGCCGCCTGCGCGAGCATTGCAGCGACCGTCGCCAGTGCGAACGGCTTTGCGACGAACGGGCGCCCAGCCCGGTGGAGGAAGCTGCGCGCCGGCGCGCTCTCGAGATCACCCGTTGCGAATATCACGCGCCCCGCATGCTCCGGATCGCGCTCGACGAGATCCACGAACAGTGACTCGCCGCCGATCCCCGAAAGCTGCAGGTCGAGGAAGATCGCACCGTAGCTTCGCGTCGACAGCAGGGCGAGTGCGGCGTCCGCATCACCCACCGCGTCTGCGAAGCAACCGGTGCGCCGCAGATGCAGTCTGAGTGCCTGCTGCATCGCCGGCTGGTCGTCGACGATCAGGAAGCGGCGCTGCCGTGGATATTCGGCGGCGCCTCCGGCCGGGGCGACCGCAGCCTGCTCCTCGCGCGCCACGAGTATCGGAAGATCGATCTCGAACGTCGCGCCCGATCCAGCTTCCGAGTGCGCGCGCAGCACGCCACCGTGCTGGCGCACGATCCCGTGCGAACGGGCGAGGCCCCCCCCGGTGCCATCGCCAACCGACTTCGTCGTGAAGAACGGCTCGAAAATGCGACTCAGCGTCTCCTCCGGAATTCCCGGCCCGTTGTCGGCTACGCTCGCCACGATCCGATCGCTCGTCCGCTGCGTGCGAAGCGTGAGCTTTCGCTTCCCCTTTTTTCCCGCGAGTGCCTGCTCTGCGTTGATCAAGAGGTTGAGCACCACCTGCTGCAGCTGAAAGGGATCGGCCCATGTCTGCGGAAGATCGGCGGCGAGCTCGGTGACGACCTCGATCTGTTCCGTGGAAAGCACGAATCGGCGCAGTGCCAGCGTGTCCGCGAGCACGCGATTCATGTCGACGCTCGATCGCTCCGGCTGCCGCTGCCTGCTGAACAACAGCAGATTCGACACGATCTTCGCGGCACGCTTCGCCTCCAGCTGAATCGTCTCGACGGCATCGCGCTGCTCGGCGTTCAGCGGCCCCGCGCCGTCGAGCAGCTGTGCGAAGGCGCTAATGCCGGCGAGCGGGTTGTTCAGCTCGTGCGCGACACCGCTCACGAGCTGCCCCACCGCGGCGAGCTTTTCGCGCTGACGAAGCTCGTCGGAGAAGCGCCGCTCCTGCGTCACGTCGCGCGCGATGCAGAGCGCACCCGTCACGCGCCCCTGCTCTACGATCGGCGTCGAGGTGATCGAGCCGATGCGTGTGCGTCCGGCCATATCGCGAAACGAAAGCTCGGCTCGCTGGCGCTTCCCCGCCAGCGTGGCGTGCAACAGCCCGAGCGCGATCTGCTGCTGCGGCGCCTCGAGCTGCTCGCAGCAATGCTTTCCGATGAGGTCGCCGCGATGGTGGCCCATCGCGCGCTCCATGATGAGGTTCACGGATGTGAAATGACCCTTTTCATCGACCGTGAAGATTCCGTCCGCCGCCTGCTCGAACAGGCGTCCGTGCCGCTCGCTCATCGACTCCCCACGAACTGCGAAAGCGCACCACACCCAGCTATCGAATGTACCCCGTCGCGGGGGCCGGTCAATTGCGCTTCGCGACGAGCAGCGTTGCCGCGAGCGGCTCGACCCGGATAGTGTACGGCGTCGTGCCCAGCAATTCACCATCGGCCTGGTATAACTGCGGCGGATCGCAGTCGATGCGAAACTCGCGGCCACTCCGGTACAGCATCGAGTCGTCGCTGCGAAAGTTGCGGCTGAACAGCCGCCAGGCGATCCGGATCGCGTCGAGCGCGTGCGCGGGCGAGAAGACGCAGAGATCGAGCAATCCATCGTCCTGCTCGATTCCCGGGCCGAGCATGAAGAGCCTGTCGAGCACCGTGCCGAAGTTCGCCACCATGAGCGACGTCGCTTCGCGTTCGATCGCGAGGCCGTCGACCTCGACTCGCACACGGAAGGCGCGTCGATCGAATCCGACCTTGACACCCGTGTGTACGTACGCGCCGATGCCGAAGCGGCGCTTCGTTTCCGGATGCGTCTCATCGATCATGCGCGCGTCCACTCCCACGCCGGAGCTGAATGCGAACCGACGCTTGCACTCGGGGATGTAGCCGAGATCCACCGCAGAGAGATCGCCCCCGAGCAGCGCAGGGACCGCACGCTCGATTCGGAGCGGCGTGCGGAGCGCGCGCGCGACGAGATTCCCGGTGCCACCCGGCAGCACGCCAACGGGGATCTTCGTGTTTGCGAGCGCGCCGATCACCTCCATGGCCGTGCCGTCGCCGCCGAGCGT
>JBBSEY010000043.1:0-17473 GCA_038239265.1 Gemmatimonadales bacterium | reverse complement strand
GAGATGCGGTCGATCAGCACCGCGTAGTCGACGAGATCATCCATCTTCGTTCCGCCCAGCTGCACGAGCTCCGCAGTCACACCCTCGTCGCGACCGTTTACTTCCTTGATGAACGCAGGCGGAAAGCTCCACTCCCGCCCCACGATCAGCCCGATCCGTTTTTCCTTGCCCGCCATGTGTCGTGCTCCCGGTCAGTCGCTGCCGCCTACGTACATGCGAACCATGCGCTCCCACCACGGCCAATCGTGCGCCCACCCATCCCACACGCGAAAAGCGTGCGGGATCCCCTTCGACCAGAGCGACCGCGAAAATCGCTCGTTCGTCCAGTACATCGAGTCGTCGCGCCCGATCGCGAAGATGATATCGATCCGCCGGATCGCCGCCAGCCGCTCCTCATCGTACTCGTTGGTGATGAAGTCTGCCGGATTGTTGAAGTAGATGGAGTCGTCCGAGTAGCCGCCGGTCTGCTCCTTGATGTCGTACAGCCCGCTCATTCCGAGCACGCGCCCCACCAGCCCCGGAGACTTGAGCGCGAAGCTCATCGCATGGTACGCGCCGAAGCTCGCGCCGGTCGTGATCAGAAAGGGATTCGGATTGAGATGCGTCGACAGCGGGAGCACCTCGTGCAGCAGATAGCGCTCGTACGCCTCGTGCACGCGCGCGCGATCCGACGGATGCCGGTGCTTCGCGTACCAGCTCTCTGCATCGATGCTGTCCACGCAATACAGCTGCAGCCACCCCTTTTCGAGATGCTCGGCAAGGGCGCCGATCATCCCGCGATCTTCCCACTCGAAGAAACGTCCCATCGATGTCGGAAACACGAGCACGCGCGCCCCGGCGTGTCCGAAGATCAGCAGATCCATGTCCCTGCGGAGCTCGGGACTGAACCAGCGGCGCATTTCGCGATGCATCAGCGGCTCGCGGGATAGAGAAAGGTGAGCATCGCGGGCGCCACATCCGCCCACGCGCTCTCGCTGTGCCCCGCTCCTTCGATCTCCTGATAGTGCAGCGACTCCCCCTCGGTCCATCCCTTCGCTACGAGCGCGTCGCGCACACGCCGCGCTCCCGCCACCACGCCGTCCCCTTCCGCCGTCCCGGTCGAGAGCCACACACGCAGCGGCGGCGCACTCCCAAGCGCCCGCACCCTCCGCACGATGAAGCGGTTGTCCCACCACACGCTCGGCGAGAGCACCGCGACATTCCAGAAAATCCCCGAGTACTTGAGCGCGAGGTACAGCGACACGAGCCCGCCGAGCGAGGAGCCGCCGATGCCGGTGTGCGCGGCGTCGGGGAGCGTGCGATACTCCGCGTCGATGAACGGCTTGAGCTCATCGACGAGCATGCGCCCGTACTTGTCGGCATTCCCGCCGGCGCGCCTGGCCGAGTCGCGCGTGGGCGTGTACTCGTCGATACGATAGGCGCCGGCGTTGTAGATCCCCACCATGATCAGCGGTGCCACGAGCCCCGCGTCGATCATCTGCTCGGCCGCCTCATCCAGACGCCATTCGCCCGAGAACGAGGTGGCCTCGTCGAAGAGATTCTGCCCGTCCTGCATGTAGAGCACCGGATAGCGGCGCGCGACGTCCTCGTCGTATCCCGGCGGGAGATAGACGATGACATCGTGCTCACTTTCCAGATAGCGGGAGCGGACCTTCTCGTGCATGCGGAAGGTCCCCGTAAGGGTGTGCTGTTTGTGCTCGTCCGACATGGGGGAAATTGAGAGGAGACCCCACGCTCGGGGCAAGTGCCGAACCAGCGGAACCGGCCCCCTCTCGCGGTTGCCCCTCGTCTACTCCGCCTTGAGCCCCGGCGGCGCCACGGTGGCGAGCCGCGCGCCGAAGCGGCACGCCTCGATGAACCCCGGTTCGGCCACCGCGCAGAACGTCTCGCGGATCTCCGGCTTCTGCTCGAGGCTCACGGATTCCTCGCCCACCGCTTCGTAGCAGCGCGACTTGAGATGGTGCGCGTCCACTTTCTGGCAGAACGACACGCCGTCGGCGGTCTTGGCGCTCACATCGATAATGTTCTTCACCACGCCGATGATGCACCACTCGCGGTACTTCTCCGGCGCGTTCGTGCACAGGTCGATCGCCTTCAGATGATCGCCGACCACAAACGAGTTGATGTCCGTGCCGAAGCCCGTGAAGCACATGTAGCGATACGCCTCGGGCACCTTCATGCAGTCCTTCGCGACCGCGGGCATCTTGTGGTCGTCGAAGAACATGATGATCGACACCTGATTCTGATAGCACGTCGTGAGGTATCGCTCCGGCAGGATCGAGCACGGATAGTTGAGGTCGTTCTTGTCGATCTGCTTGAACGACCGCTTCTCCTCCGGCATGTCCATCCCCGGCATTCCGTGATGCGGCTCCGTCGCATCGACGACGTTCTCCATGAACGCGCCGCCGTAGCACGATTGCCGATCCCAGTCCTCGACGAGCAGATCGCAACCCTTGAGCGAGCTCACGAGGTTGTGCTCATAGTGCATCGTGAGCCCGTGTCCGAGCCCGTGCGCGCACTGAAAGCGCAGCCATCCGTACACGCCGGCCTGCGACCACGGCACGCAGAGCGCCGTGACCGACTGTGAGTCGACCTTGCCGGAGCTCGCAAAGTACGCCTCGATCACGCCATGGTAGCACCCCGACTGAAAGGCGTCGGTGCAGCTCGAGAAGGTGCGCTCGACATTCTTGTCCGCGTCGAAGGCGTGCATCCCGATCGCGTGCGCGTACACGTGTCCGAAGCCGCGCACGTCGCGGTCGCCGCTCGAGACCTGCATGAGCGTGCCCATCGCGAGCTTGGGGCCGCCGCGATCGACCAGAGGGATCAGTTGCTTTTCGTAGCATGGGATCTTGTCGCCGTTGATCCCTGAGCAGGCCGCGAGGGCGGCCTTCGCGAGCGCGATCGAGTCGGTCCCTGTCGCGATCTCCGCGGCGGAGGCCTCGGGCACGGCTCCACTTCCGGGGCGCCATAGCCCCTTCTCCACCACCAGTGCCACCACCGCTACGGCAATCAGTGCGGCGCCCAAGGCCGCTCGGCGTGATCTCGTCATACCAATTAGACGCGTGCGAGTCTCAGATGGTCATTCCGCGGAGCTCTGCCTCACTATTAGCGTACCCCGTGGCAGCGCTCCCGGGCGTCCGGGCAGCTACCCCCAATTTCACCACGGTTTTCCATGATTGCCACCGCCGAACGTCCGCGAGGCGCGATCGCCCCCTGGTCCTCCCTAAAGGCGACGCTCGTGGGAGGGGTGCTCGCTGGCGCCGCCGACATGTCCTACGCACTTCTCTGGTTCAGCGGCGTAAAGGGCGTTCCCGCGATGAAGGTCCCGCAGTCGGTCGCAGGTGGGCTGATCGGCAAAGGCTCCTTCGACGGAGGCGCCGGCACGGTGCTCCTCGGGCTCGGTTTGCACTGGCTGATCGCGCTGATCTGGGCCGCGGTATTCGTGTCCGTCGGCAGGAAATATCTCCCGGCAATCCTGCGCAACCCGATCCCCTCGGGCCTCGCCTACGGAGCATGGATCTACCTGATCATGAACTGGGTCGTCCTCCCGCTCGACGCGATGCACACGAAGCCCCACCTCGCCCCCTTGGACACATGGTTGACGGGACTCGCGGTGCACATGCTGGGGATCGGCTTGGCGATCTCGCTCAGCGCGTCGAAGACGGTGTCCAGAGCACAGTGAAGCAATTGGGAAAATGATTCACTCCCCGCTCGATCGCTCCCGCACGCGGGCGATCACTCGATATCGTCGATCGACTTCGGCCAGTCCTTCCCCAACAGCCGCGACAGCGCCCGATCCGCCAGGAGTCGTCCACCCGTTTGGCATCGCGCGCAGTAGTTCGTTTCGTTCGACGCATACCTGATACGCTGCACCTTCGAGTCGCACACCGGACACGGCTCTCCGAAGCGGCCGTGCACGGCCATCTCGTCGTGGAACGCGGTCACCTTCTCAGGAAAGTTCTCGCCGGCTTGCGCGCGCAGCCGCGCCGTCCACTCCACCAGCGTCGCGCGCGTCGCTTCGTACAATCGCGAGATCTCCTCACCACCCATGCGCCGCGTCAGCTTCACCGGCGACAGGCGCGCGCGATGCAGGATCTCATCCGAGTACGCATTCCCGATCCCGCTGAACAATCGCGGATCCGCCAGCGCGCGCTTCAGCGTGTGGTTCTCGCTCGTGAGCCGTCGCGAAAATTCCTCGAGCGTGGCGCTCAGCACCTCGAGCCCTCCGCGATCGAAGTCGCGCAATGCCGACTCGCCGCGCACCAGGTGCATCGATGCGCGACGAGCCGTCCCCGCCTCCGTCAGCACCAACACGCCATTCGGAAAGTGGAATGCAGCGAGTATCGACCCCTTCGGCGGCATCTTCCCTCCCACCGCTCGCCACTTGAACCGCCCCGCGATCATGAGATGGATCACGATGAAGCGCTCTCCACCCATCTCGAGCACGATCCGCTTCCCCATCCGCCGCACCGCGCGCACCGTCGTTCCAACGAGCTCCGACACCGGCGGATCAAACGTGCGGAGCACGAACGGCTTCGCGATCACGAGCTTCTCGAGCGGCTCTCCCACGATCCGCCGCTCCAGCTGCTCGAGATATACGGTGATGTCAGGTAGCTCCGGCATCACTCACTCCGCCTCGCGCGCACGATCCGTGAGCCCCGATCCCTCCGCCGCCGCGCTCCGTACCTCGAGTGGAAAGCGAACGTCCGCGTCGAGCGCGAGCGGCACCAGCCACCGCAGATTTCCGATCACGTTTGCCGGCAGCGCATGTACCTCCGCGAGAAAGACCTCCTGATCCTCCATCGTACGCGCCGCGCGCGCGAGCTCGCTCACCGCGCGAACCACGTGCATCCGGTACTCCGCGTCCTCCCACACGAGCACCTCCACCCACCCTCCGACATCCACACCGCTTTCCTCCCGCACCTCTCGCCGCGCCGCCGCCATCACCTGCTCCCCCTCTAGCAACGCCCCGCCCAGCCCATTCACACGCCCCGCCTGCCACGCCGGCCGCGTGCGACGCATCAGCACCACCTGACGGCGATCCTCCGTAAACAGAAAGGCCAGCACGAACGCCCGTTTCGCCGTCAGAAACCCTCACCAGGGGAAACTTGTGGTCGTCCTCTAATCAGGACACTTTCGCGTACCGCGGCCACGACAAATGTCCCGACCGAGCTCCGCGATATCGCCGGCAAGCTACATGCAATGGCTTGTCACCGCACGACTTGCGCCCTGCGCCCCCAATTGGTCGAAAGCGGAATGTCAGTTGCGCTACACCCCGCCATGCACCACCACCTTTTCGGAGATCGACGTATGCGCGGGACTCGTGTTCTCATCGGTACGGCCGCTGCCCTGCTCCTCGGCTCGCTCGCTACCGTGAACGCCCAGAACCAGGAGCAGGATCCTTCAGCCCGCGTGCTTCGCGCGAGCTATCTCCAGGGCGAAGTCTCCTTTCGTCCGGGCACGGTCGACGACTGGACCAGCGCGACGCTCAACTATCCACTCTCCTCCGGCGACCACCTCTGGACCGACGCCAATGCGCGCGCCGAGCTGCACGTCGGCTCCAACGCGATTCGCCTCGCGCCGGAGACCGCCTTCGAGGTCCTCGACCTCGATGATAATCATCTGCAGATCCGGCTGACGCAGGGCTCCGCGCTCATCCGCCTCCGCTCGCTCGATTCCGACGACAACGTCGAGATCGATACGCCGACCGGCGCCGTGACGCTCATGCGCGACGGAACCTATCGCATCGACGTCAGCTCCGACGGTGGCACGAGCACGATCACCACGCGCAACGGCGACGCAGAAGTCACCACGAACGAGAATACGATTCCGGTGCGCCCGAACCAGACGGTGCTCTTCAACGTCGATGGCGCGTCACCTGATGTGCGCAACGCCTCGCGGATGGACGAGTACGACCAGTGGGCCGACGCGCGCGATCGTGCGGAAGACGAGTCGGTGTCCGCACAGTACGTCTCGCGCGACATGACCGGCTATGAAGATCTCGACCGCAACGGTACGTGGAGCGACGAAGCCGACTACGGTCACGTCTGGGTCCCGACGCATGTTGTGGATGACTGGGCGCCGTATCGCTACGGCCGTTGGGCGTGGGTGGAGCCCTACGGCTGGACGTGGATCGACGACGCGCCATGGGGCTTTGCGCCTTTCCATTACGGACGCTGGGCCTACGTGCGCGACCGCTGGGTCTGGGCGCCGGGCGTCATCCGTCGCCGTCCCGTGTACGCCCCCGCACTCGTGGTCTTCGTGGGCGGCGATGACTTCCGCGGCGGCCGCTACGGCGATCGTGATGGCGTCGCATGGTTTCCGCTCGGGCCGAACGAGGTCTATCGCCCCGCGTATCAAGCGAGTGATCGATATGTGCGCCGCGTCAACGTCACCAACGTGAACATCACGAACATCAACATCACGAACGTGAACGTCACCAACATCCAGTATCGCAACCGAAGTGTGCAGGGTGCGACGACGTCCGTTCCGCAGGACCAGTTCGCGGGCTCGCGTCGCATCGGACGCGGCGCGATCATCGTCCCTGTCGACCAGGCGCGCTCGGCACACATCGTCGGTGATGGGGCGCCGGTCACGCCCACGCAGCAGAGCGTGCTCATTCGCCGTCAGAGCTCGACGACGGTCGTGAGCCGCCCCCCGGAAGCCGTTCAGAATCGTCGGGTCGTGTGGAAGAACACGCCCCCCGCACGCCCCGCGACCTTCGAGTCGCACGCCGCGCAACTGCAGGCGACCGGCGATAAGCCCGTTGCTCCACTCCCCATCTCGCAGACGCGCGGCGCACCCCGTTCTGGAGTGACGCGCGGCGGCATCTCGCACACCGATGCTCCCACAGCGGTGAATGGCTCGCCCACCAACGCCAATGATGCGCGCCCACTTCCCAACACGCGCCCGAACGTAAACGTGCGCTCGGCGCCGAACGATCAGCCACAGCCTGTCGTCAGGCCCGACGCGGAACGCCGTCCACAGCCGACCGCGCAGCCGAGCGCGCCGCCCAACGGTCCTGCGAACACGCGTCCCATGCCGCAGGCGCAGCCGAACGTGAACGTGCGTCCGACGCCCACCGAGCGGCCGAGCACGAACGATCGTCCGATGCACACGGATGGGCCCGCGTCCGTTAACGGATCTCCGAATGGAAGTCCGGCGCACACGGTCGCGGAACCGAACACCAACGCGCACCCGACGCCGAGCGCGCAGCCGGCATCGCCGCCAAACGCGCGGCCCATGCCGCGCACGGATGTTCAACAGCAGAGCCAACCCCCGGTTTCGCAGCCTCCTCGCCCGGTGCAAACCGAGGAGAGGAAGTCTCCTGCGCAGGGCGAGAAGCCACAGCCCGCTCCGGCCGCGCAGCCGAGGCGGCAGTCCGACGAGCGCGCCGCACCCGAACGTCGCGTGCAGACGGAGCAGAAGCCGAAGCCACCGGAGACCGACAAGTCTCCGCGCCGCGGACGGCAGGGATAGCCGCGGCACAGGGCGTGCTCAACTCTCTTGCGAGGCAGTCGTAGCGAGAGAGCGCGACGGCCGGATTCGCTCCACACGAGCGGGTCCGGCCGCTCGTGATCCACTAGCCAGCCCCAACCCGAGCGCATGACGCACCCAACCGGCTCGCCATCTGAAGAGAAGCGCACGGACATCACACGGCTCATTCCGCGCTCGATCTTCTCGTATTGGCGCCTCACCTGGCGACGCCTCACTGCGGTTTTCGGACCGCCGCTCGTCGTGCTCATCGTCGGAGTGGCAGCGTACGAGGGCACCTCGCGAATCGCCACGTCCCGCGCGGAGAGCCGTCAATCGCGAGCCGTCGCCGACGCCGCCCTTCGGCTCAACGCAGTGCTCACCGATGCGGAGACCAGCCAGCGCGGCTTCCTCCTCACGGGGAACGACGAGTATCTGCGCGTCTACACGCATGCAGTCGATTCGCTCCCCGCCGCGCGTGCCGAGCTCACCTCGACATTTGGCGCCGCCGAACACACCCCCACATCCTCGCCCGAGCTCGACACCCTCCTTCGTCTTTCCGACGACAGAGCGGCCGAGCTCGCAGAAACGATTCGTCTGCGTCGCTCCGCCGGCACCGACTCCGCGCTCTCCATTCTCCGAACGAATCGCGGAGACGAAGACATGCGCGGGATCCGCCGCATCACGGCCGCGCTGCGCGCCCGCGAGGGAGCACGCCTCGCCGAGCGCACGGCCGACATCACCCGGTACACGAACTGGGTGACGCTCGTCGTCATCTTCGGCACCGCAGCCGGCTTTCTCATCGCCCTTCTCGTCAACGTGCTGCTCGCCCGCGACGCCGCCACGCAGACGCGACTCGCCGCCGAGCGCGACGAGTCGAACGCCGAGCTCGCGACGCAGAAGCGCCACGTCGAGGACCAGGCGATCGAGCTGCAGCTCTCCGCCCAGGGGCTCGAGGCGGCGAACGAAGAGTTGATCGCCTCCAACGAGGAGCTGCAGGCGACGAGCGAAGAGCTGCTCGCGCAGACCACGATCGCCGAAGACGCCCGGAGGGAAGCCACCGAGATCCTCGAAAGCATCGGTGACGCATTCTTCGCGCTCGACCGCGACTGGAAGTTCATCTATCTCAACGAAAACGCCGAGCCGCTCCTCTCCCGCACCCGTGCGGAGCTCCTCGGTGCCATCATTTGGGAGGCATTTCCGGAGAGCGTCGGCAGCACTTTCGAGCGCGAATATCGCCGCGCGTCCGAGGAACAGGTCTCGACGGGCTTCGAGGAGTACTTCGAGCCGCTCGACAAGTGGTTCCAGGTGCGCGCATATCCGTCGCCACGCGGTCTCGCCGTTTACTTCACCGACATCAGCGCGTGCGTGCGCGCCGAGCGCTCGTTTCGCGCGCTCGCGGAAACGATGCCGCAGCTCGTGTGGTCCACAAACTCCGCCGGGGACAACGAGTATTTCAACGGCCGCTGGCTCGCCTACACCAACGCGAATTCCTCCACTCCAGCCGACGGCGATTGGCGCAATTCACTTCACTCCGCCGACGCGCGCGATGTCGAGGACAGGTGGCATCGCTCCTTCGGAAGCGGCGACCCATTCGAGGTCGAGGCACGGCTGAAACGTGGCGCTGACGGCGCGTATCGCTGGTTTCTCTGCCGCGCGCTCCCCCTCCGCGACGAAACGGGAAAGATCACCCGCTGGTTCGGCACCTGCACCGACGTCCACGATCAGCGCCGAGCCACCGAAGGTCTCAGCGTTCTCGCCGAAGCGAGCGCGGTGCTCGCGACATCCGTCGAGACCGACGAAACGATGCGTGCCGTCGCCGAGCTCGCGGTCCCGCGACTCGGTGACTGGTGCACGATCGATCTCCTCGATGAGAGCGGCGCACTGCGACGGATCGCGACGGTGCACTCGGATTCGGCCAAGCTCGCAATTGCCCATGAGTTCAATGCACGTTTCCCCGCCGCTCCCGAAGACCCGGGGGGCGTGTTCGAGGTGTTGCGCACGGGGGCGGTTGTGGCGAGCGAGATCACCGACGAGATGATCATCGCCGGCGTCGCCGATCTCGACAAGCGCGGCCTCCTGCTCGCGCTCGGCCTTCGCTCCTATGTCATCGCACCGATGATGGTCGGTGGCGCAGCGGTCGGCGCGATCACGATCGTCTCCGCCGAGTCCGGGCACTTTCTCGGGCCGAGCGACATCGCGCGCGTGCAGGAGCTCGCACGGCGTACGGCGCTCGCGATCGAGCGCACGCGGCTCTTTGCCGAAACGGTGAGCGCGCGCGATGCGGAATCGCTGAGCAACTCGCTGCTCCGCGAGAGCGAGGCGAAGCTCGTGCTGTCGATGGAGGCGGGCGGGCTCGGCTCGTGGGAGTGGGACATGCGGGGCAATCGCATCACATGGTCGCCGCAGACGGAGCGGATGCACGGGCTCTCGGAGGGCGCCTTTTCAGGGACGCGCGAGGAGTTCGAGTCGTACATCCACCCAGACGATCGCGAGCGCGTTGCGGGAGAGATCGCACGCACGATCGCGGAGCGCCGTCCGACGTATCACATTCAGTATCGCTTCGTGCGAACCGACGGCGAGATTCGCTGGCTCGAGGGATTCGCGCGCCTGCGTACGGATGAACATGGGGAGCCCGTGAGCTTCCTGGGGGTGAGTCACGATGTGACGGAGCGCGAGGCGCTGCTCGAAGGCGAGCAGCAGGCCCGGCGTGATGCCGAGGCGGCGAACGCGGCGAAGGCGATCTTTCTCACGACGATGTCGCACGAGCTTCGGACGCCGCTGAATGCGGTGTCGGGATACGTGGACCTTCTCGAGATGGGAGTGCGCGGGCCGGTCACCGACTTGCAGCGCGAGGATCTCCGTCGCATCCGACGCGCGAGCCAGCATCTGCTCGTGCTGATCAACGACATTTTGAACTACGCGCGCCTCGAAGCGGGGAGCGTCGAGCTGCACTTTTCGGAAGTCACCCTCACCGATGCGCTGCAGGGAATGGAGGCGTTGATCGCTCCGCAGTTGCAGACGAAGGGGGTGACGTACGAGTACGAGCCGTGCGACCGCGCCGTGCGCGTGTATGCGGACCGCGAAAAGCTCGATCAGATACTGCTGAACCTCGTCGGCAATGCGGTGAAGTTCACCGATCGCGGCGGACGCATCACGCTGAGCTGCGAAATAGTTGGTGAGGCAGCGCGCGTGATCGTCACCGACACGGGGCGCGGAATTCCGCGCGGAAAGCTCGAGACGATCTTCGATCCATTCGTGCAGGTCGATCGCCATCTCACCCCCGAGCGCCAGCAGGGGGTAGGACTCGGCCTCGCGATCAGCCGCGACCTTGCCCGCGCGATGCAGGGAGACATCTCCGTGCAGAGCGACGCGGGTAAAGGCGCGACCTTCGTGCTCACCCTGCCGATCTACGTGCAGGAGCCGGCGTCAGTTGGCGCTGAGGGAGAAGTCGAACGCGTTTAGCAGCGGCGATGCGTTCCGATCGCGATCCGTGAGCGGCGGAAGGTTCCACCGCTTCTCGATGAAGGACAGAATCGAGACGGTCTCGTACGGCGTCTTGTCGACGAAACCCTTCTTCGCGAACGGCGAGATGATGATCGCCGGCGTGCGCGAGCCGGGACCCCAGCGGTCGATCGTGGGCGGAGCCACGTGATCCCGGAATCCGCCGTTCTCGTCGTAGGTGATGATGATCACCGCGTCCTTCCAGTTCGGTCCATTGCGCACGGCATTGATCAGATCGATCGTGTGGTTCTCGCCGGTGATGATGTCTGCATAGCCCGGATGTTCGTTGTTCAGGCCGAGTGGCTTGACGAAGGAGACGGCGGGGAGCGTGCCGGCAGTCGCTGCGGCGATGAAGGCGGTTTCATCCTTGAGATGGTCCGCCTTTGCCTGCGTGCCGTCGGCGAAGTTCGCGAAATACGCGAACGGCTGATGGTGAAACTGGAAAGTCGCTGCGGGATTTCCGGCGATTGCGTCGTTCCACCCTCCGGAGTACCACGCCCACGTCTGGCCTGCGGCGGTTAGGCGGTCGCCGATCGTCGGATTCGTCTGGTTGGGAACGAGGCCCGCTGGATTCGCGGCCGATGGGTGCGGAGCGTTGACGGTGAAGGCGGTATTGACCGCGTAGCCGTCGGGAGTGACGTAGCCGTCGGAAACGAGATGCCCGGCAGTGTCGAGCACCGCGACGGCGGATGTTGGCGCGCCGGGGAACACGGGCGCAGCGGCCGCGATCAGGTATTGGTGATTGAGAAAGGAGCCGCCGAATGCACTGTGAAAGAAGTGGTCGGCGAGCACATAGTGCGATGCCTCCGTCGCCATCGGGAGCACGGCCGTGTGGTAGTAGCCCATGCTGAGTCCCTTCGCGTCACTGATCTGCACGAACTTGTCCATCTTCCCGCCGTCGATCTGCACCTGCTCCTGATAGAAGCGATGCACGAGATCGCGCGTCGCGACCGTCGGCGGCACGTAGAGCGCGATGTCGAAGGGCGCATTCGGGAGGTTCGTGGGATACGGCTGCCCTGCGACCTGTGGAAGCGTGTCGTACGCGTTACCGGCTGAATCGACCTGGGGGAGCGCGGTCGCCGCATCGGCGAGCCCCGTCGCACCGGCGAATTCGCCGTACGTGTTGTCGAAGCCGCGATTCTCGAGATAAATCACGACGACGTGATTCACCTTGTTGATCGTGCCCGACTTGACCCCCGACGAGCTGTCGGAGCAGGAAACGCTCGTTGCAATCGCGGCGGCCGCCGCGAAGAGAGCGGTGTATCGAACGTGCATGCGCGTCATGGACCTTCCTCAGACGGTGATGGATAGCGAGTGGAGCTCACGCACTGGGAGGATAGGCCGCCACCGCGAACGGTTGTTCACGGGGCGGTAACGCTTTGGAAACGTCAGCCGATGCTGTGGATGATCCCGCCTTCCACGCGCAGCGCCGCGCCATTTGTAACAGCGGACAGAGGACTCGCCACGTACGCAACGAGCGATGCGACTTCCGATGGATCGGCGAATCGCCGAATGAGCGACGACGGCCGCGTCTTCTCGAAGAAGTCTTTCTCTACGTCGGCGAGCGGAACTCCCTTCTGCGCCGCCAGTCCCGCGAGCCATTCCTCCACACCCTCGGTGCGCGTCGGGCCGGGAAGAATCGCGTTGACCGTGACGGCGGTGCCGACCGTGAGCTCCGCGAGTCCGCGCGAGAGGCCGAGCTGCGCGGTCTTCGTCACGCCGTAGTGGATCATCTCGCCGGGAAGGTTGAGCCCCGACTCGCTCGAGATGAAAATGATGCGTCCCCAGTTCCGGCTGAGCATCCCACGCATGTATTGCCGGCTCAGCCGTGCTCCACTCATGACGTTCATCTCCCACATGAACTGCCAGTCGGCGTCGGGGATCTCGAAAAAGGGCTTCGCTTCGAACGCGCCTACGTTGTTGACGAGGATGTCGACGTCGGCAAAGCGCTTTGCGACGGCGGTGATCCCTTCAGCAGTCGATAGGTCACCAACGGCGCTTTGCAGCTCTGCTCGCGGATCGACTTTCAGGATGCGCTCGCGCGCCTCATCGACGCGAGCTTGCGTGCGACCGTTGATGATCACCGTCGCGCCCTCGCGTGCGAGTGCGCTCGCGATCGCGAAGCCGATGCCGAGCGTCGAGCCGCTGACGAGTGCGGTCTTTCCCTTGAGCTGCAGATCCATGGTGAGCCTCGGCCACTGGTGTTCGGCGCGGCGCGTTCGCACCTCGCCCGGGGTCAACGCGTGGACGCGAGCTTCCGTTGCAGGGGGTAGCTCCGGCTCGCCGACGTATCCGTGAGCGAGCGGAGGAAAGCGATCAGCGCGCTCCGCTCCGCCCTGGACAGACGCAGTCGGCTCGCGGGGAGCGTCGAGTTCGTGAGAGGAGCGCCGAGTCCGGCGCCGCCGCCATGATCGTAGAAATGCACGACATCGTCGAGGGTGGAGTACGCGCCGTTGTGCATGTAGGGTGCGGTCACCGCGACATTGCGCAGCGTGGGCACCTTGAACGCGTGCAGATGCTCGGCAAGGTGATCGATGCCCGCTCGGCCGGAGTCGGGGTCGAGCTGCACGTTGCGGAGAGCCGAATGCGTCGCGACGCCGATGATCTCAGGCTCGGAGCTCGTGAAGTCGGGGGGCATTACCCCGCTGAACAGCGGGGCGAAGTGGCAGCTGCCACAGCGCGCCTTCCCCATGAAGAGGGTAAAGCCCTGTCGCTCCTGGCGGGTGAGCGCGAGGGAGTCGCCGCGCGCGGCGCGATCGAAGCGCGAGTCGAAGGAGTCGAGGGAGCGGAGGTAGGCTGCCAGGGCGCTTCGGAGATTGCGCGCATCGAGCGTGTCGTCGCGACTGCTCGCGAACGCGACGCGGAATTGCTCAAGCACGAATGAGTCGCGTGACAAATGCAGCGCTGCAACCTCGGGGGAGCTGCCCATTTCGGTGTGGCTCGCGAGGACGGCGCCGATCTGATCCTCGAGCGAGAGTGCGCGTTGGTCCGCGAAGTAGAGCGGCTGGTAGGCGACGTCGAGCAGCGTCGGCGTGTTGCGCGGCAGAGACTGCCCGGCCGAAATGAGTCGTGGTCGCGCGCGCCCATCGGTAAAGGCGCGCGCAGGATCGTGGCACGTCGCGCACGAGCGGTCCTGCGCGCCGGAGAGGCGGGAGTCGGAGAAGAGGCGAGCGCCCAGCGCGATGAGCGCCGGCGTCGGGGCGGGAGCGAAATCCGGCGCGAAGGCGGTGGCGTCGAGCGCGTGTCGCTCGAACACCGTCGCGGCATCCGCGCGCCACACGCGGCGAAGCGGATAGGAGTGCGCGAGCAGCGGCGCGCGGGCGTCGGCGATTGCGAGCGCCGCGGGATTCGCGTAGCGCGTGAGGAGCGCGAGTCGGTCGAGGCGCTCGAAGTCCGGATGCGCATGCAGGTATCCGGAGGCGGCGCCGAGCGTGCGCGCGATACGAAGCCACGAGTCGCGCGACACGCGCTCGCCATTGGTCGCGGGCGCGGCGTTGGCCTCCGCGACTGCGATCTCGCGCATCCCCTCGAGCGAGGCCGCGGCCTCGCGCACGGCGTTGCGCGGATCGTCGAGATAGAAGCCCGCGAGACCAACCGTCGTCAGGCGTGCAAGCTCGGTGCGCATGCTTTCCAGCACCGGCAGCGCCCCCACATCGAGATAGCGCGTCTGCGTGCGGAGATGGCGGAGCTGATCCCGCATCGAGATCGCCACTTCGCGCTCAGCAGCACGTGCGGCCTTCCCATCCATCGCCTTTCGGTCAGCGCTGGCGGAATCGCTCCGCCCCGCGCCGATCGCCGAGAGCACGACCTGGAAGCCGGCGGGCGATCCGAGTGGACGAGCCGGGGCGTCCGCGTCGTCGCTCTCGAGCGGACCGTTCAGCGCGTGCGCGACGGAGGGTGAGTAGCGCTCGAGCAGCGCCTCGGCCCGCATGTACGCCAGCCGTGAATCGTCGAACGCGCCGCGTTCGGCCCGCATCGATCCGCGTACGAGCGTGGACGCGAGTGAGTCGAGGGAACGAGCGAGCGAGTCGAGGTGGCGCTCGAGAACGATCCTCGCAGCAGTCGGCTCACGCACGCGCCATCCCGGCGTCGAGTCGGCATTCGTTTGCGGAGGAATGAACGAATAGGTGGCGTTCGGGCGCTCCGGCTGGCGAGATTCGGAGACCAGAAGCGCGAACAGCGCGATCACGAGTGCAAGTGTGGTCGCACTCAGGAGCCTCGGCAGACGTGAAGTGGCTGGAATCGCGACCATGCACGAATGAAGCAGCGGATCGTCTCGTGGGGCAGTCACGCGGGTAACGATCGAGTCTCGTACACCCTGTGGGGAACCACGAACGAAAGAGCACACCCTGATTCAAAGTCGCTCATATTTAACGACAGTATAGACTCCGCATAAAGGCATTATCACGACAAATATTCGTTAGATTCACTTACACCGCCAATTAGTCGATCTTTGCCAGCCATCAAGAGCGCATGCACCGAGTGATCGAGATGGACATCACCATCCTCGCGAACCCCTCCGAGATCTGGAACGCGATCTCCACGGCGAAGGGATTGGCGCAATGGTTTTCCCCCATCGCCGAGGGCGGCGGCGCCCTCGGCTTGGAGCTCCTGTGCTCCTGGAACGAGGAGTTGAACTGGCACATGCACACCACCGCATGGGAAGAAAATGAGCACCTGCAGTGGTCCGACTCGCGGAAAAACGGTCCGGGCGATCGCACCGGGCCGATACCCGTCGCAATTGACTGGTACATCGAACGCATCACCGGCGGCCGTTGCGTCGTCCACCTCGTGCAATCGGAATTCCCGTTCGATCCTGATCGGAACGACCAGTACGTCGCCACCAACGAAGGGTGGACGTACTTCCTCTTCAACCTCCGCCACTATCTCGAGCGACACGCCGGGAAGACGCGCAGTGCCATCAGCGAGCGCCGACTCGCCACCATCCCCCGTTCCGAGCTTTGGACCCGGCTGCTCGGCCCCGCCGCACTGCGCGCGACTACCAATGGCACCAAGGGAGTGCGCGTCGGCGATCGACTCAGCTTCACCATGGAACGAGGGCGCTCGATCCCCTTTGTCGTTGGGCGCGTCGAGGCGAACATCCTGTGGGGCACCGCCGAGACGCTCAACGATGGGTTGCTCCTGATCGAGCTCGAACCCGGCGCGAGCGAGTACCACTTCGGCGTGCGTCTCTCGGTCTACGATCTCCCGCGCCGCGACATCGACTCGCTCCGGGAGTGGATCCAGCGGGTAGTCGAAGGCGCTAACGCGTAGAGATCGACCCGGACGCAGCGAGCCGCGCGCGAAGTGCATCGAGCGCCGGAGCGGCCGTGCGATCCGCGCCGTCGAGATTCCTGGCGGCGTGCTGATAGCTGCGTTTCGCGTCTGCGCGCTGTCCCATCGCGAGCTGCGCCATCGAAAGTCCGATGAGCGCAGTCGTTCGCCCCGGTGCGCGCGCGAGTGCGAGCGTGTACTCGCGCGCCGCGTCGCTCCCCTTTCCCATCTCGAGCAGATAGTCGCCAGCCATCTCGTGCGGGGAGACGATCTCCACCGGCGGTCCGAACGCGAATGGCAGCGAGTCGTCCGCGGCGGCGGCCGCATGCAGTTCGGTCACCGCCTGCTCCGCGTGCCCCTTCGCGTGCAGAACCGCTGCGCGCAGCGCCCGCTCCATCACCTCGGCGTACCCGCGATCGCTCGCGAACTCATCGCGCCCACCCGCATCCGGCCTCGACATGCGCGTCGAGAAGGCGGACAGAATCGAGTCCGCCCGCGGGAGCTCACCGCGACCGAGCGCCGCCAGCCCCAGGGCGAGATCGTTCGCCGCCAGATCGTGCACGCCGAGCCCCGCGGTGTCGATCGCGAGCATCGCGAGCGGGGAGCTCCACTGTCGCGTCTCCGCGAGATACGCGGCCCGGTCGAGCATGAGATACGCGCGGCTGTCCACCTCGGCGCCGTAGCCTCCTTTCATGCGATTGACGGCGACGCCGTCCCGGCTCGTCTTCGCGAAACGCGCCGTCTGCGCCGCCATCGAGTCCACCCACGCCGCCGCATGCAGGTATCGCCCCTTCTGCAGATATCCGTAGATCAGCCACTGCACGCCGTGCCCGAACGTCACGTGCCCCCCCGGCACGAGTGGATGCTGCGCGCGGATGTTCGCCGCGATCACATCGTCCCACATGCCGAGCGCGATGAAGATGTGCGAGGTCATGTGCTGCGCATGCGCGGCATCCGGCGCGATGCGGCTGTATGCCCGCGCGGCGTCGAGCCCCATCGATGCGTGCGCGGGATCATCCACCGCGTGAATCACGTAGTGCGCCGCGCCTGGGTGGTCGGGATGCGTCGTAAACACGCGCCGCGCAATCGCGTATGCGCGGAGATACGTCGGCACGTCGCGATCGCCCTGGTTGAGTCCGAGCAGCGACAGTGCGTAGAAGAGCTGCGCCTCGATGTCGCTCGGATATCTCGTGCGCAGCGACGCGAGGCTCGCGCTGAACAT
>JBBSEY010000042.1:0-17578 GCA_038239265.1 Gemmatimonadales bacterium | reverse complement strand
GAGATAGTCGCGCATCGCGTCGACGACGGTCGTGGGCACCTGCGTGCCCCCCGGCCCATCGAAGTACGCGACGCGATGCCCGCCGTGCACGCGCTCGAGCGCAGGGAAGCTCGCGCGAATCGCATCGAGGGAGAGCACGCTCGAGGAACGAGAGTTCACTGCGGCAGCGGTCACGCGATCTCGACTCCGGCCCACCGCTCGATCAACTTCACCGCTTCCACGTGGTCGGCCTCTTCGCCGAGCTCGGCGTGCGCGGCGCGAAAGAGCTCGCTCGTGAGCTGGAGAAGCGGCGACGGCACCTTCTGCTCGCGCGCGACCCCCGCCGCAATCCCGACATCCTTATCGAGGAGTGCGAGTCGGAAGGTGCGCGGGAATGCGCGGGAGAGCACGCGCTCGGGGAAGAGGCGCTCGGTGGTGCGGCTCATTCCGCTCGACGCGTTGATCACATCGAGGGCGACAGCGGGGGCGACGCCGGCCTTCGTGAGTGCGGCAAGTCCTTCCCCTGCGGCCCACACGTGCACCGCGAGCAGCGCGTTGTTCACCGCCTTCACGGCATCGCCGGATCCGACTGGCCCGCAGAGCACGATCTTCTCGCCGAATGCCCGCAGCACCGGCATCGCGCGCTCGAAGAGCGCGGTGTCTCCTCCGCACATCACCGTGAGGGTGCCCTTCTCCGCCCCCGCGGTACCGCCGCTCACCGGCGCATCCATGTAGGCGACGCCGATCGCCGAGAGGCGCGCGGCGATTGTCCGCGACGTCGCCGGATCGCCCGACGTGCAGTCGATGACCATCGAGCCGCGCGCGACGCCGGCAAGGAGCCCATCGGCGCCGTCGAGCAGCGAGTCGACATCCTGCGAGGTGGGGAGACAGACGACGATGAACTCGGCGCCGCGCGCCGCATCGGCGGCCGATTTCGCGACGCGCACGCCGGTGCCCGCAGAGAATGCGAAGGTGCGCGCCTTCGCCGCCGTGCGATTCCAGATGGCGAGCTCGAATGGCGGCTGCGCGAGATGTTTGGCCATCGGGGCGCCGATCGCGCCCAGGCCGAGAAAGGCGACTCGTGTCATACCGAAAATATGATCAGGAACCGGCGCGCGTCACAGGCTGAACCAGTACGACGCCTTGATGAGGAAGGTGTTGTCCGGATGGATCGCGTAGAGCTCTCGCGCGCTCCCGCGTGGATTGAATCCTCCGAACTCGACGCCGTCGTTCTGGAAGCTGCGCCCCTGCGTCCACACGGCGTAGATCGTCGAGCCCGCCCGGTATTCCCAGCGGATCACGACGTTCGATCGAAATTCGGCGACGTCGAAATTGTACGACGAGGCGCCCTCCTGCGTTCCGTAATGGAGAAAGCGGCGGTCGTAGTCGTCGTTCCGCGGATCGTCGCTGAGCTGGCGCCAATTGGTGTACTTGCCGCTGCTCACGAACGGCTGCGCGTAGACCTGGAGCGACAGCTTCGGGCTCAGCGTGTAGTCGACGCGCGCGGTGATCGACGCCGTATTCTGGTCGAGATGCCCGAACGTGTAGGCGGTGTCCCGCTGGTCGCCGGAAATGATGTTGTCGACCCACTGGTTGTTGTCGGAGTTGTGATCGAAGTGCGGGGCGATCACACTCGTCACGCTTCGGGAGAGGCGAAAGGCGAGCGATGGGTCGATGCCATAGCCCCACGAGAGCGCGTCCGCGGCGCCGCGCCCATGGAACGCGAAGATGCTGAGAGACGGCAGGAGCCACAGCCGCGGGTCGCCGTCGAGCTCGATGGACGCATCCTGGTACGGCACGCGACGAACGGCCGGTCCTCCGCGCGAGGCGCGATCATCGTACACCGGAATGAAGCGGTGAACGCCGACATTCGCGTGGAGGAGCCAGCTGTTCGTCAGCGTCGCGT
Organism: Gemmatimonadales bacterium; assembly: GCA_038239265.1. Lineage (GTDB taxonomy): Bacteria > Gemmatimonadota > Gemmatimonadetes > Gemmatimonadales > Gemmatimonadaceae > FEN-1250. The sequence continues at coordinate 15,693 of JBBSEY010000042.1, read as the reverse complement.
CGAAGTTGACGGTCGCATTGTCGTCCGTGAGATCCGAGCTGCTGAGGCGCGCGGCGTTCCACTGGTTGTTCTGATCGAAATACACAAACAGATCGCGATACAGCGACGTGGGCTTGGTGAGATTGAAGCCGAGGAAGGTGCTCTGCGACTGGCGTCCCGCTTCCGTCAGAAAGCCGAGATCATTGATTTCGAAGCCTGCGGAGTAGCGGATGAAGGACTCCTGGAACTGCACGAGACCGTTGACCTTGTCGAACGACAACCGCTCGGCATCGCCGCCGAGCGAGGTGCGCGTGGTGTCGTACGTTTCGCCGTCGCCTGGCTTCTGGTAGTAGTGCGTGCTGTTGGCCTGGGTGAGTGCAATGCTTCGCGCGGAGCCCGCTACCTGACTTTTGACGAAGTAGCCGGAGATCCGATAGTCCTGCGAGTGAAAATCGCGTCGGAAGTCGATCCCGCCGGTGTACGCGGTGCGGCGGAGCGAATCGGATGCGAAGGCGTCGAGCTGCCGATTCACGCCGGTGAGCATCACGCCGATGTTTCCCTTGCCGGCCCCGAGCTCCTGCTGCATGCGGCCGACGAAGTAGTTCGAGCGCGGCTCGAGTGTCTGTCCGAGCGATCCGCTCTCGCGATCGGTGACGGCATCGAGCACGCCCACCGACAGTCCGCGCTGCGTGCGGCCAGTGAGCTTCGCCGCACCGATGATCGATGTGCTGGTGGGGAGGAGCGCGGTCGACGACGTATCGGAGATCTCCGGCGTGCGGCCGATGCGGCGCGAGTAGAACAGGCTCGAGCACGAGCCGTTGTGACACTGGAGATCGAACCGAAAGATGCCCGAGCCTTCGATGAAGAACGGGCGTTTTTCCCTGTAGAACGTCTCGAAGGCCGAGAGGTTGAGCACCGCAGGATCGGCTTCGACCTGTCCGAAATCGGGATTGGCTGTGGCGTCGAGCGTGAAGTTCGAGGTTACGCCGTACTTCAGATCCGCACCCCCGGTGAGCTGCTGCTTCCGCCCGTAGTCGAGCGAGGGAGTGGTGGTCGTAATGTTCTTCGCCACCGCATAGGGCATGATCTCGAGATGGCGTGGCGTGCCGAGCCCTTCGATGCCTGTCAGCTCGCCGAACTGCGATGCGATGCCGGTGCGGTCGCGGCGGATGAGCGGCCAGCTGTCGCGTTCATTGAGGCGGGCGATGTCGCGCACGACACCGAGTCCGAAGACATGGGTATTGCCGCGTGGAAAGCGCATTTGGCTGAACGGGACACGATACTCCGCGACCCAGCCCACCGAGTCGACCGACGTCGCGACGTCCCACACGCCATCCCACGAGGGGTCTTCCTCCCTGTCGTTGAAGGTGTAGAAGTCGCTCTTCACCCCCTTTGGGTTCACGGCGAGCTCGTAGCCCGTGCGGAGATCGTGGTACGAGTCGATCATGATCTTCACGCGATCGGATGGCGTCGTGACGTCACGGCGGCTCAGATACGCGCGGATGCTGTCCGGGTGCGGATCGTACATGCGGACGAGCACGTAGAGATAGCGATCGTCGTACGAGACCTTCACGGATGTGCGGAAGGTTGCGGCGGAGCCGCTCGTGGGGGAGAACTGCTGGAAGGCGGTGATCTCGGGGGCCGTGCGCCAGATCGCGTCGTCCTCCTTGCCATCGATCGCGGGGGGAGTGGCGGCGCGCACGGCGACGGCGCCGCCGCGTGCACCGCGCCCCTCGCGCGCAGGTACGGAGTCGCGCGCGAGCGACTGCGCGTGCAGCGAGAGCGGCGCGAGGAGAACCAACCAGCTTTGGCGAAGCGATGCAGCGAGGGTCACGCGGGCCGCGCGGTGCGAGGGAGGGTAAAGCTACTTCGGCGGATCGGGGTCGGCGATCGTGACGGACACGGTCAGGGCGTAATCGACCTCTCCCGGGTTGACCTGAAAGACGACGAATTCCTCCTCCTCGACCTGGAAGGCCGGCCGCGCGTTGAATTCGACCGTCGTGACGGCACTCCCCGTGTCCTTGAGACGCACGAGCATGGTCTGTACGTCGAGCCGTGACTGGTCGCCGGGGAAGGTGCCCGCATCCTTCTCGAGAAATTCGATGAAGCCCATTGGGGTGTTGTTGATGTTCGTGGCGTCCACGGGAAAGATCGACATCTCGCGCGCGACCGCGCACGCGATCTCGTCCTTTTTCGCGGGATCACTTTCACGAAAATCGACGTCCTTCTCCCAAACGACGATTCTCCGCTGGCCGACCAGATCGCCAACAGCCGCCTTGAGCAGCTTCCGGACCTCTTCCTTGTCCATGATCTTGATGACGTTCCTGAAAGGCCCCTGGAGCTTGTCCGGAATCACCTCACCGAGCTTTTTCTCGGCGGCGTCCTCCAGAAGCTTTTGTACCGCCGGCGACACATTGAACACGCCGCCGACCGCGAGTCGCCGGTCCTTCGTCCGCGATGCCGCATCGTCGCCCGGCTGCGCAGGATCGACCGTGACCTTCTCCTCGATAAATTCGCCGAACCCCCGGCGATGCGCACCGTGGGCCGAGATACGCACCGACTTCTCTGGCGGAAGAAAGAGCGTAATGCCGGCGCTGCCGGGAAACGACTGGAGGGGATCGCCGGGATTGATCAGCGTCTTCGACACGACATTGGCGGTCGACAGGAAGATCATTCTGCCGTTGATCGCGATCGTCATGCGCAAGTTGTTGCGCTCGTCGTTGAAGACGATCTTGTCGAGCTTGACCGTCACCTTCTTGACGCCTGTGGGCGCACCAGGCGCGAGCCACGCGAAGCTCAGTGTGAAGCCATAGCCATCCTTGTTCTTCGGCACGGACTTCATCGGCACCGTCACCTTCGCCATCCGAGGCAGCGAACCGTCTCCGGGGCGCACGATCTCTACTTTCGGCGGCTCCAAGTGCCACTGCACGGTGTCGTCCTTCGAGCCGTACGGTGCGAACTCCAGCTTCTGCAGCAGCCGCGGTCGCACGACGAGCGTGTTCAGCGCGAACTCATCCACCGCACCGATGTCGAATGCGACATCTCCCGAAGGCGCTGCAGGAAGGTCGACCGCGAATTCGTAGTCGACGTTGCCGAACGGAAGGTGATTGCCATCGAAATCCCAATAGCCACCCTTTCTGCACGAGAAGAACGAGAAGCGCGTCGTGGGCAACGGCTCATCCGACTCATCGAAGAAGGCGGCCTCGTAGCGCGCAGTCGCGAACGCCTTGATCGGGTTGATGAGTGCGGGATGCAGCTCGATGTCCTTCGGCTTGTCGTCCGGCTTGTCGGGATCGGTCTCCTTTCCGGGCGTGACGTGCGTGCAGTCATACACGTAGCGCCCAGCCGCCCAAAAATAGTCTCCGTGCATCGGCCAGAACGGCCACGTCTTCTCGTAGAAAATTCCCGGGTGCGCGAGCTCCGCATTTTGATCGCCGGGCGGCTTTGAGAATGCGCCAAGGTCGAGGAGGCACTCGAAGTGGGCGATCGTCGCGAGGCTGTCGACCGTGCGAGGCGCGTTGTCATAGATGTTGATCGCACGCTCGAACGTGGCCGTCGACGTGGAGGCCTCCAGCTTTGCGTCGGCCGGACTTTGCAGCACTCCCCTCCTCACGAGATGCTTGAAGCCCACGGCGGGATCGATGTGAAACGCCCAGTGATAGTAGCGGCTCCACTGCGTATACGGCCTGTAGTGATGCGTCTGGTAGCTTCGCTGCAGCGTCCCTTCGATCTCGACCTCCGCCTCGTTCCCATCGGCGCCAACGTTGTGCGCGCCCTCAGGATCGAAGTCGGGACCGAACTCCTTCCGGTTCACGGGCACCCACGATGGGATGTGCTTCAGAAATCCGCCGAACAATCCCGATTCGAAGAGCTTCGAGAGAAAATCGGTGAGCGACTTTTTCAGATCCGTTCCCTCCCCACCGATTTTCTTCTCCAGAAACACACGCAGATCGCGCGACCCCGGGAGCGCCTTGTTGATCGCGGAGTCGAGCGCGTCGACGAGCGTTCCGACGATGGCGGCTGTGAGGATGCTCGACTTGAAGTCGCCGCGATTGCGGCACCCGCAATCGCGACCCTTTCCGTTCGGACCGATCTTGCTCGGTGTCGGTCCGATATCGACCTGGGCGTCGTACGTGCGCGCATTCAGCCGGTGAAAGGGCCGAAAGAGCGGATCGTACGCCTTCCGATCGATGTGGAACTGCAGCTTGTTCTGCTTGAGCAGCGCAGGCGCGGCGGCGGTCACAGCGGCTGCCCCCCCCGACCGCGGCGCGGCGCCGCTCGGCGGACTAGCTCCCATACTCCTCTCGCAGCACGTCGATCGTATCCGGATCCAGCGTTCCCGTTTCCTTGATCTTCTTGTCCTTCTGGAAGCGCTTCACGAACTGCGTCTGCTGCGCATCCGTCCACTTCGCCGGCCCCGCAACTCCGTACCCGAGATTGAAGAGCCGCTGGCGCGCGCCGAGCTGCTGCTCGTTGGGCGCGACGGCGGGCTCGCCGGCGTCCGGCTCGAGCGCGCTGGGCTCCGGCTGCGAGTCGAACTTGCGCGACACACGCTGGAGCGTTCCGCCGAACATCGGAAAGACGACGAAGGTCCGCTCATCCTTGAACGGATCATCGAGATCGTCGGACGTGAGCGGCGCCGGATCCTCGAGGTCGATCGAGAGCACCTTCTTCTTGTTCGGATCAGCCGGCTTGTCCGGATCATCCTGCGGTGCCTCGCCTGTGATCGCCGTGAACAGATCGACCTTGAGAAGCATCGTGACGTTCTTCGTCCACAGCGGGAGCCCGATGACGCCGTTTTCGGATGTGGTGCCGCGAATGACCGGCGCCTCGTCGTCCAGCGACGCCACCACCGCGTAACGCGTGTTCCCGACAGGCTCGAGCTCGAGATCCTTCCCGGGCGCGTGAGGCTTGTCGCGCATCAACTGCAACACCCACAGCTGCAGGTCGCCCTCGCAGGGCGAGTGCAGCGCCAGCCCGTGATAGAATCTGCAGGCGAAGGTCTTCTCGACCTGGGCGATGCGCTCGGTGTGATTGCGCACCGCCTTGCCGAATCGCCTGCGCCTGTCGGGAATCGTCTTGAGCCTTCGGTCATTGCCATCGGACCAGAAGTGCTCGATGCACTTGCTGATGCGATTCGCGTCCGCAGCGCGCGGACACGGCCACTTCGCGGGATCGATCGTCGATCCCTTTTCGAAGAAATAGATGATCGTGCGGCGATTATCCGCGTTCGCGTTCTCACGATCGCTCTTGCCATTCACATTGTCCGCAGCGAAGCCATCGAGCTCACTCTGCGCCAGCACCAGCCGGAGATTGAAGTTCACGCACCCCTGAAACGCCCCGAACCGCGCTCCCTTCCCCAGGAAGTCGTCCTTCGTGAGCCTGTACGGATTTCCCTTGTCGTCTACGCAGAGAAAATCCATGTACTCGGCGAACAGCTTCTCGCGCAGCTTCACATCATTGCGCCCGGTGATCGGAAAGCCGCGAATCCGCTGATATTCCCTGATCACGTCGCTCAGCTTCTCGTTTTTGGTGCCGTCCGCGACGAAGCCGAGTGACGTGAGCATCAGCGTGACGGCGTCATCGCCCCACACGTCCCCCGGCGTTTCCTCGTGATGCGAAAACAGCCGCTCCCACGTGGGTACATCGCGGATCAGCAATCCGAAGACGACCTCCGCGCGTCGCTCGCTCAGGAACTTGTTGTATCGGTCGGCGCCATCGGGATCGGCGTGCCCAAAGATCGAAAGCGGGGATCCGAAATGACGGTCGATCACGCCCTTGAGCAGCTTGAATCCCTCGCGCGCGAGCGGTGAGAGCACCGACGAGTCGAACGCATAGTGCCCGGCGACGACGTCCTTGCACGCGACCGTCACGAGCGCACGACGGAGCGCGTTGAAGTTCGTCTTCTCTTCCGGGAAGGGAGCGGCGAGCACCGGCAGCGTCAGCTTCGGCGGATGATCCGCGGCGACGCCGCCGTCGTCGTCCTCCACCATGTCGGGGATGAACTGTCCTTCACCCATGCAGGAAGCTCGTCGTCATTCGAGGTTGAAGGCGATCGCTCACGGCAGGTCGTGATCGCCGTGAATCTCGGCGAGCTTTTTTTGCGTCAACCTCAGCTTCGCCTTGTTCGCGGGATCGTCGACATCACCATTCGCCTTGATGCCGTGATCGTGCTGGAACTCCTCGATCGCCCAGCGCAGCTGCTCCGTGTCCTGGTCGTTCTCGAAGCCGGCGAAGTAGCCGAGATTGTTGAGCCTCGTTCGCATTCCGACATTGCTACCCACCGGGCCGAGCTTCCCGATGAAGATGACGATCCTGTCGTCGCCCACGGTGAGCTCGGCTATGTTCGCATCCTCGAGGATCTCGATCGAGAATTTTCCGGCCTTGTCGGTCTTGAGCTCGAAGACATCCTCCACGGCTTCGCGGCCGTTTCTGTCCTTCGCATCGACACGAAGCACGACGTCCGTGTTGGCGATGGGCCTCGCATCGACGTCCTGCAGCTGAACGCTGAGAAAGAGCGCCGGATCGTTCAGCGCGAAGACGTGGCGCTGCGAATCGTCGCCCCGTGCGACGTTCCCGGGAGGGTCGGGGATGAACACGACATCCCCCACTTCCAGAATGTGCGGATTGTGCCGGATGGTCCTGAGACCGGCGTTACCCGCATCATTCCAGATCGTGAGAAAATTGGCGAAGTTGTTCGCCTTGGCGATGCTGGACATGGTTTCGCCCTGCACCACCACATGGTTGCTGCTCATGCGCTCGACGAGGCTGTCGGGGGAGTGAAGCGATAGTCAGATTGTATCGCTCCGGGAGTTCACCGGCCAGTGCAAGAAGCGAAGTCGGAGGGAATGGGATGCCACCTGCCGCGAAGCTGCAAGACAATCACATCTGCCCGATGCAGTCGCCCGCCGTGGTACCGATCCCGCACGTCGGCGGCCCGGTACTCGGTCCCGGTATTCCCACCGTTCTGTTCGAGGGACAGCCCGCCATCGTCGTCGGCGACGTGTGCCTGTGTGTCGGTCCCCCCGACCTCATCCAGAAAGGATCAGCGGGAGTCACCGTCATGGGCCGGGCCGTCGCGCGCGTCGGAGATCCAACGCAGCACGGCGGCTCGCTCCTGGGGCCAGGATGTCTCACCGTCATCGTCGGCGAGCTGGGGAGCGGCTCCGGCTCTCCGAAGCCCGGCGCGCCAGCCCCCGGCGGCACGGATGACGGCTCGAAGCTCAGCGAGGCAAAAGCCTCATGGATCGAGATCCAGATGAACGATCGCGGCGGCTTCGGCGTCGCGAACACGAAGTTCCAACTCGAAACGCCGGACGGACAGGTCATCCACGGCGTGACCGACGGCAACGGCCTCGGACGCGTGGAGGGAATTCAGCCGGGGAATCACAAGATCACTTTCCCCGACCTGCCCCAGGACGGCTTCAAGAAAAAGTAGGGCGCGCGAGGCTGCCCTTTAGCTCCCCACCGCCGCCGGCTCGGGCCGCTCGCTCCTCGTCTCCGCCGCCATGCCGCTCGGCGCCGGCTCCGGCGCATCGATGATCCCGCGCTCCAGCCACTCGTACTCGCCCTTGAGCACCTGCTGCGACACGCGGTAGATCGCCGCGTCGTTCTCGCCGAACAGATTCTCGAACAGCGCCGCGACCCTGCGACGCGACTCGCGGCAAAACAGATCCGCCAGGTCGAGCGCGTTCACGTCCCCCCGCTTGCTCAACATCAGCGCGCGGGTGCACGCCGCACTCATCGCGAACAGCTCCGCGCCGATGTCCACCGCCCTGAAGAGCACCATCTGCCGCCGCTCGAGCTTGGGGCCGAGCTTGACCATTGCGTGGAAGATCGCGCGACCGAGCTTCCGCGTCGTGCCATCGATGAAGCGCACGTGCTCCGCGAGCGCTCCAAACTCACCGTAGCCCTTCATGTTCCCGACCCAACGTGTCGTGTACCACGTGGGGTAGAATTTGGCCGAGCGGAGGAGCGCGTCCCACTTCTCCTTGCCCGACGCCTTCGGATTGACGACGTCGAACGCGGTCTTGAAGTGATGGTCGACCGCCTCGCGCGCGATGAACAGGCGCATGATCTCCGATGACCCCTCGAAGATCAGATTGATGCGGAAGTCGCGCATTGCGCGCTCCACCGGAATCGGCGCCTCTCCGCGTGCCTTGAGCGAGTCCGCCGTCTCGTAACCGCGCCCGCCGCGGATCTGCAGCGCGTCGTCGACGATGCGCCACCCTGCCTCCGTGTTCCACAGCTTCGCGATCGCGGCCTCGAGACGAATGTCGTAGCCGCCGCGATCCGCCATCGCGCTCGCGAGCTCCGCAATCGACTCCATCGCGAAGGTGTTCGCGGCCATCAGCGCGATCTTCTGCGCGATCGCCTCGTGCTTCCCGATCGGCTGCCCCCACTGCACGCGATCATTCCCCCACTCGCGCACGATCTGCAGCATCGCCTTCGCGCCGTACGCCGCGCTTGCGGGGAGCGTGAGACGCCCCGTGTTGAGCGTGATGAGCGCGAGCTTCAGTCCCTTCCCTTCACCCCAGAGGATGTTCTCCTTCGGGACGCGGACATTGTTGAAGCGGATGACGCCGTTCTCGATCGCCTTGAGCCCCATGAAGCGCGAGCGATGCACGATCTCGACGCCGGGCCAGTTCGCCTCGACAATGAAGGCAGTGATCTGCTTCTTCGGCTTCCCGTCGACCATCGCATCGGGGGTGCGCGCCATCACCACCATCAGTTCTGCCCGCGTACCGTTGGTGCACCAGAGCTTCGTGCCGTTGAGGAGGAAGTGCGTGCCATCCTCGGAGGCCGTCGCGAGGGTGCGCATGTTCGCCGGATCGCTTCCGGCGTCGCTCTCCGTGAGAGCGAACGCGGAGATCGCGCCCTTCGCGAGGCGCGGGAAGAACTTCTTCTTCTGCGCATCGGTGCCGAAGAGCTTGAGCGGCTGCGGCAGCCCGATCGACTGATGCGCAGAGAGGAGCGCGGTGAGCGAGCCATCCTTCGACGTCACCATTCCCATCGCGCGGATGTAGCTCACCTGCGAAAGCCCGAGCCCGCCGTACTCGCGCGGAATCTTTATCCCGAATGCCCCGATGTCGCGGAACTGCTGCACGACCTCTTCCGGGATGTGCCCGTCGCGATCGATCGCATCGGAGTCGACGCGCTCGAGCACCGCGCGCAGCTTTTCCATGAACGGGCGCGCATTCTCCGTCTCGACATCGTTCTCGGCCGGGAACGGGTGGATCAGATCGAGGCGCAGGCGCCCCAGAAAGAGCTCGCGAAGGAAGCTGGGCTCAGTCCAGTCGCTCTCGCGCGCCGCTTCAGCGACATCGCGAGCTTCCTGCTCCGTGGCCAGCGCCTGAGTGATCTTTCCCATGTGCGTCTCGAAAGAGGGAGTGGTAGCTGGCCAAAGTTACCATCCGGCCCCCCTCCCGAGGACAGGAGGGCGCCGCCCCAGCACGTGCTGGCGGGCGCGTCAGCCGCGCCTAATGTCCTGCGCGATGAGTGTGCCGACGCCGACCAGCGCGACCGCCGCGAAGGTAAACCACTGTACGGCGTAGCCCAGGTGCGGACCGTCGTCCATCCCGGGGAGCTCGAGGCGCACCGGTGTGACGGTCGGAAGCTCGTGCGCGAGCCTGTACGCCACCATGGTATCCAGCGCCACGACGTAGTACGGCACGATCGGAAAGGGGAACGCCACGCGCAGCTCCCTTGCGTCGAGGCGCGTCCACGCATTCGCATGCGAGGGGAGCTTCGCGACTCCGCGCCCCCCTTGCACGAAATCTTCCACGTAGCCGTTCACCGTCGCGTGCGGAGGCTCGTCCCACCTCGCGAGATCGACCGTGGCTGCGTCCGAAGCGTAGACCCATCCGCGATTGATCAGCACTGCAGCACCGCCCCCTTCCGGGTGCAGCGGCGTCACGATCTGAACACCTGGCGAGCCGGCGTGCGTGCGACCGCTCAACACGATCTGATGATCGAAGTCGTAGCGTCCGGTCACGAGCGCGCGCCTCCAGTGCGCCCCCGCGCTGTCGGCGGGGAGCTCGGCAATCGGGAGCGCGGCCGTGTGCAGCCGCGCCGCCAGCGCCTCATTGCGCGCGCGCCGCTCGCCGAGGCGCTGGAGCTGCCAGACACCGAGGCGCGCGAAGAGGAGCGCGGTGATGACGGCGAAGGTGCCGGCGAGGACGTTGCGACGCTTCATCCTCGAATTATATGCCCGTGAGACGTTGCATCGGCGTCGCGCAAATAATTCTCAGAACAGGCTGATCTGCTCTCCAAGATCATTCGGATCGACCGGCGTCTGGCCGAACAGCCGCTGCAGCTGACGCGCGCTCGCCGGCGAGTGGCCGGCGAAGTGGTTGTTCACGTAGCCGTACACCGCGGTGACCTTTTGAATGAGCATCAGGAGCGCCTCCGACCACTGCTCGATCTCGCGCGTGCGATCGAACTGCAGCCGCGAGTAGTCGACGATGTCGCGGTCGGGACCCATCCACCGGATGTACGCGAAGTCCGCCGTCGGACGCTCGGCCAGGGCGAGCATCGTCCTGCGCTGAATCCAGCGCGCGTCCGTGAGGGCGAGCGCGACGCGATACTCCGAGAGCAGCGCGATGACTCCGTCGTTGATCCAGCGGCGATCGCGGAACTCGACGGCGAGCTGAATGTCGCGAGGCAGCGTCGGGAGATACGCGGCGAGTGCGGGGAGCTCGGCGGGCCCGAAGTCGGGGCCGAGCTGCACGAGCACCGGGCCGAGCTTTGCACCGAGCTCGCGCGCGCGATCGAAGAAGAGGGCCGATGCATCCTCGGCGTTCCGGAGGCGCTTCTCGTGCGTGATCTCCTGCGGAAGCTTCAGTGCAAAGAGAAAATTATCCGGTGTGCGATCGGCCCAGCCGCGCACCACCTTCGACGCGGGGATCGCGTAGAAGGTGGAGTCGACCTCGACCGTGTCGAATGCGCGCGCGTAGAGGGAGAGATATTCCGGGGCGCGCGTACCATCCGGATAAAAAGGGCCCACCCACGAGTCGTAGTTCCACCCTTGCGTGCCGAGTCGGATCGGAGACATGCAACAAATCGTGGCGGTTAAACGGCCCGATCGCAATGGCGTAAATCAGTCGATGCACGCTATCTTGCAGGCGTAGAGGGGAGCGCCGCAACGCGCTCGTCGGGGCTGGTCGGCGCCGTCGGACTTTCGCGAGCTGTTTCGAGTTATCGGTCCCGTCCTTGCAACTCGCTCCCTCGGGTGGCCTTGCAGAGGAATACGGAGAGGTGGGCTATGGAGCGACGACGAGAGGATCGGCGAGCGACAGAGGAACGCCGAGGAACTGATCAGTCCACGCACGCCGAGCAGGAGCGCGAGGTGACAGCGCTCGGGCGCTCCGTGGATCTCGTCGTGTATGGCATTGCCCAATCCGTTGGTGGGTGGTGGGCCGAGCGTGATGTGGCCGCGGCGGTGCGCCAGGTGACGTTCGAGGACGATGTCGTCTATCGCGCGCATTACGATTTCTCGCCCACGCGCCTCGCGGACCGCTCGTACGAAGTCGTGCGCCCCGCGTATCTCGTCGGGCACATCGCAGGGACGAATCCAGCGTACGAAGGGGTGGCCTTCGAGACGGTCGAGCGCGACCTGCGCACGGGGTGGAGCGACGACATCCGCACCAGGCACGGAGAATGGGACGCGGTTCGCGTCTACGCCAAGGAAGCCTTCGCGCGACAGCGCCAGCGGATCCTGCGTGTGAGCGGCGAGCATCGCCGGGTGACCTCCGAGCGTCCCGCAGTCGAGAGCGGCTCGGCCGACTGATCCGCCGGGGTCGCGATCGTGGCGACCCACAGTTATCTTAGTACTAAGATGACTACCCCAATCGAAGACGACCCGCCGCTCACGGCGGCCGAGTCCAGGCGGAGCAAGGCGGAGCGCGATTCGGCGGCTGCGCTCAAGGCCTGGGTGGTGCTCGCGCGCGCCTACCTCGCCATCTCCCGCCACGTTGCCGCCGACGTCGCACGCTACGAGCTCACCTCCTCCGAATTCGGAATTCTCGAGGCGCTCTATCACAAGGGCCCCCTCCTCCTCGGCGATCTCCAGAGAAAAATCCTGGTCACGAGCGGAGGCGTCACGTACCTCGTGGATCGCCTGGAACGCAAAGGGCTGGTCACACGCGAGAGCTTCCCTGGCGACAAGCGCTCGCGCTTCGCCGTGCTGACGCCGGAGGGGAGCGCGCTCATCAAGCACATCTTCCCGGGGCACGCGAGGCGGCTCGCCAAGGTGCTCGGCGCGCTCAGCCCGAAAGAGCAGAAGCGACTGACCGGGATGCTTCGCGAGCTCGGCAAAGGCGCGGAGAAGGAACCGCTGCCGCGGGAACGAAAAAAGGGGAAGACTGTTTTATCTTAGTAGTAAGATACTTTAGGTAGTCGCCTCCGTCCGCGAGTAGAACAATGTCGAACGTCACCGGTCTCCATCACGTCACCGCGATCGCGGGACCTGCCCAGGAAAATCTCGATTTCTACGCCGGCATCCTCGGAATGCGGCTGGTCAAGAAGTCCGTCAATCAGGATGATCCGTCCACGTACCACCTGTTCTACGCCGATGGCGAAGGGCATGCGGGCTCGGACCTCACCTTCTTCCCGTGGGCGCACATGCCGCGCGGCCGTGACGGCACAGGGCTCACGAACGAGCTGTCGCTGGCGGTACCGGCGGGCTCCCTCGAGTACTGGACCCGGCGGCTCACCAGCCACGGCGTGAGGATCGACGCCGAGGTCACGCGCTTCGGCGAGCGCGCGCTTCCGTTCACCGACGTGCACGGGCTTCGTCTCGCGCTGGTGGAGACGAGCGACGCGCGCGAGTTCACACCGTGGGGAGGGAGCCCGGTGCCCGTGGAATATCAGATCCGCGGGCTCCACACCGTTCGAATCTCCGAGCGGAATCGTGCGGTGACGGAGAAGCTGCTGATGAACGGGATGGGCTTCACGGTGTTGGCTGAGGAGAATGGCTGGAAGCGATACGCGCTCGGCGGGGGTGGCTCGGGGCGCGTGCTCGATGTGGAGGAGCTCCCGAACGTCGCGCGCGGCGCCTGGGGAACGGGACGCGTGCACCATGTGGCGTGGCGCGTCGACGACGATGCCGCGGAGCTCGCGGCGCGGAAGCAGCTCCACGATGTCGGCACGCAGACCACCGAGGTGATCGACCGCTTCTGGTTCAAGTCGGTGTACTTCAGCGAGCCGGGTGGCGCCCTGTTCGAGCTGGCGACGGACGGCCCTGGCTTCGAGATCGACGAAAGCGCCGAGGCGCTGGGAACGCAGCTGATCCTGCCGCCGTGGCTGGAGCCGGCGCGTGCGGAGATCGAGAAGGGGCTGCCGGTGCTGGTGGCGCCGGTGGTCGAGGCGGGGGTTAGGTAAGCGCCGCGATCCAGTGGGCCGCGTCGAGCACGTCGTCGTTCGTGAGCTCGTGACCCGCGTTGAAGAAATTGACGGTGGCAACCGCGCCGGCCGTGGTCAGCAGTGACTGCAGCCGGCGCGCGTGTTCCGGCGTGGCAATCGGGTCCCATTCGCCGGAGCTGAGGAGCACCGGTGTGCCCGGGAGCTTCGCGGGGGCCTTCGGCTCGTAGGGGACCATCGCTCGAAGGAGGATCGCGGCGGCGAAGAGCGTCGGGCCCGTGAGCAGAACGCTCGCCGCGATGTTCGCGCCGTTCGAGAAGCCAACGGCGACGAGCCTCGTGGCATCGATCTCGTACTTCGCAACCGCGCCGTTCACAAAGCGGATCAGCTGCTGCGTACGCGCCGCGAGATCCTCGAGATCGAACACCCCCTCGGCGAGCCGCCTGAAGAAGCGCGGCGCTCCGCGCTCGCTCACGGCCCCGCGCGGGCTCAGGATCGAGGCGCCGGGGAGGAGTGCCTCGCCGAGGGGAACGAGATCGTTTTCGTCGCCGCCGGTGCCATGAAGAAGGAGGAGCGTCGTGCGCGCGTTGGCGCCCGTGCCGGGAATGAAGCGGTGGATGAGCTCGAGGGCTGCCGGGGGCGTGGTCATTGGCAGATGATGATGCGAAGCATGGCGCGGTGCAACAACCCAAAGGTGTAATAGCCGAGTCGTGACGAGCGCGCTACCGTTGCTCGATGACCGAAGAGATCTCACGCCGACGCTTTCTCGGAGCCGCCGCGGCCAGCCTCGTCACGGCGCGAATGACGCTAATGAAGTCCGGGCCCGCGAATGAAACGATCTCTCGCGCACGTAGCGCGGCAGCGCCGATCAGGCAGATCCACGCTGGTGTACTCGACGTCGGGTACCATGAAAGCGGCGCGAGCGCCGGCCCGCCGGTGCTGCTGCTGCACGGATGGCCGTACTCGATCGAGAGCTACGACGAGGTCGCACCGCTGCTCGCGGCGCGCGGGTGCAGGGTGATCGTGCCGTATCTCCGCGGGCACGGGACGACGCGCTTTCTCGACGCGAGCACGCCGCGCTCGGGGCAGCAGGGTGCGATCGGCGTGGATACGATCGAATTGATGGACGCGCTCGGAGTAAAGCGCGCGGTGCTCGCGGGGTACGACTGGGGCGGGCGCGCGGCGTGCGTAGCGGCGGCGCTCTGGCCGGAGCGGTGCGCGGGGCTCGTGTCGGTGAACAGTTATCTCATCCAGGAGATTGCAAGTGCCGGACGCCCCGCGCCCGCGAAAACCGAGGCGGCGTTTTGGTATCAGTTCTACTTCCTCACAGAACGCGGACGTGCGGGGCTCTCCGCAAATCGTCGCGACATCGCGAAGCTCATGTGGACGCGGAATTCGCCCACATGGCACTTCGACGACGCGACGTTCGAGCGGAGCATGGCGGCGTTCGATAATCCCGACTACGTGGACGTCGTGATCCATTCGTATCGTCATCGGCTCGGCCACGCAGATGGCTATCCGGCGTATGCGGAGATCGAGAGGAGGCTCGCTGCGCTGCCGCCGATCAGCGTGCCGACGATCACGCTCGATGGCGACTCCGACGGCGTGGTCGCGGCGACGGATGGAACTGCCACGGCAGCGAGATTCACCGGCGGGCGCGAGCATCGGATCGTGGAGGGCGTGGGGCACAACCCGCCGCAGGAGGATCCTGTGGCGTTTGCGAATGCGGTGTGGGAGCTGGCGTCGAAGTCGGATTGATCCTTCCTGGACCTACCTACTCTCCAAGGAACGACATGCACTTCACTTTCAGCTTCATGGCGATGGTCGCCTGTGCGCTCTGCGCGATGCTGGTCACAACGGCGTCGGCGCAGAGCGCGAAGGACATTCGCGGGCCCTCTCCCCTGGTTGCGATCGAGAACGAGCCGCCGGCGAAGCTCATCGTCGATCCGCCACTGGCCGAGCAGCTCGCAAAGGGGCTGGTGTTCATTCAATACCGCGCGGAGAATCTGCGCGTGGTGCCGGTGTTCGGAACGGGCGCGCTCACGGTATCGCCGCGCATCGGGCACGTGCACATTACCGTCGATGACAACTCGTGGCACTTCGTGGACGCGAGCGGTGAGACGGTGATCCTCGTGGGGCTGAAGGCTGGCGGCCACAGCGTGTTGTTCGAGCTCGCGGACCCAACGCACAGGGTGATCACGAGTCAGACGGTGAGATTCGTGGTGCCGGATGTGAATAGAGCGGCGCACCAATGAGCGCGACGCGCTCGGTCAACGATACGTCTCGAAAAACCCCGTCCCCTCTCCCGCCACCCGCGACCCCCCAACGCGCCCGCTGATCTTCGCGCGCCCCTTC
>JBBSEY010000041.1:0-17601 GCA_038239265.1 Gemmatimonadales bacterium | reverse complement strand
TTTCTTGCTGGGTCAGGGAGAAGTCGGCGACGAGGCGCTGGTAGCCCTCCCCTTCCTCGATTGGGTTGAGATCGGCGCGTTGGAGGTTTTCGACGAGGGCGAGCGTGAGGAGCGCACGGTCATCGATTTCCTTTAGCACCGCAGGAATGCGGGTCCAGCCGATTCGAGTGGCGGCGCGGAGGCGACGCTCTCCGGCGATCAGCTCGTAGCCATGACCGTCGCCGGCTCTTCGGACGGTGACGGCTTGGAGCAGCCCGTTTGCCCTGAGACTCGACTCAAGCTCGGCCAGCTCGTCGGGTCGGAATTCCTTGCGGGGTTGAAATGGATTGGGGCGAATCTGGTCGATTGCAAGGTTATGGAGCGCGTCTCCGGGCTCGGGGGCGACAGTCACGGCGGACGCGGGCGCGCGGGAGGCGAGCAGTGCGTCGAGCCCGCGTCCGAGGCGGCGAGGCTTATCGGTCGACATGAGGGCGGAGGAGAGGCGAGGGTGAGATGGTGCGGGTTCGGTCCGTAGTCACTGGGGGTCGGACGATAGATGGGGCTGGTGTGGGGCGGACGCCTGCTGAACGGCGCCGTCACGTTGCACTATTTCACGAGCTACGCTGAGATAGGCTTGGGCGCCAACCGAAGCTATGTCGTAGAGCACAATTGGTTTCCCGAAGCTGGGCGCTTCGGCGAGGCGGACGTTGCGGGGGATGATCGTGTTGAAGACTTTCGGACCAAAGTATTCGCGGGCGTCGGTGACGACCTGACGGGAGAGATTGAGGCGGGCGTCGTACATCGTGAGCAGGACGCCGTCGATTGTCAGATCTGTGTTTACGCCCTGCTGAATACGATTGACCGTGTTGAGAAGCTGCGAAAGACCTTCGAGGGCGTAGTACTCGCATTGGACCGGAATGAGGACCGCATCGGCGGCGGCGAGCATGTTGATGGTGAGGAGGCCGAGCGATGGGGGGCAGTCGATGAGGATATAGTCGTAGCGGTGGCGAATGGGGGCGAGGGCGTCGCGCATGGCGAGCTCGCGATTGGGTCGGTCGATGAGCTCGATTTCGGCGCCGGCGAGATCGGGGGTGGTGGGTGCGACGTCGAGGTGCGCGAACTGGATGGCGCGGAGGATGACCTCATCGAGAGCGCGTTCTCCGATGAGGGCATCGTAGACGGTGCCGGAGACGGTTTCGCCGGCGAGTCCGATGCCGCTGGTGGCGTTGCCTTGAGGGTCGCCGTCGATGAGGAGGGTGTGCTGTTCGGCGACGGCGAGGCTGGCGGCGAGATTGACAGCGGTTGTGGTTTTACCGACGCCGCCTTTCTGATTTGCGATAGCAATAACTCGGGCCACGTACCGCTCGGGGTCTATGTGAAACGGGGAATATAGAGCTATCCGAGCGGCGGGGCTATTAGCTGTTTCACGTGAAACAAGAAAGAGTAAGGATTAGTAACCGTCTCAATGTGGATAATTTTCGCAAGGCCAACTCACGTGTGCTATCGGCCACATCTTACGGAAGTCGGCCTTAAATTGGCCTATTTGGCGACAGTAACGAGGCTCCATCGCGCCGAAACGGAGACATTCAGAATCGCTTCCCCGGCACTGATTGGCGTTTTTGCTGCCAGCGCCGCGAGCCTATACTGCGGCCGCGGAGCCGGTTCCCCCGATGAGCCTGTCGTCACTTCCATCAACTCACCCAACTGCCCGCCCGCAGCCTGCGCCAAGACCATCGCGTCCGCGTACGCCTGCTTGTATGCATCAGCCAGCGCCGCTCGTCGCAACGAGTCGGGTGCCGACGAATGAAAGTCGAGCGAGCTCACGTCGTTCGCCCCCTTCGCAATCGCCGCGTCGATCAACGCGCCGATCTGCTCCACCTTCTTCACCTCGACTCGCACCGTGTTCGTCGCGACATATCCCGTGACCTTCGGAGCCTTGTCTCCCGCCTGTGGGTTGTAGCTCTGCTCCGCATTCAGGCTGAAGTTTTCCGTCGAGATCTGCTCAGACGCGATTCCCAGCGACTTGATCGCTTCGATCACCGCTCGCTGCTTCACGGCATTGTCCGCGCTCGCCTTCGCCGCGGTCGCCGCCCGCGTCTGCACCCCCATCGAAATCGACGCACGATCCGGGATGTAGCGCGCCTCGCCCGTCGCGCTCGTGCTGATCACCGACGGCGGTCGCATCGACGCGGGTCCCGGTGCGTTCCCCGGTGCGTTCCCGCCGGGTTGCTGTGCGGAGAGCGAGACGGCGAAGAACGCGCACGCAATGAGCGATCGATACATACCAGGTCTCCCGTAATCGAACATGGAACCCGCGCCACGATGCAGACGCCGCACGGATATAGTTAGTAATGCTTTGCTACTTATTCATCGACGCACCACCGATGCAACATACACCAGGAAGCCCGCTCCGACAGCTCGTCTTCAGCCGCGACGCGGAAAAACAGGGGAGCGAACCAACGCCCCCAGAATCGCGCGCCAGCCAAGCGCCGGAAGTCTCCAATGGGCGCCGAGCTCCAGATCCGCCTCGTCCGGACAAAGGCGCGAGAACCCCGACCACGAATAGATCGTGATCTCGCCGATCCAGATCCGGTCGCCGCAGTCGTAGAAATCAACCCGAACGTGATCGAGCCCCTCGCCGATCCGCTCCGCGAGGGTGACCATGTCGTGCAGCCGGAGCGGTTTCGGAAAGGGACGCTCGACCGATCGCGTGAAATGCCAGTTCAACCGTGTCCAGTCCGGTGTGTGGAAGGCGCCGTTCCGAATCCTGCCATCCTCCACGAAGACCGTATTGATGACCGCGACCTTTCCGTCGAAGACGAAGAGACGAACCTCTTCAGGTCTTGCACCGTCGGCCGTCGCGACCGTCTCTTCGATCATCAGACGCGGCGGCACGGGCCCGTACCCGGGCTCGTCGAACGTGGTGGCGTGATCGGTCGCGAGCCACCGCTCCGCCCGGGCACGGATCGCCGCCCGATCGGGACTGTCGTCGCGGCCAATCATGATCACCTGGCCGCTCGAATGGGTGCTCTTGAGAAAGAACGGGCGCGCGACGCGATCGAACGGGATGTCCGCCGGCGCGCCCGACCAGAGCAGCGGAATGAGCTGCTCTCCTCCGACCCGCGCGGCGATGAATTCGCGGACCGCGATCTTGTCGCAGAAGATCGGGAACAGCGGATTGAAGTCGAAGATCTTTCGCCACTGCATCTTCTCCGTGTAGCGCCGCGGCCGGAGCAGATTCGGCGATCTTCCGTGCGCCCTCGTATACGCGCGAAGCACGCGAAGGGCGCGTACGATCGCCGAGTGGTACATGAGCTCTCCGGTGATGGCATTCCGATCCGGCGCATCGGCTCTCGCCGCTCGAGCATGCCCCGGATCAATTTACTACCAAGTCGCTACTTAATCGTCCCACATGGAAGGGACATCCGGGGGCCAGCTGCTACGGGCCGACGTCCGCGGCTGCGAGGCGACGACGCTCGACCTCCAGTACCAGATTCTGCAGGTCGTTCGGACTCACCCCCGGAACACGCGACGCCTGTGCGAGCGTCCGCGGCCTGAGTGCGCCGAGCTTCTGCCGCGCCTCCGTCGAGAGCGACCGCAGCTCCTCGTACGGCAGTGCCGGCGGCAGCGGGAAGTCGCCCATTCGCCGAATCTTTTCCGCCTGCACCCGCTCCCGTGCGAAGTAGCCCGCGTACTTGAGCTCGAGCTCCGCAGTGATCAGCGCGTCGCGGTCAAGCGACTCGCCCACCCCCGTCGCATCGAACAGCGCCGCCAGCGAGACGTTCTGCCGCTTCGCGATTTCCGCCACTCGCATCGCATGCGGCAGCTGCGCGCTCCCCGCTTCCTCGAGCAGCACCGACACCTGCTCGGGGCGCACGCTCGTCGCCTCCGCCAGCGCGCCGGCCTCCGCCTCCATCGCGAATCTCCGCTCCACGATTCGCTGCTCGCGCTCCGTCAGCATCCCGAGCGCGATCGCCATCGGCGCGAGACGCCCGAGCGCATTGTCCTGGTGCACCGTCAGGCGGAACTCCGACCGCGACGTGAACAGCCGGTACGGCTCGTCCACACCCCGCGTTACGAGATCATCAACGAGCACGCCGATGTACGAGCGCTCCCGGCCGAAAATCGCCGGCGCATTGCCCCGCACCGCGAGCGCCGCGTTCATCCCGGCTACGACCCCCTGGCCCGCCGCCTCCTCGTAGCCCGTGGTCCCGTTGATCTGCCCAGCGAAATACAACCCGCCGAGCGCTTTCACTTGCAGCGAAGCATCGAGCTGGGTCGGCGGAAAGTAGTCGTACTCGATCGCATACCCCGCGCGCGTCATCCGAGCCGTCTCGAGCCCGGGAACGGAGTGCAACATCTCCAGCTGTACGTCAGCCGGCAGCGATGTCGACAGACCATTCACGTACAGCTCGGTCGTGTCGTGCCCTTCTGGCTCGAGAAAAAGCTGGTGGCGCTCCACATTCGGGAATCGCACGATCTTGTCCTCGACGCTCGGGCAGTACCTCGGCCCACGCGACGCGATCGCACCACCGTACATCGCGGACTTCGTTATGTTCTCGGCGACGACCCGCTTCGTCTCCTCACCGGTGAAGGTGATCCAGCACGGCAGCTGCGGAGGATGACGAGAAACGCCGCCCTGTGCGCGCGGCGCATCCCAGAAATGCGACCACGAGTAGTCGAATTGGTCGATCTCGCTCTCCTGTCGCTCGAGCTTCGAGTAGTCGACGGAGCGACCATCGATACGCGGGGGGGTTCCCGTCTTGAATCGCGCCGACACCAGCCCGAGCGCGTCGAGCTGCTCGGCGAGTTGAATCGCGGGCGGATCGCCCGCGCGCCCGCCGGCGATCCGCGTGTCGATGCCGATGTGCAGCCGCCCCCGAAGGAAGGTGCCCGCGGTGATCACGACCGCATGGGCACTGAAGCGCCGCCCCTCGAGCGTCTCGATGCCCACGACACGGCCGCCGCTCACGTCGATCAGCAGTCGCGCGACCGTCCCCTGAATCGTGTGCAGCATCGGCTGCTGCTCGACAAGCGTGCGCACGGCGCGACGGTACAGCCCGCGATCGCACTGCGCGCGGGGGGCCCACACCGCCGGTCCCTTGCCGCGATTGAGCATCCGGAACTGCACTGTCGCGAGATCGGTTGCGCGCGACATGATTCCGCCCAGCGCGTCGACTTCGCGCGCGACCGTGCCTTTGGCCACGCCACCGATGGCGGGATTGCATGACAGCTGACCGATAGTCTCGAGGGCGCTCGTGACGAGCCCGACGCGCGCGCCAAGTCGAGCAGCGGCAACGGCGGCCTCGGTGCCGGCGTGTCCGGCGCCGACGACAATGACATCGAGCTCGTGCTCGGTGGGCAGCGAAGTCATCGGTCAAAGATACGATGAATGGACAACCGAGGGACGCACGCGCACACTTCCCCAATGCCACTCGAGATACATCCCGACGCCCCCACGATGCTGATTCGCAAAGCGGCGTTCGAGCGCGCCGGGCTCGCGCGCGCGCACTTCGACGCGAAGTACAATCTCACCCCCGACGAATTCCGCGTCGAAGGCGAGATGATCGCGATCGGTCCGCTCTATGATGAAGAGGCGCTCGGCGCCCTCACAGGTGAGCTCGAGGCGCTCGGGCTCACCTACTTCGAGGACTTCGCTGAGCTCAGTGGCAACTGGCCGCCGTGGCTCACGATCTTCGCACGCGGCCTGTGACCGTCCTCAATCCTTGGGAGCGCGCGAGCCTTCCCGTTTCGGCTGGGCGGGGGTGGATGGTGTGAGATGTCCATGGCGCAGCAGGCCACGCCAGCCGCAGTCGTAGCACCAGCTCGTTCGGAACCAGGGCATGAGCAGATTCCACCCACGGGACTTGACGCGGAGCGTGGGCGTGTCGCACTCGGGACAGCGATCGCTGTTTGGGAGCACTGCGTAGAAGAACATCGTCGCAAAGACGATTCGCGCGATGAAGATCGCGCTGAAGATGACCAGGAAGAGCAATCCTTCGGACATACGCCACCTCGTGACTCTTTGGCGCGTCACTTTCTCATCGACCGCGCGCCCGCGGCAGCGAGACTCAGCTGAGCTTTTCCAGCTCCCGCTCGATATTGCTCCAAAGCTCGACATATGCAATACCATTTTCGATTCGCTCGATAGCGACTTCGGTGCCCGCTGCGATGCTCGCCCCCTCGAGTCCGACTGCCTGGACCGCGTGGTGAGCCCCGTCGAGCTCGAATACGATCTCTCCCACACCAGCCATCGCGATGTCCTGCGACACGCGAGCAGGGTGCCCCTGTAGCGCATAGCGCGGATCCTCGACGTGCAGCGCGGCGCTCGGAACGGCCCACCCTGCGATGAGCGCCACCATACCGGAAGCTGCCGCAATCGCAGCCGCGCCCGCTGTGGCGAGGATCGCGGCAGTCCCCAGCGACGAATATTTCGCCAGCGGATAGCCGACGATACCGAAGAGTGCGGCAGCGGCGCCAACCGTCGGCAAATTCAAATACTTCACCCACGCGCCATGTCGCGCCTTGCGATCGATGCCGCGGAGCATGGCGACGACGCCAACCAGAAGGCCGGCGAGAAGGATCATTGCGAAAAAGAGAGTCATGAGCGTGTGTGAGTGAGAGAACTCTCGAGCCCGGTAGCCGTGACGCCAATGAATCCGACCGTTCACCTTGGGCGTATCATGGTGTACAATTTCACCAATCCGTACGAGAACCGTCATCGAGGCGCATCGCGCCTCATGTCTCCACCTCTGCTGTCGAGGAACATGATGTATCGAAACTATCGAACGATCTTCTCGCTCGCCGCGGCTCTTCTGCTCGCCGGCGCTCTGTCCGCATCCGCGGCCACCCCTTCCACCGTGCGCGCCACGGATAGCGCGACCGGATGTCTCCAGAAAGGTGACAAGCCGGACACGTTCAAGCTGGTCTCGAAGGATGGCAAGTGGTGGGACGTGTCCAGCACGAAAATGGCGCTCGCCGGGCACGTTGGACATACCGTTACCCTCTCGGGCGATGTCACGAAGGGCGGCATGAGCGGGATGAAGGATACGAGCATGTCCAAGATGGGGATGAGCGACACGAGCAAGATGTCCGGCATGAGCAAGTCGAGCGGCTCGATGAAGGTCACGGCGATGTCGATGGTGAGCGCGACCTGTAGCTGATATCCAACGAGTGAGAGAGACGGCCGGTCGACCGCAATCGACCGGCCGTTTTCTCATCCCGGACTGCCCGCCGGTGCCATCACGGCGTCGAGCGAAAGCGCTCCACTCAGGAATTCCGCGACGCGCCACTCTGCGTAATAGAACGGCCTCCACGGAGCGGTTCCGCCGATGAAGCCGACGTGGCCACCGCGCTCGACGAATTCGAGGTGCAGCGAGGAGTTTCCGCAGGCGAGCACGCGCACCTCATCCAGCACCGCGCTCGGAAGAAACGGATCGTCGCGCGCACTCAAGAGCAGCGTCGGTGTGCGCACGCGTGCGAGAAAGTGCAGCGAGCTCGAGCGCGCATAGTAATCATCCGCGTCGCGAAAGCCGTGCACAGGGGCGGTGACGCGGTCATCGAACTCATAAAGCGTGCGCGCACTCTCGACGACCTCGGGGCGAATCGAGTGCGGATAGTGCCGACTCTTACCGAGCGCCTTCCTGCGCAGCGAGCGGAGGAAGTGCGCCTGATACAAGCGCGAGAAACCGCGATCCAGGAAGCGCGCGCCGCGCGCGAGATCGAAGGGGACGGAGACGGCGGCCGCGGCGCGGAGCTGCGCCGGCGCGTGCTCCCCCTGCTCGCCCAGCCACTTGAGGAGCACGTTTCCGCCGAGTGAAACGCCAGCCACGATGAGGGGGCGCGTCGGGTCTTCGGCAATGAGGCGGCGCACCACCGTGTCGAGGTCGCCGGTCTCGCCGGAATGGTAGAAACGCAGTGCACGATTCGGCTCGTCGCCGCAGGAGCGAAAGATCAAAAGATCGGCGGCCCAGCCGCGTAGCTGCGCCTCGTGCAACAGCCCTCCGGCATAGTGCGAGCGAATCGTCCCCTCGAGCCCGTGCAGGATGAGCAGGCGCGGAGAGCCGGCGGGAGCGTCGAGGCGGTGGAGGTCGAGAAAGTCATCGTCGTCGGTCGTCCACCGCTCGCTGCGGGTCGGGACGGGGACGCGGCGGCGCATGAACTTCCCCCAGAGCGTGCGCAAGTGCGCTCCAGGAATCCACCATGCGGGGCGATAGACGCGAGCTGGCATCACCCAAGCTACGAACCGATCGTTCCCGACGCTTGGGAATGAGGTGTCGAGAGCGTTTATTTCAGCATGGACGTTCAGATTTTCGGTGTGAAAAAGAATCCGGAGACACGCAAGGCGCTGCGCTTCTTCGCGGAGCGGCGAGTGACGACGCATTTCGTGGATCTCGCCGAACGCGCCGCTTCGCTCGGCGAGCTTCGCCGGTTCGCTCAGAAGTTCGGCGTATCTGCGCTCATCGACGACAGCTCGAAGCGCTTCCTCGATCGCGGGCTGCGGAACGCGCGCCTGTCGGACGACCGGTGGCTCGAGCTGCTGGCGGATGAGCCGCTGATGTTGAAGATGCCGCTGGTGCGCCAGCAGAACCGGCTGAGCGTGGGGCTCGCCGAGGCGGAGTGGAGTGGCTGGGTGAGCACCGTATGACGCAGCTCTCGCTCTCGAACGTCTCGGTGGAATTCGGCGCGACGAAGCTGTTCTCCGACATCACGTTCACGATCGCGGCGCGGGAGCGCTGGGGGATCATCGGCCGGAACGGGACCGGAAAGACGACACTCTTCAAGCTGATCACGGGGGACATGCAGCCGACGCGCGGCGTCATCGCGCGCCAGCCGGGGCTACGCGTCGCGCTGCTCGAGCAGCATCGCGATTTCGGTGACGCGAAGACGGTCTGGGAAGCGGCTGCGGGGCAGTTCGCCGAGCTGCTGGCGCTCGAGCAGTCGCTCGCGGATCAGGCCACGAAAATGGGAGAGCTGGGTGAATCCGTGAGCGAGCAGGTGCTCGAGCGGTATTCGCACGACCTCGAGCGCTTCGAGCGCGAGGGCGGCTACACGATTGCCCCGCGCGTGGATGCCGTGCTGCACGGACTCGGCTTCGATCCCGTGGACGCGCGAACGCGATCGCTCGAGCGGCTGAGCGGCGGCGAGCGGGGGCGGGTGGGACTCGCGCGGCAGCTGGTGGCGCCGGCGGATGTACTTCTGCTCGATGAGCCGACGAACCATCTCGATCTCGAGACGACGCGGTGGCTCGAGGAGTATCTGAAGGGGACTGACGAGACCGTCGTGCTCATCAGCCACGATCGTGCCTTTCTCGAGAATGTGTGCGACCACATTCTGCACGTCGAAGCGCACGGCGGCACGGCGTACGTCGGCGGTTACACGGCATTCATCGAGCAGCGCGCGCATCGGCAGCTCGAGCAGCAGCGCGCGTTCGTGCAGCAGAAGAAAACTATCGACAAGCAGGAAGACTACATCCGGCGCCATCTGGCCGGTCAAAACAGCAAGCAGGCGAAGGGGCGTCGCAAGATTCTCGCGCGGCTGCCGCGTCTCACGCCGCCGCCGGGTGAAGAGGACTCGATGGCGCTCCGGCTCGATGTGGGCGAGCGCGGTGGAGATCAGGTAGCAGTCGCGGAGAAGCTGAAGCTCGCGGTAGGCGATCGCGTGCTGATCGAGAACTTCAACGCGATCGTGCAGCGCGGCGACGTAATCGGGTTTATCGGACCAAATGGCGCCGGAAAGTCGACGCTGCTCCGCGCGCTCGTTGGCGATCGCGCCACGGAAGGAGGAGAGATCCGGCTCGGGGGCTCGATCACGCCGGCATACTATCGACAGGACCTCACACAGGTGCCGGCGAATCAGTCGCTGTACGATGTCATCAACGATCTCCGCCCGATGTGGGGGCGCGGCGCGATCCAGGGGCATCTCGGTCGCTTCGGCTTCAGTGGCGATGCGGTACAGCGTTCGGCGGCGACGCTGTCGGGGGGCGAGCGCGCGCGCGTCGCGCTCGCGATGATCATGCTGTCGCGAGCGAATCTCCTGCTCCTCGACGAGCCGACCAACCATCTCGACGTGGAGTCGATCGAAGCGCTCGAGGATGCCGTCGAGCGCTACGAGGGAACGGTGTTTCTCGTGAGCCACGATCGTGCGCTGCTGCGCGCGCTCGCGAACCGTGTCTGGATTCTGCACGACCGGCACATCACCGACTTCGATGGTAGCTTCGCGGAGTGGGAGACGGTGAGCGCGGAGCGCGAGCACGCCGCGAGCGTTGCGGCGTCGGAGGAGCAGGAGTCGCGGCGCGTGCGCGAGAAGCAGAAGACGCGCTCGGGCGCGAAAGACGGGAAGAAGGAGTCGGCGCCGCGCCGGCGCTCGCGCGAAGAGATCGCGACGGCGGAACAGGAGGTCGCGAAGCGCGAGGCGCGCGTCGCCGAGCTGACGACGATGCTCGCGGATCCGGAGCTGTACAACAGCGGGAGCGGCGGAAAGAAGGCCGCATCGCTCGGCGCGGAGCTCGAGCGCGAAAAGGAAAAGCTCGAGCGAGCGTTCGCTGCGTGGGAGCGAGCCATCGCCACGGAGTAGCGGCTAAAACTCGCCGACGAAGGCGATCTCGGGCTCGAGGCGATGCCCGAATTTATCTTCGACGCGCGCCTGCGCCGTGGCGATCAGCTCGCGCACCTCGCCCGCAGTCGCCTGGCCGAGGTTCACCATGATGTTCGCATGAATGTGCGAGATCTGCGCGTCGCCGATGCGGAAGCCCTTCATGCCGAGCTGGTCGATGAGCCGACCGGCGCCCACGCCCTCGATTTTCTTGAAGATCGAACCGGCGCTCGGATTGATCTCGAGCCAGGGGTGACGCGCGCCGCGCCAGCTCAGGTTCTCCTGCATCACCCGATACATGACGTTCGGGTCGCCCCGAGTGAGCGCGAAGGTCACCGCGAGGACGATGTCCGCGCGATGGTGAAACACCGTGTCGTCGTAGCCGAAGCCCACGTAGCTCGCGTCGACGGTCTTGCGGGCTCCCTCCGCACTCAGGATCTCGCAGGAGTCGAAGACCTCCGCGATGAACACCGTGCGCTCGCGCTCTGGAGCAGGCGAGAGAAAATGGAGATTCTGCCAGATCGCGCCGCCGACGGTGCTCGGGATGCCGACGAAGTGCTCGAGCCCGGACCAGCCGCGGTGCGCGGATTCCGTGATGAGATCGCGCATCACGGCTCCGCTCTCCACCCATAACCTTCCGTCGTCGGGCCAACGCCGGTGGTGCGCCGCATTCCGGATCACGAGGCCGCGAAAGCCGCGGTCGCCGATCAGGATGTTGGCGCCCAGGCCGAGCACGAAGTATGGAACCTCCAGAGCTCGCGCCGCGAGCACGGCGAGCGCGAGATCATCGGCCGATGACGGCTCGCAGAAGAGATCCGCCGGGCCGCCGATTCTGAACGTCGTGTACGGCGCGAGCGGCACGTCATGCCTCGGCTGCAACGACCGAAGCGTGTCGGCGAGCGCGGCGAGTGCGGAAGTCACCGACTAGCGCCGCTTCTTCGTTTTGGGATCGTCCTTCTTCTCCTCTTCACGACGAGGCATGGCCGGCGTCGCGCGCTTCGCGAGCACGCGCTGCACGTCGGAGAGCGAGCCGCCCGCCGCACGCAACGCCACGAGCGCGTGATAGAGCAGATCGGCTACCTCCTCCGTGGCGCGCGGGAGATCGCCATCCGCGCATGCTGCGATGAGCTCCGCGGCCTCTTCACCGAGCTTCTTGAGACGAAGGTTGCGATCCTCGAGGAGTTGCACCGTATAGCTCTCCCCTGCATCGCGTGTGTGCTTCGATCTGGGAGGATGAGGAGCGTGCTTGTTGTCCACCTCTGCGCCCACCGCGCGTCCCGCAATCGTGGCGTCGAGCGCCGAGAGCGCGTCGCCCATCGATTCCGGACCGACGAAGCACGACACCGAACCGGTATGACACGCCGGGCCGTTCGGCACGACGCGCGCGAGCAATACATCACCGTCGCAATCGGCGGCGAGGGAGACCACGCGCTGCGTGTTGCCGCTCGTCGATCCCTTGTGCCAGGCGCCGCGCGTCCGCGAGAAGTAATGCATCTCGCCCGATGCCAACGTGCGTTCGACCGCCGCGCGATCGGCGTGCGCGACCATCAGGATCATCCCGCTCGCCGCGTCCTGCGTCACGACGGTGATCAACCCGCCGTCCTTGTCGTAGTCCAGCCCAGACAGATCAAGCATGCACATCCCTCGTAGTGCCGGTCTCGAGCAGCAGCCGTGCTTCGGCGGCGACGCCCTGATTCGTCGCCACGGCGCTTCCTCCGAACGCGGTGCGCGTTCCCTTCCAGTCCGTGAATACCCCGCCTGCTTCCTCCACGATGGGCATGAGAGCGGCGGCGTCCCAGGGTGACATGATGCCGTCGACCATCACCTCTGCCCTTCCTGTCGAGACTAGCAGATAGCCGAAGCAGTCACCCCAGCTCCGGCTGACCGCCGCCTGCCCCGCGAGCCGTCTCCATCCGTCCCCATGATACTGATCGTTCGGGAAGCGCTCGTCGGTGGTCAACACCATAGACTCAGCCAAAGTTGCGCGCGAGGACACACGGCTTCGACTCCCGTTCCACCAGCACCCTTCGCCAAGCGCCGCTGCGAGCATCTCGCCAACGGCTGGAAAATACGCTGCCCCCGCCAGCACTCGCTCGCCTTCGCACAGTCCAACCAGCGTGCCCCAGAGCGGCACGCCTCGAATGAACGTTTTCGTACCATCGATGGGATCGAGCACCCATCGACGTGGCGCGTTCGGACGCGTCACTCCCAGCTCCTCGCCGAGAATTCCATCCGCCGGAAAGCGTTCCTCGATCCACTTTCGAGCCGCCTGTTCTGCCGTGCGATCTGCAATCGTCACCGGCGAGCCATCGGCCTTCGACTCGACGGCGAGATGCTGGCGGAAGTAGCCGAGCGCGATATCGCCGGCGAGCCTGGCCAGCTGCTCGACTCCCGTGAGGAGCAGCTGCGAGGATTCGCTCACGCGACCGACCGCACGCGAA
The DNA here is from genome assembly GCA_038239265.1 of Gemmatimonadales bacterium. Classification (GTDB taxonomy): domain Bacteria; phylum Gemmatimonadota; class Gemmatimonadetes; order Gemmatimonadales; family Gemmatimonadaceae; genus FEN-1250. The sequence continues at coordinate 4,588 of JBBSEY010000041.1, read as the reverse complement.
GGCCGGACGACCGCAGGAGCCACTTGATGGTACGCACGCTCGTGGTTTCATCGTGCAGAATACCCGCGACGAGGGCGGCATCGGCGCCGCCAATCTCGAGCACATCGCGCACGTCGTGCGCGGAGCCCGCGCCCCCCGAGGCAACAACCGGAACATCAACCGCTGCGGCGACGGCGCGCGTCAGCTCGAGGTCGTAGCCCGCCCGCGTGCCGTCGCGATCGATGCTGGTGAGAAGAATCTCGCCGGCGCCATGCGCGACGCATGCGCGCGCCCAGGCGACCGCGTCGAGCTCCGTCTGCGTGCGGCCGCCGTGCGTGTACACTCGCCAGCCATCCCCGTCGCGCTTCGCGTCGATGCTCGCGACCACGCACTGCGAGCCGAAGCGCGCCGCACACTCCGCCAGCACCGCGGGGCGCTCGACCGCAGCACTGTTGATGCTCACCTTGTCGGCGCCCGCCCGCAGCGCGAGCGAGACGTCGTCCGCCGTGCGGATCCCCCCACCGAGCGTGAGGGGAATGAACAGCCGCTCGGCCGTGCGACGGGCGACATCGAGCAGCGTTGCTCGCGCGTCGGCCGTGGCCGAGATGTCGAGAAAGACGATCTCGTCCGCGCCTCCCTCCTCGTAGCGCATGGCAAGGGCAACGGGATCACCGACGTCGCGAAGATGCATGAACTGCTCCCCCTTCACGACGCGACCGCCTTGCACGTCGAGACACACGACCACGCGTCGCGACAGCATCAGATGACCTCGATACCGACGGCGCCCTTCGTGCTGAACACGCCGGATGCACCCTCAGCGACGAGCGCCTGGCGAAGTGATGCTCCGAGCGCCTTGAAGGCAGCCTCGACGACGTGATGCCGGTCGCGCCCGCGCAGCACGCGCACGTGCACCGTTGCCTTCGCATTGTCCGCGAACGAGCGAAACCAGTGATCGTACAGATCGCTCGGCAGCGGGCCCGCGTAGTACGGGCGGCCACCCAGATCGAGCGCGACGTGCACGAGCGCATCATCCATGGGAATGAAGCGGTCACCGTAACGCGCTGCGCGCGCAGGGATGAGCGCCGCGATCGCCGCTCCCAGCGCGATGGCGACATCCTCGATGAGATGATGACGCAGATCGCCGCGCGCGGTGATCCTGAGGTCCAGCGACGCATAGCGTGCAAGGGTCACGAGCATGTGATCGAGAAACTGAATCGTGGTGTCGATCTCCGAGCTGCCGGTACCAGACACGACCTCCGCACGAATCTGTGTCTCGCGGGTGTTGCGAACGACGACCGTCATCGCGATTGCTCCTGATTCATATGGCGAATTCCTCGGCGACTGCGCGCGCGTCGAGCGCGTCGGTGTACAGGGCCATTCCAACCACGGCGGCGGCGATGCCACGGTCGGAGAGCTCGCGAAGATCCGAGACGCTCGCAATGCCACCCGAGGCGATCACCGGATGCACCGAGCGATCGGCCACATCTTCCATGAGAAAGAGATCGGTGCCCGCGAGCTGCCCCTCACGATGCACGGCGGTCACGAGCACGCCGCCGAGCGGAATGTCGTTGAGCTTCTCGATGACGTCGAGCACCGTACGAGAGAGCGTCCGCGCCCAGCCGCGCGTCACGATCTGCCGCTCGCGAACATCGGCGGCGACGATCAGCTGACCCGGGAATGACGACGCCGTCCCGGCGAGCCACTCGGGCTCCTCGAGCGCGCGCGTGCCAAGCACGACCCACGTCGCGCCTTCTTCGAGAAGCCGTTCGATCGCGTCACCGCTGCGCACGCCGCCGCCAACCTGGATATTCGCCGGAACTTCCCCGAGGATGTCTCGCACGATCGCGGCGTTGTCGCCGCGTCCTGTTGCGGCGTCGAGATCCACGACGTGGAGGCGGGAGAAGCCTGCGCGCGTCCATCCGCGCGCGACCTCGAGCGGATTCTCGAGCCGCACCGCTTCATTCGCGTACGAGCCGCCGACGAGCTGCACACACGCACCCTCGCGCAGATCTACCGCGGGTATCACGATCATCTCGCTGCCTCGCGCAAAAACGCGCGCACGAGCTCGACGCCGGCCGTCGAGCTCTTCTCGGGGTGGAATTGCACGCCTACCGTTCGCCCCGCGCGCACGAGCGCGGGAAAGCGAGTGGTGCCATGCGCGCTCCACGCGCGTACGCACGCAGAGTCATTCGGGTGACAGACGTAGCTGTTCGCATAATATGCCGTAGCCAGCGGCGCCGCCTCGAGCAGCGGATCGAGGCCGTCCTCGATCGTATTCCAGCCGATCTGCGGAACACGTCCGCCCTCGAGCCGCTTCACGCGCCCGGGAAACACGCCGAGCCCATTGCCTTCGCCTTCGTCGCTCGCATCGAAGAGGAGCTGCATTCCGAGGCAGATGCCGAGGCATGGGAGCCCATCCGCGATCGCGCTCCGCATGTCGGCAAGCCCCGGGCGCAGACGCTCGGCGGCGTGGCCGAAGGCGCCGACACCCGGGAGCACGAGTACGTCGGCGCGCGCGGCGGCAGCCGGATCGGCTTCGATCTCGACCTGTGCGCCGTCGCGCGCGAGCGTCTTGATCAGTGAGTGGAGATTCCCTGCCCCGTAGTCGAAGACGCTGACTCTCATCGCCCCACCGCATCGCGAAGTGCGCTGATCGCCGTTTCCATCATCGGCCATGGTGCGATCGTGATTCGTACGCCGTCGCCGTATCCGCGCACCGCGGCGAAGGGGCGTACAGCGACGCCAGCTCCCCTCATGTGCGTCGCAACCGCCTCGGCGCTCGGAACCGGCACGAAGACGAAGTTCGCGGAAGACGGAACCGAAACGATTCCCGACGAGCCGAGCGCCGCGGCGAAGCGCGCGCGATTCTCCTTTGCGAGCGCGACGTGCGTGCGCACCCACTCGAGATCGTTGCGTAGCGCTGCGAGCGCTGCACGCTCCGCCGCCGCGCTCACCATGTAAGGGCCGCGCGCTTTCTCCACCTGCAGAACGGTGAGCGCGGCGCCGACGGCGTAGCCAATGCGCAGTCCAGCGAGCCCGAACGCCTTCGACATCGTGCGCGCAATGATGAGCCGCGGATGCTGCGGCGCTCTGTCGAGCCAACTTTCGCTCGAGAAGTCGGCGTACGCTTCGTCGAGGATGACGATGCCGGCCGCATGCTCCACGACGCGTGCGACCTCCTCGTGCGTGAGCGCGATGCCGGTCGGGTTGTTCGGGGAGCAGAGATAGGTGACGCGTGCGCGCGCGGCGAGCAAGGCGTCGATGCTCGCGGCCGGCGCGGCTGTGAGTCCATTCATCTGCGCCCAGACCGGCAGCATGCCGAACGTCGGATCCGGATAGGCGAGCACATCCCCCGGCTCCGCGAACGCACGGATCGCGGAGTCGAGGATGTCATCGGAGCCGCAGCCGATCACGACTTCATCCGCCCGCACGCCGGCGTATGCCGCGAGCGCCTCCTTGAGCTCCGGCGTGTAAACCGCGGGGTAGCGTGTGACTCGCTCCTCGCGCAGCTCCGCGATCGCGAGCGCGGCAAAGGGCGGCACGCCCCAGCGATTGGTGTTGTCGCTGAGGTCGAGGGCGCAGGGCGCGCGATTCGGGCGGTAGAGCGAGAGATCGCGCAGGGTCGCGCGCGCGCGAGCGGGCAGGCGTGAGGGAGCGGCGCTTCCCTGCTCTTCGCTGGTCGGCGCCGCGTTCCCCGCCTCGCGCGCGGCCGATGCGTGCGCGGGAAGGCCCTCACGCTCCGCCAGCGCCGATACGCTCGCGGCGAGATCACCCGCAGCATTCGGGGTCACGCGCTGGTACGTCGTCCAGCGCACGAAGTCGAGCGTCGAGAGTCCCGAGTAGGAGCGCGCGAGTCCGCCCGTCGGAAGCACGTGATTCGCGCCAGTCATGTAATCGCCGAAGGCGACCGAGGTGGTAGTTCCGAGGAAGACCGTTCCGGCGTTGCGGACGTGCTCGAGCGCGGAGTCGGGATCGCTGAGCGCGAGGAGGAGATGCTCGGGCGCCCACTCGTTGGAAAAGGCGATCGCATCTCCGAGTGATGCGCTCCAGAGGAGTGCGCCGCGGGTCGCGAGCGCTTCAGCGATGATCGCGCGGCGAGGCTCTCCGGCGAGTAGCGACTCGACTTGCGAGTCGATGGCGCGGGCGATCGACTCGCGAAGCGCGACGACGACGACCGCGGCGCGCGGATCGTGCTCCGCCTGCGCGAGCAGCTCGCGCGCGACTGAGGTGGCGCTCGCGGAGTCGTCGGCAATGACGAGTAGTTCGCTCGGTCCCGCGGGCGAATCGATGCCCGTGACGCCAGAGACTTGCAGCTTCGCGTCGGCGACGTACGCATTGCCGGGGCCGACGATGCGACGCACGGGTGCAATGGTCTGCGTGCCGTACGCCATGGCTGCGATCGCGCCCGCGCCGCCGATCGCGTAGACCTCGCTCGCACCCGCAAGCTCTCCGGCTGCGAGCACTACGGGCGATGGCGATCCGTTGGGGCCCGGCGGAGTGCAAAGCACGATGCGTTTGACCCCTGCCACGCGCGCGGGGACGATCCCCATGAGCACCGAGCTCGGATACGCGGCGCGTCCGCCGGAGGAACATAGATTTCGAATCCGTC
>JBBSEY010000040.1:0-17850 GCA_038239265.1 Gemmatimonadales bacterium | reverse complement strand
TGTCGGTCGAGCTCGCGATGAACGACTGGCCGCCAAAGCCCGGATTCACGGACATGATGAGCAGCACGTCGAGATCGGCCGCGACCTCGCGCACGGCTTCGATCGACGTCGCTGGATTGAGCGCCACGCCCGCGCCACACCCGAGCTCGCGAATGCGCGACAGCTGCCGGTGGAGATGCGGCGCCACCTCGGCGTGTATCGTGAGATTGTTGGCGCCGGCTTCGGCGAAACTGTCGAAGTAGTTCTCCGGCTCGACGACCATCAGATGCACATCGAGCGGGAGCTTCGTCAGCTTTCTCACCGTCGCGATGACCTTGGCGCCAAAGGAGAGATTCGGCACGAAGCGACCATCCATCACATCCACGTGGATCCAGTCCGCGCCGCCGGCCTCGAGACGCGCGACGTCGTCCGCGAGATGCCCGAAGTCCGCGCTCAGGATGGACGGCGCGATGCGGCAGCTCATTGGTTCCTGGACGGAGTGGCGACGCGCAGGCGCACGGTCACCCCCGGCGGCGCCGGCTCATTTCCGGCGGGATCCTGGCCGGTTACCGTCCCCTCCGGAGCCCCCGCGGTCTGCGAATCGGGAATGGCCGGGGCCACTCGAAAGCCCACCTGCAGGAGCAGCTGCACCGCCGATGCGTACGACTGGCCCGTGACGTCGGGAATCGCGAGCTGCGCGGGGCCGCCGCTCACGACGAACGAAACCTCGGAAGGAAGCGGCGTCTTTTCGCCACCGCCGGGCGACGAAGAGAGCACCTGCCCGCGCGGGGATGGGCTCTCGCGCTGCGTGACGTCCCCCAACTCGAGGCCGGCGTTCTGTATCGCCAGCTCGGCCGCCTGACGCGAGAGGCCGACGAGCTGCGGCACACCCGTCATGCGCTGCCCCTGACTCACATCCAGCACGATCTTCGTCCCCGCGGGGAGGACGGCTTCCGGAAGCGGATTCTGTCCGAGTACGTACCCCGACGCGCTGCCTGCGGTGAAGCGCTCTTCGCCCTTCTGCACCTTGAAGCCGAGCTTCTGCAGCTGTGCGGTCGCCGCTTCGAACGTCTGGCCGACGACATTCGGCACCTTCGTGTCGCTCGTGACGAGATGGGCCGGGAAGATGAAGAAGGCGACGATCAGATAGGCGAGGAGAAAACCGCTCATGATTGCGACGAGATATGGAATCGAGCGGCGGGCGGAGCCGCGAAGCGTCACCCGCCCACCTTCCGCAATCTCGCGGCGAACGCGCCATCGACGCCGCTGCGCTGCGGGAGCACGCGCAGGCGCCCGGCATCGAGCACGCTCGCCGGCACCACGCCCTCCGCCGGGGGCTCGAGCTGCCAATCGCTCCGCTCCGCGAGGAAGCTTTCGATCTGCGCGTCGTTCTCCTCGGGCTCGAGCGAGCATGTGCTGTAGACCAGCAGCCCACCGGGCTTCACCACCGCAGCGGCGGCGCGCAGGATGCTGCGCTGCAACGCCGCCATCACCGCGAGATCCGAGATCCGGAGGCGCCACCGCGCGTCAGGATGCCGACGCAGCGTGCCGGTGCCGGTGCACGGCACGTCGATCAGCACCGCATCCATCTCGCGAACCGCTGGATGGCGCGCGTCCATCACGATCGACGAGATGTTGCGCCCCTCGACGCGCCGCAGATTCTCGATGAGCCGCTGCGTGCGATGCAGATTGCGATCGCCGGCGACGACCATCGATGCGGTGCGCGAGAGCTCGAGCGTCTTGCCGCCCGGCGCCGCGCACAGATCCGCGACGCGCGCATCGGGGGGTACGTCGGCGTACTGCGTTACCAGCGTCGACGCGGGATCCTGCACGAAGAAGAGCCCCTTCTTGAACGCACCGAGCTCCGTGAGCGAGACGCCGTGCGGCAGCTGAATGCTGTCGCGCGAGAGCGGGCTGTCGGAGACCTCGATCCCCGCGTTCTCGAGCATCGTCTCGAGCTGCTCGCGCACGATGCCGTACGGGCGGAGCACGGTGGACGGTTCCGTATTGTTCGCGATGAGCAGCTGCTCCGTCTCCGCGGCGCCCCAGCGGGCGACCCAGCGAGCGACGAGCCAGCGCGGATGCGAGTGGTTGAGGGCGAGCGCGTCGACGGGATCGGTGAGCGTGGGAAGTACGAGAGCGTCGCGCTCGCGATCCACGCGGCGGAGCACGGCATTCGCGAGCTTGCTCGCGCCGATGCCGTGGCGCTGCTTCGCGAGCTCCACGGTCTGCGCGATCGCGGCGTACGCGGGCACGCTGCGCATCGAGAGCAGCTGATACGCACCGAGGCGCAGCAGATCACCGAGGTCGGGATCGAGGCGCACGAGGCCGCCCTTCACGCGCTCGCTCAAATAGGCGTCGAGAATGCTCCGCTTCCGCAGCATCCCATAGACGAGCTCCTGCGTCCAGCGCCGATCGCGCGCGTCGAGCGGCCCAACGCGCAAATCGAAGGCGACGTCGAGCAGCTGCCCGCGGCGCAGATCGGCGCAGAGGTCGGCGGCGATGCGTCGCGAGTCGGTCACGCCCGCAACCGAGCGCACGAGCGTCGGTGGACGATCCGTCATTCGAGCATCCCCACACTCGGCGACGACGGCACCGCCACTTCGCGGCGCGGCATGCGTCCGGCGAGATGCGCCTGCCGTCCCGCTTCCACCGCGAGCCGCATCGCGTGCGCCATCCGCACGGGATCGTCCGCGGCAGCGAGCGCCGTGTTCATCAGGATGCCATCGACGCCCTGCTCCATGGTGATGCACGCGTCGCTCGCAGTCCCGACGCCCGCGTCGACGATCACCGGCACCGAGAGGCGGTGCTTGATGGTGCGGATCGAATACGGATTGAGCACGCCGAGCCCCGAGCCGATCGGCGAGGCGAGCGGCATTACCGCAGCGGCGCCGGCGTCTTCGAGGCGGAGCGCGGTGATGAGATCGTCATTGGTGTACGCGAGCACCACGAAGCCGTCGGCCACGAGCGTCTTCGTCGCCTCGAGCAGCGCGGCGGTATCGGGGAGCAGCGTGTCCTGATCGCCGATCACCTCGAGCTTCACCCACTCGTTGAATCCAGCAGCGCGCGCCAGCCGCGCGTAGCGCACGGCGTCGGCCGCGTTGTAGCAGCCGGCGGTGTTCGAGAGGAGGAAGTAGCGCGAGGGATCGAGGTGCGGGAGCACGCCGTCATCGGTGTCGCGATTGAGGTTCACGCGACGCACGGCGACCGTCACCACCTCGGCTCCCGACGCATCGATGGCGCGAACCATCGCATCGGGCGACTTGTACTTGCCGGTGCCGACCATCAGTCGCGAGCGCAGGGTGCGCCCCGCGATCACGAAGGGGGTGTCGGTCGCGCCCGCGATCATCGTCGATTCGGTCATCCGCCACCTACGAAATGCACGATCTCGACCGAGTCTCCCGTTGCGAGCACCATGCTGTCGAGCCGCGAGCGGTCGCGGATGATCTCGCGATTGTGCTCGACAACGACGGCCTCCGGGCTCACCGACAGCTCTCGCAACAGGTCGCCCAGGGTGCTGCCGGCCGCGACCGTGCGCTCCTCGCCGTTTACGACGGGAACCACTCCATCAAGGCTGACCGCGCGCTCCATCATAGTGTGAAAGATAGTCGGTGGCGGCGGCTTCTGCAGACGCCGCGCCCCAGATCCCGGTGATGGCGGCGACGCCCCACGCTCCGGCGTCGCGGAGCGTTCCGACGTTGGCGGGGCGGACACCGCCGATGGCAATGCAGGGGAGCGTCGTGCGCTCGGCGACCGCGGCAACGAGCTCGGCGCCGCGCCCGGGCTTTCCGGCATGGGAGGCGGTCGGAAAGACGTTGCCGGCAACCACCCAGTCCGCGCCATCGCGCTCGGCCTCGAGTGCCTCGAGCACGCTGTGCACGCTCGCGCCGAGCGGGAGATCGCTGGCGACCATGCGCGCGTCGGGGACGGTGATGGACTTGGACGTCAGCTGCGCGCCGTGCGTCCGCGCCGCGAGCGCGACGTCGAGCCGCTCATTCACCACGAGCCAGCAGCCGGTGCTCTCCTGCGCGTCGCCGAGTGCGAGGGCGATGGCGTAGAGCTGCGCGGCGGTGAGGTAGCGCGAGCGAAGATGCACGGCGCCGCGTGAGCCGAGCGCGGTCATCACACCGCGAGCGCGAATGGTGAACTCAGGGTGTGCGAGGATGAGATCGTCGGTAACGGCGTGAACGCGCGGGACGTCGAGCATCTACGCGCCCAGGCGCTCGCCGACCTCGATCCCTCGCCCGCGCCTCCACTCTTCAGGGCCGACGCGCGTGCGTCCGGCCGGCTGCGCGAAGCTGATCATCACGGCGCCCGTGCCCGCGGTCACGACCATCCCTCGCGCGTCTATCGAGACCACGGTCCCCGGCGCGTGCGCGCTCTCCGCGGGCGCATCCGCGACGACCGCGCCGAAGAGTTTGATGTCGCCGCCCCGGTGCACAGTAAAGGCGCCGGGCCTGGGATCGTATGCGCGAATGTGGCGACCGATTGCATCGGCGCGATCGTTCCAGTTGACTCGCGCCATCTCGCGCAGAATCTTGGGCGCGAACGTGGCCTTCGACTCATCCTGCGGAGTCTCGGTGATCCTGTCGAGCGACATGAGCGTGAGCGCCTCGACGAGCGCCATCGCGCCGAGCTCCGAGAGCCGAGCCTCGAGCTCGCCCGCGGTTTCGTCGCGGGCGACAGGGGTGCGCGCCCGGAGCATCACCGGCCCCGCATCGAGCGCCTTCACCATCCGCATGATAGTCACGCCGGTCTCGGTGAGCCCCGCGCGCACAGCGCCCTGGATTGGCGCCGCGCCGCGCAGCGCCGGAAGGAGCGAGGCGTGCACGTTGATGGTTCCCTGCGCAGGGAGCGCGATCAGCGAGTCGCCGAGAATGTGCCCGTACGAGACGACGATGCTGAGCTCGGGCTGGAGCGCGCGCAGCTGCGCCAGAAAGGCCTCGTCTTTCGGCGATTCAGGCTGGAGCAGCGGCAGCTTCTCGTCGAGTGCGACGTGCTTCACGGGGGAGGGCACGAGCGTCGAGCGCGAGCGCCCCACCGCTCGATCCGGCTGCGTCACCACGCCCACGACATCGAAGCCCTCGCCGAGGAGCGCGCGAAGCGCAGGGACCGCGAAGCTCGAGGTGCCCCAGAACACCAGCCGCACTAGAGCTCCTCATCCCTGTCGTGATGCTCCGCGGTTTCTCGCGGCGGCATGGTGCGCGTGAGCGACTTATCCTTGCCGCGAAGCTTTCGCCACTTCTTGATCGCAGCGGTGCGCTTGAGCAGGCTCAGATAATCGATGAACAGGCGCCCGTGCAGATGATCGATCTCGTGCTGCAGGCAGCGCGCGAGCAGATCGTTCGCATCGATCTCGACCGGCTTCCCATCGCGGTCGAGCGCGCGCACCACCACGTGCTTCGCGCGCGTCACATCGCCGTAGATCTCGGGAATCGAGAGACAGCCCTCCTCCCCGGTCTGCTCACCGTCGCTCTCGACGATCTCGGGATTCACGAGGGCGTACTGCTCCTTGTCGATGTCGATCACGCAGATGCGCTCGAGCCGCCCCACCTGCGTGGCCGCGAGCCCGATGCCCCGCGCGACGTGCATCGTCTCGAACATGTCGTCGATCAGCCGGCGGTGCGCGTCCGTCACCTGCGTGACCACCGCCGTCTCCTGGCGGAGAATCGGCGCGTCGAGGACATAGATATCCAGCGGGGTCACGCGCCGGCGGCTCCTTCACCGGTCTTCGACAGCACCTTCGCGATCCTGCCGCGCTCGACGACCAGGCGCGACTCCGCGCTCTTGATCGTGATCCGATCCTCGAGCGTGACCACGGCCTCGCCGTCCTTCGTCCCCTGCTTGATGAAGATCACATCGCCGATGATCCCTCCTGCCGTCACGATCTCATCCCCTTTCTTGATCTCGCGGAGGCTCTGCTCCTGCTGCTGCCGCTGCTTCTGCTGGGGCCGGAGGAGAATGAAATAGAAGATGGCGATGATGGCCACGATCTGGAACGCGAATCCGTACATCGGATTCGTTCCCGGACTCGGCTGCATCAGCAAAATGGCGCTCACGATATTCATGGAGTGGACATGGGTCGGAGATGGTAGCGCTCGAGCCAGCGCTCGCTCCACGCATCGAGCGAGCCTCCGGCAATCGCGCTCCGCACATCGCGCATCAGCGCAATCAGGAAATGTACATTGTGCAGGGAGAGAAGATGCATGCCGAGCGCCTCTTCCGATACGAAGAGGTGCCGGATATATGCGCGGGTGAATCGCGCACAGGTAGCGCACCCGCAGCTGCCGTCCAGCGGGGCCGCGTCGGTCCGGAATCTCACGTTCCGCACGTTGAGCCGCCCTTCGCTCGTGAACGCCGTTCCGGTTCGCCCCATGCGTGTGGGCGCCACGCAGTCGAAGAGGTCGACGCCGCGCCGTGCGCCTGCGATGAGATCCTCGGGAAAGCCGACACCCATCAGGTAGCGCGGCCGCTCCGCCGGCAGCGCATCGCTCATGATGTCGAGCATCTCGTACATCGCCGGCTTGGGCTCACCCACCGAGAGGCCGCCAATGGCGATGCCGTCCCAGTCGTTCATCGATCGGATGGCGGTTGCCGCCGCCCGTCGCAGTCCGGCGTGTGCGCCGCCCTGCACGATGGGGAAGAGCGTTTGGGGAAGCCCCGCGCCGGCTTCGGTCTCCTGCAGCCGCCGATGCTCTCGCAGACACCGCTCGAGCCAGCGAAGAGAACGATCGCTCGCATCGAGCGCATCGGCATATTCGGACTCACCCGGAATCACGTGATCGAACTGCATGATGACGTCGGCGCCGAGCGTGTGCTCGAGCGCGATCACACTCTCCGGTGTGAACATGCGGCGCGACCCGTCGATGTGCGACTGGAACGCCACGCCATCCTCGCTCACCGTGCGCATTCCCTGGAGCGAAAACACCTGGAAACCGCCCGAGTCCGTGAGCATCGGGCCGTCCCACGCCATGAAGCGCTGGATACCACCCATCGCCCGAACGACATCTTCCCCCGGCCGCAGATGCAGGTGGTACGCGTTGGCGAGGATCATCTGCGCACCCATCGCGCGCAGGTCATTCGGGTCGAGCGCCTTTACGGTCGCGCCGGTGCCCACGGCCATGAAGGCGGGAGTGTCGACGTCGCCATGCGGCGTGCGAAACACCCCCGTGCGCGCGCGCCCGTCGCGCGTGCGGATGCTGAAGTCGAACGCCGCGCTACTCACCGCCGCGCTACTCACCGCCGCGCGACCCGCGCGCGCTCAGCTCAAATGATCGCCATCGCGTCGCCATACGAATAGAACCGGTACCCCGCATCCACCGCCTCCCCGTAGGCGCGCATCGTGAGATCGTAGCCCGCAAGCGCGGAGACGAGCATCAGGAGCGTCGAGCGCGGAAGATGGAAATTCGTGATGAGTTTGTCTACGCCGCGAAACGTATAGGGAGGGCGCACGAACAGCCGCGTCTCCCCTCGCGATTCGGCGAAGGTCCCATCCGCGCGCACGGCACTCTCGAGCGCCCGCGCGCTCGTGGTCCCCAGCGCCCAGATGCTGCTCCCGGTCTCGCGAATGTGGTTGAGCGTGCGCGCGCTCTCGGCCGAGAGCTCGAAGCGCTCCTCGTGCATCGCGTGCTCGGAGGGGTCTTCCACCTCCACGGGCTTGAACGTTCCTGCGCCCACGTGGAGCGTGACATCGACGCGCCGAACGCCCCGCGCGTCGAGCTGCGCGAGCAGCGCGTCGGTCATGTGGAGCCCGGCGGTCGGCGCCGCCACCGAGCCGCTCTCGCGCGCGTAGACGGTCTGGTAGCGCTCGGCGTCGACGCTCGTGTCCGCGCGCGAAATGTACGGAGGCAAGGGGATGTGCCCGTGCTTCTCGATCATCGAGGTCGCGTCGCCTTCGGCGAGCAGACGCACGATGCGCGTGCGCCTTTCGGTGATCGACACGATCTCGACATCGAAGCCCTCTGCAATGTGGACCGCGCGCCCGGGGCGCAGCTTGCCGCCCGGGCTCACCATCGCCTCCCACGTGCCGTCCGCCAGCGCGCGAAGGAGGAGGATTTCCGCCGGTGCCCCCGAGTCGCGAGTGCCAAGCAGACGCGCGCGCATCACCTTCGTGGTGTTGAGCACGAGCGCGTCGCCCGGTGCGATGATCGAGGGAAGATCGGAGAACATCCGATGCGCGATCTCTCCCGTCGCGCGCTCGACGGTGAGCAGCCGGCTCGCATCCCGCTGCGGCAGGGGCAGTTGGGCGATTCGTGACGGCGGAAGATCGAAATCGTAGTCGGACGTGCGCGTCCCGCGCGTGTGCGCGTCGGGCGAGATCACTCCACGATCGTCAGCGGCCGCTGGCGTGACACGTGACGATGATTCGCCTTGTCCACCACCTCGACGTCGATCAGGTAGTTCCCCGGCGACGCGTCGCCGAGATCGAGCGCGATGTAGTCGACGGCGATCGGGCGCGCGGGCGCCTGGCGTGGAAAGGTGAGCGAGATGTGGTCACTGCCGCTGCTCGAGAGCCCGACCGCGCTTTTCACTCCACCGATGATCTTCGCGGCGAGCGCACCGAGACCGCCGCCCTTCTCGCGACGGAGGGTGATCGTGACGTCGTAGCTCGCGGTTCCATTGGTGGACTTCTGCAGGTCGTACGTCTCCCATAGCATCGCGAAGGTCTTGCCGCGATGCACCCGGCCGACGCTCGGCGAGATGTTGAAGTCCGACCAACGGTCCGGCGCGCCGCTGGCCGGAGAGACAGAGTCGGCGACGAGGATGTCGCTCAGGCCGAAGCCGCCGGCAGGGAGCAGCTCCACGCGACTCGCCGAGCGTGCTCCGCGCCCGGCGTCGGGCTGCAGCGCCTCAATGCGGTAGAGAAAGGTCCCCGCCTGCAAGCGCAATCGCCACGACTGCATCTGCCGCACCTCGGGGTGCGCGAAGTCGATCGTCTCGTGCACCGTCGATGCGTACACGGGTTTGGCGCGCCAGGTGAACGCCTCGAGATTCACATCGAGCGCACCCTTCGCGAGATCGACGTCCTCCACCAGCTGCTTCACGGGCAGCTCGGCGGCGAAGTAGACGTCCGACGAATCGTTCGTTGCGCGAAAGCGCGCCAGATTCACATTGATGGTATCGGCCAGCGGCTTTGCACCGGCATTCGTCCACGCCACCGGCACGGTGTCGCGAAGCCTCGAAGTCTCGCGTGCGTCGTCGGGATCGAGCGTGGCAACGCCGTACGTGGGCAACTGGCGGAAGAGGAAGGTCTCGACCGTGCTGTACCACCAGAGAATGCGAATGCGATGCTCGCCCTGGTGCAGCGCATCGGGCGGGAAGGAGATCACGGCGGGGGGCGGACCATAGCGCACGTACACGTCGCCGCGATCGGTGTCCACGCCGTGAATTCCGAACTCGTCCACCGAGAAGCGCAACTCGGCGAACACCACCCGGCTCAGAAACTCGTTCCGTCCCTCGTTTTCCTGTGTGGCCCAGAGCGGATCGGCCATGAGCCAGTACATGCGCTCATCGTTCTCGAGCTCGGAGGAGGGGAGCCGATTGCGGCTCAGGCTGTCCTTCGGCGTGACGATGCGCGAGAGATTCGTGAACCGGGCGCGCTCGACGGGCGAGATGTACGCGAGCGCGCTGTCGAAGGCCAGGCTCGCCTGGTGCTCATCGCCGAGCCTGTGCGTGCCAAGTCCCAGGCTGAGCCACGCCCATCCATCGGTGTGATCGTCGAGCAGCCGCACGCGCGCGAGATGCTCGAGCTCCACCCACCGCTGGCGATCGACGAGCGCCCGATACTCGTGCTTGAGCGCACCCGCATTGCCCGGTTGCGCCTTGAGCGCCTCGGTGAAAAGCTCGTATGCCTTGAGATACTCGAGGCCGCCGGACCAGTCCTGCGCGGCAGCGCGAATTGTCTGCCGGTCGACGAAATACGCGATCGACCGCGGGTCTTTCGTGAAGGTGCGATCCTTCACGTTGCTGATGATCGCGCTGTAGATGTTGCGATCCGCGATGTCCTCGTACTTTCGCCACCACGTCATTCCCATCTCGTCGGCGGCGTGCGAGAGCACCACCGGATCCTTCCCCTTGCGTGCCACCTTCAGCGCTTCCTCGAACAGCGGCTTGGCGCGCCCGCGAACCGCGGCGGAGTTGGATGTCAGATCGAAGCGGCCGAGGTCGACGAGATACCCCGGGGACCCGGGTGCGTAGTGCGTGGCGAGGCGGAGCGACGAATCGGCGAGATTCAGCAAGGCCTCGTTCGCGTTGCGCTTCATGAAGCCGGTGCGCTTCTCCGCTCCCGACATGCGCCACGCGAGCACGCCGCGGCGATGCCACGCCTCGCCATCGCTGGCGTTCGCGCGCACCGCCGCGTCGAGCATCTGGAGGGCGCCCACAGAGTCGCCTTCGGATGCAAGCGAGTCGGCGCTCGCGAACCGCTTTTCCTGAGACTCCGTCTGCGCGGCTAGCGGGCCGGCTGCCAGCAGAAGGACGAGCAAGGCGCACTGCATACCAGATAGTTCCGTCGCGTGCGCGACGCTGTCAAGAGACCGCTTGTGAGCTTACGGATTTCGCACGCCGATACCATCCGCCGCGCGGTCAGCGTCCGAAGATTTTCGACCAGAGCGACCGCTGTTTTCCCCTTCGCGCATCCTCCGCGGACTCGATCATCTGTGCATATGCCTTGATCAGCCCCGGTGCCTGCGGGGTGCTCGGCTTGGCTGGCGTACCCGACTGGTCGGGCGTGGATCCACGCGCGCCGGGGGTGCGAGATGGGGTACGGGACGACTTGGCCGGCATCGGTGGCGCGAGTGACGGCGCCGGTTGGGCGACGCGCGCTTTGGACAGCGGCGCCGCCTCCGCCGAGAAGTCCGGCGTGTCGCGATCGAGACGCGCACGGGTGTTTCTCACGCGAGGAACCGCGCCGACGCGCTTCTGCCGCTGCGCCGCCTTGTCCGCAATTTCGCCGCCCAGCTGCGTCTTGCCGCTCGCCATGTAGACCTTCGCGAGCGCAGTGAGCGAGCGCACCATGTCCGCGTCCCCCGCCTGCGAGCGCTCCTGCAACGCGAGCGCGCGGCGCACCAGCTCCTCCGCCACCTCGTGCTCCCCCAGCGAGCTGCGCGCGTTGGCGACCGCCAGCATCAGCGAGATCGCGTGCGGATGCGCCTCGCCGAGCGAGCGCTGCTTGATCGCGAGGAGGCGGCCGAGCAACGGCGCGGCGGCGCGCCAGTCCGCTTTGCGCTGCTGCAGTCGCGCGAGGTTGCTCAGCGTGACCGCGAGGTCGGGACTGAGCTCGCCGAGCTGCGACTCGCCGATCGTGAGCGCGCGGCGATAGAGGCGTTCCGCCTGCTCGAGCTCGCCGCGCGAGTAGTACGGCGCGGCCAGATCGTTGAGCGCCTGCATGAGGTCCACCGATTCCGTACCGAGCGCCTGCTCGCGGATCGTGAGCGCGCGGCGGAAGTAGCTCTCGGCCTGCGTGAAATCGCGGAGGCTGAACGCAACTTGCCCGAGCTCGGTCAGCGTGACCGCGCCCAGTAACGTCGCTTGACGCAGCGCCGCGATGTACTGCTGCTCGGCCTCGGCGAATTCGGCGCGCTCGAAGTGCCGGCGGCCGGTTTCGTTGAACTCCTTCCAGCGTTCTTCGGTGGAAACGGCCATGCAACTCCCGGAGACGTGCTTACACGTGAACCCGACGGCTCACGCAACTGGCGCACCGTGTTGTATGGACGATTCAGAAGAGCGTCGGTTGGCCCGGAAGTGCAGTTGGGGGCGAAAAGCCGAAATGCCTGTACGCCTGGGGAGTAGCCATGCGGCCGCGAGGCGTGCGCTGCAGGAAACCATTTTGCACGAGGAAGGGCTCGTAGACCTCCTCGATCGTTAGCTCGTCCTCACCGATGGCCGCGGCGATCGTCTTCACGCCGACCGGGCCGCCGTCGAACTTCTCGATGATCGTCCTGAGGATGCGCGCGTCCATGTCGTCGAGGCCGAACTGGTCGACGTCGAGCATCGCCAGCGCCGCGTCCGCGATGTCGCGCGTGATGCGGCCGTTCCCCTTCACCTGCGCGTAGTCGCGCACACGGCGCAGCAGGCGATTGGCGACACGCGGTGTCCCGCGAGAGCGGCGCGCCAGCTCCATCGCGCCCCCTTCGTCGATCTCCACCTTCAACACATCCGCCGATCGCAGCACGATCTGCTCGAGATCTTCGGTCGGGTAGAAGTTGAGGCGCAGCGGGATACCGAAGCGCGCGCGCATCGGCGACGTGAGCATCCCGAAGCGCGTCGTCGCGCCGATGAGCGTGAAGGGCTCGATGTTCATCGTGATCGTCTGGGCCTTCGGCCCGTCGCTCAGACGGATCTCGATCTTGTAGTCCTCCATCGCCGGGTAGAGGAACTCCTCGATGATCGGCTTGAGGCGGTGGATCTCGTCAATGAAGAGGATGTCGCGCGCGCGCAAATTGGTGAGCGTGCCGACGAGATCGCCGGCTTTCTCGAGCGCGGGCCCCGAGGTCGTGTGAATGTTGACGCCGAGCTCGCGGCCGATGAGCTCCGCCAGCGTCGTCTTGCCCAGCCCCGGCGGGCCGTAAAAAAGCGTGTGATCGAGCGGCTCGTTGCGCGCGCGCGCGGCCTCGATGTAGATCGCGAGGGAGTCCTTCACCTTCTGCTGCCCGATGAACTCGGCCAGCCGCTGGGGGCGGAGCGACAGCTCCACCACCGACTCGTCGGCGATGACTTCCGGGGTCGTGATCTCTGCGCGCGACATGCTCTGGATCACACCCGGGCCTGAAGGTTCGCGAGACGCTCACCGGCCGCGACGAGCGTCTCGTGCTTTTTGCAGAAGGCGAAGCGCACGAGTTTCGAGCCGCCGGTGCTCCCCGGGCGAAAGAAGCTCGATCCGGGCACCGGCGCGACGCCAACATCACTCGTGAGCCACTTCGCGAATTCGACGTCGCCGAGATCGCTGAGCGCCGAGAAGTCGGCGAGCACGTAGTACGCGCCCTCGGGCACCGTGAACGTGAAGCCGCCCTCGCGCAGCGCATCGCACATGAGGTCGCGGCGGGCGCGGTATTCGAGCGCGAGATGATTGTAGTAGTCTGCGTCGAAGGCCATCCCGATCGCACCGGCCTCCTGCAGCGGCGCCGGTGCGCCGACGGTGAGGAAGTCGTGGACCTTCCGGATTGCGACGGATTCCTTCTCGGGGGCGATTACGTAGCCGAGTCGCCAGCCGGTGCAGCTGAAGGTCTTCGAGAGCCCGGAGATGGTGATCGTGCGCTCCGCCATCCCGGGCCACGTGGCGAGCACGTGGTGGTCGCCGGCGTAGCGGATATGCTCGTAGATCTCATCGGTGAAGGCATAGACCTCGTGCTCGACGCACAGCTCCGCGATGAGCGAGATCTCGTCGCGCGTGAGCACGCGACCCGTCGGATTCTGCGGCGTGTTGACGATGATCGCCTTCGTCCTGCTCGTGAACGCGGCGCGCAGCTTGTCGGCGTCGATCGCCCACCCAGGCTGCGTGAGCGGCACGAACACCGGCGTCGCTTCGGCGAGAATCGCATCGGGGCCGTAGTTCTCGTAGAACGGCTCGAAGACGATGACCTCGTCGCCCGGATTGATCAGCGCGAGGAAGACGGCAGCCATCGCCTCCGTCGCGCCGCAGGTGACGGTGATGTTTTTCTCCGAATCGACGTTCATGTCGTACCAGCGCCGATACTTCGCCGCGATCGCGATGCGAAGCGAGGGCGTGCCCCAGGTAATCGCGTACTGATTGATGTCGGCGTGGATGGCGGTGCACGCCGCATCCTTGAGCGGCTGCGGCATGGGGAAGTCGGGCATTCCCTGGGCGAGATTGAGCGCGCCATGCTCGTTGGCAATGCGCGTCATCTCACGGATCACCGATTCGGTGAACGTGTTGGTGCGGCGGGCGTTGGGCATGCTCCAACGTTGCTCAGGCTGCGCGGCCAATGCAACCGGGCGGCGCAAAAGGGTATTACTTGCGGACGGTGATCGTCGCGCCCTTCACAGCGAGATTGGAGACGGAGCCGCGACGGAGTTCACCTCGGAGGACAGGAGTGTCACTGCACGCGAGAAGGCGAGAGCGAAGTGTCGACGGTGCATGGTGAACTCTCCGGGACGATGAGTTGAGCGCTACCCCTACTCGCGAGTAAGCACGCGCCGGTCGGAAAATCCGGACATCGCGACTTCCTACCGCCCACCGATCTTCGCCAGCGCCGCGCGAATGAGCTCGGGCGCCGAGAGCTTCGTCGGCCCGATATCGAGTACCGCGCGCACGGCCTTCTCGGCGTCGACCGTCGCATAGCCGAGCGACACGAGCGCGCGGATCGCGTCCTCCGCGCTCGCCCCCTCTGCCAGCGGGCCCGAGACGAGCGATGCGCCCGCGACATCATCCAGCTTGTCCGAAAGATCCAGCACGAGTCGTTCCGCCTTCTTCTTCCCGACCCGCGGCACCCCCTGGAGCGTCGCGATGTCCTTCTCCCGAATCGCGCGCACGAGCCGCTCGGCCGAGAGCGTCGACAGGAGCCCCAGCGCCAGCGACGGTCCCACCCCGTTCGCCGTCAGCAGCCGCTGGAAGACGCGCTTCTCGTTGATCGTCGCGAAGCCGAAGAGCAGAAACGCATCCTCGCGCACGACGAGATGCGTGTGGAGCTCGGCCTGCTCGCCGACGCGCGGCAGCGTCTCGTACGCACCAAGTGGAATCGAGAGCTCGTAGGCCACGCCGCCCGAGGTGAAGATCTCGACGCGGTCGAGCTCCTTCGCGACGAGCTTTCCGGCGACGCGCGCGATCATCGCTGCTTCATCCCCGCCAGCCGCCCACCCATGATGTGCGCGAGCGCCGCCGCCGTTCCATCTGCCGCATCGTTCGGCTGAGGCGCGCTCTTGAGACGGAGCAGCTTCGTCACCATCCACTGCACCTGCTCCTTCGACGCCTTCCCCGTGCCCACGACGGCCTTTTTGATCTCGGCCGGCGGATACTCGTGGATCGCGAGCTCCGCCTGCTGCGCCGCCAGCAGGATCACGCCGCGCGCGTGCCCGAGCACGACCGTCGTGCGCACGTTCTTGGCGTAGAACACATCCTCGATGGACATCGCGTCGGGCTTGTGACGCTCGATGAGGAGCACGACGTCGTCATAGATCTCGCGGAGGCGCGCGGGCAGCGGCTCGCGCGCGTGCGTGCGGATCACCCCGCACTCGATGAGCGAGAGCGAGCCGAAGGGCTCGCCCTGAACCACGCCGTACCCCGTTGCCGCAGTGCCGGGATCGATCCCGAGAACGATCACGGCGCCCGACTCACGCCTTCGTCATCTCGGACACATCCATGTCGAAGTTGGCCTCGACCTTCTGCACGTCATCGAGCGAGTCCAGCTCTTCCATGAGCTTGAGCAGCGACTCGGCGGTCCGTCCCTCGACGTGCACCGTCTGCTTCGGGATCATCGAGATCTCCGGATCGTGCACGGCGATTCCCTTCGCCTCGAGGGCGCCCATCACTGCGTGCAGCTCGGTGGGCTCGGTGCTGACGATGAACTGATCGCCGTCCTGCGCGAAGTCCGTTGCGCCCCCGTCGAGCGCGGCCTCCATCGTCGAGTCCTCGCCGAACTTCGTCGCGTCCACATAGAGCTGCCCCTTCCGCTCGAACATCCAGGCCACGGAATTCGACGCCCCGAGATTGCCGTTGCCGCGCGAGAGCTTGAAGCGCACCTCGGCGACGGTACGCGTCGGGTTGTCGGTGACCGCGTGGATGAGAAGGGCGACGCCGCCGGGCCCGTAGCCCTCGTACATCACTTCCTGGTAATCGACGCCCTCCAGCTCACCCGTCCCCTTCTTCACGGCGCGCTCGATGTTCTCCTTCGGCATCGACGCGGCCTTCGCGATGTCGATCGCGGTACGCAGGCGCGGATTCCCGGCGGGGTCGCCGCCGCCCGCCTTCGCGGACACCGTGATCTCGCGAATGAGCTTCGTGAAGTGCGCGCCGCGCTTCGCGTCCGTCGCGGCCTTGTAGTGCTTGATCTGCTTCCACTTACTGTGACCAGCCATCTCCGTAGTCCGCTGCAGACAGGGTGAATATACGAGCGGTCAGCGATCCGGGTCGACCATGTCCTCGAATCTGAGCCACTGCTTGTAAAAGTACAGATCGATGTACGTGGTGGGACCGTGCCGGTTCTTCAGAATCGCGAGCTCCGCTGCGCCCTCGGAGCCGGGGACGGGGTGATAAATTTCTTCGCGGAAGAGTCCGAGCACCACGTCCGCAAGCTGCTTGATCGCGCCCACAGCGCCGAAGTCGTGAAGCTGCGGACGCAGATTCTCTCGAGCAGGGGGTAGCTCGGGGAGATGCGCGGTCACGAGCACCGCGAGGTGATTGCGCATGGCGAGCTCCTTGAGCGCGAGCACGGCCTGCGCATTGTTCTCGGCCGGCGCGCCGCTCCCGTGGATGTGCTGGAGCGAGTCGACCACGAGCAGCAGGGGCCGGGGCTCTCGCTTCGCCTCGGCGTCCAAGGCATCGCTCCCCTCGTGGGGCATCGCACGCACGACGGGAAGCATGTGCGGCTTCCGGAGGGCGACGGCGCCAAGCGATGCGCGCGTCTCTTCGTCGACGGTGCCGGAGCGCAGCGAATCGATCGACGCTCGTCCCTCGATGGCGAGCAGGCGCTCGTTCACCCGATTCGGAGACATCTCACCACTAAGATAACTCACCGCCTTTCCCGCTTCCGCCGCTCTCAGAGCAATTGCAAGTGCTAAGGCACTTTTGCCCGTGCCCACGTCGCCGCCGAGCACGATGAGGTCGCCGCGGCGAAGCCCGCCGCCGAGGAGGCGATCGAGGGTGGGGAAGCCCGTGGCGATGTTATCGGCCGTCGACTCGCCATCGGCGATCGCATCGGTGCGCTTGAGCAACTCGGCGAGGCGGGGCTCGTCGTGGGGTGCGGGCATAGAGGAGAAGTTACGGGCAGGCGGTGGGGCGAGCGAGAGGCGATATGAACCTGAGCGGATGCTCAGCGCTCGGCATTGAGCCCCTTCACCACCGATTCCAGCTCCCCCAGACTCGCCTCGTCGAGATGCTTTCTCGCCGCCGCGATTACCGCGCTGAGCGCTTCTGCGAGATCACTCGCGCTTTCGCGCGCGCTGGCGGCGGCAACGCGTGTGAGCGGCGCACGTAGTGCACCCGGCAACGCCAGCGATGCGAACCACCTGCTCGCTCCCGTCGCTCTTGCGGCGCGCACCGGCGCCGGCAACGGCTCGCCCGCTAGGGGCGTCGACAAACGCGCCGCCATCAGACACGCCAGGGCGACCTCGCGTCCGCGCCCCAGCTGCGCGCTCCCCGCATACGTCGCGAGTGCGCGGAACGGGAAGACAATCGGGCCCACGGCGAATGGCGGAACTAAAGCGCGCATCGGCGAAGTTGGGAGGATACAAGCAGGGGAAGTGGGCGCCCGGGGAGCGTAGAGAGAACCGGCGTGCGCCGCAAGCATGCCCGCAGCGGCCGAGTGCGCTGGCCGCGACTTTTCCGTCAAACTACATTGAGTGCACATGGCACAGCACCCGAAATCGGTTCTCTGGATCGACGATGAGGCTGATCTTCTCGAGTCGCACCGTATCTTCCTGCGGGAGAAGGGTTTCGAGGTAGAATCCGCGACCAATGCGGACGATGCCGTCGAGATGCTCCGGCGGCGTACGTACGGGATCGTTCTGCTCGACGAACAGATGCCCGGCAAGCGCGGCCTCGAGGCGTACCGTGAGATCCGCGAGCTCGACCCTCTCCTTCCGATCATCATGGTCACGAAGAGCGAGGAAGACGCGACGCTGAAGGAAGCGATCGGCGTCGATGTTCGCGATTATCTCGTCAAGCCGATCAATCCGCGTCAGGTGCTCGCCGTGATC